>CAZSUO010000080.1:0-1739 GCA_964610065.1 uncultured Coriobacteriaceae bacterium | reverse complement strand
CTGGGTACGAAGGCCCATCTCGACCTCAGGGTGAAGGTGCGCAAGGACTGGCGCCGCGATGGGGCGCAGATCAAGCGCTTCGGCTACGGAGAAGGGTTGTGAGCGTGATGGACCGCGCGACACTCGCCAGAGCGATCGACCAGACGCTGCTCAAGCCGACCGTCGGCTATCAGGGTGCGGGAGCGTGGATGGCCGAGTCGGCCGGCATGGGGTTCGCCTCGCTGTGCGTGTCGCCGTTCCTCGTGCCGCTCGCGAGCCAGCACCTCGCGGGCACGCCCACGTTGGTGTGCTCGGTGTGCGGATTCCCACTCGGCTACGCCAACACGGAGTCCAAGGCCGAGGAAGCCGCGCACCTGGTGGCGCTCGGGTGTCACGAGGTCGACATGGTCCTCAACATCGCCGCGCTGCTCGAGGGCGACGACAGCTTCGTGCGTGACGACATCGAGGCCGTTGTGCGTACGGTCGCGGATGCGTCGGCCGGCGCAGGTATCGTGAAGGTCATCCTTGAGACGGGCTATCTCGAGCCCGCGCATATCGAACGAGCTTGCGTGCTCGCCGCCGAGGCGGGCGCGCACTACGTGAAGACATCCACCGGTTTCGGCCCGCGCGGCGCGTCGCTCGAGGACGTGCGCCTGATGCGCGCGACCGTGGGCCCGGATGTGGGCGTGAAGGCCGCCGGCGGCATCCGCGACCTCGACACCGCGCTTGCGATGCTCGAGGCGGGCGCGTCGCGGCTTGGCACGTCCTCAGGGATCGAGATCCTCGAGGCGCTCGAGGCGCGCGGCTGAGGTCATGGCATCCCGGCGCGTGCGTGCCCTCTCGCTCAAGAAGACCAAGCTCGGCGAGACCGATCTCATCGTGACGTACCTTGCCGAGGATGGCTGTCAGGTCCGCGCAGTGGCCAAGGGCGCCCGGAAGCCCGGCTCACGCCTTGGGGGCCGGGTGGAGCCGTTCGTGGTGGCCGACCTGCTCCTCCACGAGGGCCGCTCGCTCGACATCATCAACGACGCCGAGATCGCCGTGTCGCACGCGGGGATACGCGGCGACTACGACCGCACCACGGCGGCGTCCGTGGTGGTCGACTTCCTCGACAAGATATCCGTCGAGTGTCAGATGGAGGACCGGCTGTTCGGTCTGGCGTGCACCACACTCGACGTCATGGAGGCGGCCCGGATCGATACGCTTCACGCACTCGTGACGGCGTTCCTGCTCAAGGGCATCGCGATGCACGGTTATCGCCCGCAGTTCCATACCTGCACCACGTGTGGCGGGGATGCCGGCTCGTGTGATGGCTACTCACTGGAGGACGCGGGTCCGGTGTGCGCGTCGTGCGGCATGCACGGGGCTGGTACCGTGATCGCGCCCCCCGAGGTCCGCGGTGTGCTCTCGGCGTTCATGCAGGCGCGCATGGTCGATGTGGCGGATATCGAGGTGCCGCGCCGCGTGCTCAACGAGGCGTTCGGTCTGACGCGCCGGTTGGTGGGCTACCACGTCCCGGCACGTCTCAAGGCGCTCGATCTGTACGCTGCGCCGACGGGGGAGTAGCGGCGGCGGACGCGACGGGCTCTCTGCCGACCCGGGTTCCCTCAGCGCTGATGGACGCCGCGTGCCATCTCGAGCAGGAGCGCCTCGCGGATGCCCTTGCGGTTGGCCGCCACGGTACGCGTGTCCAGCAAGCCGAAGAGCTCCATCATCACCAGCGTGCCGGCGAGCACGGTCTGCGCCCGGTATGCGGGAAT
>CAZSUO010000079.1:0-9082 GCA_964610065.1 uncultured Coriobacteriaceae bacterium | reverse complement strand
TTCCGGGCAACCCGCTTCCGGCCTCGCTGGACATCGACCTCAAGGACCCACGGAACGTGTCAACCGTGGTCGAGCAGATCGTCGCGAGCGACAGCTTCATGGCGGTGGCTGACAGGCCCGACGATCCGTCGAAGTCGCTCGAGTACGGACAGGAGATCGTGGAGAAGCTGTTCACGGTCACGCGCATCATCCGGGTGGTGAGCATCGTCTTCGTTGCGATGCTTGCCGTGATCAGCCTCATCTTCATCAACAACGCGATCCGCATCGCCATTTACGCGCGGCGCAAGGAGATCGCCATCATGCGTCTCGTGGGCGCCTCGAACTGGTTCATCCGCACCCCGTTCCTCATGGAGGGCGTGCTCCAGAGCCTGGTGGGCGCACTGCTTGCCATCGGCACGCTCAGCATCCTGTACTTCTACATCCTGCCCAAGCTCAGTGAGCTGATGACCTTCCTGCCCATCTCCATGACCGGCGGTGACGCCGCACAGGTCTCTATCGTCCTGGTCGTTGCTGGTGTTGTGATGGGTCTTGCGGGAGCCATGTTCGCGATGAGGCGCTACCTGAGAGTCTAGGGACCCGATGAACACAGCGCTCAAGGTCGTTGCCGCACTGGTCGTCGCGGCGGTCTTCCTCGTCACCGCGTTTGCCGGCGGGGTGCTTGTCGGCACGGTCGTGCCCGGTGACCTCGGACAGGCGATCGGCGCTGTCACGCCCACTGCCGACGGTGTGCCGGACGCGGTGGCCGAGGTCGCCGACATCATCGACGATCTCGCCCTGAAGCGTTCGTCGGAAGAGTCGATGACCGCTGGCGCTATCCGCGGCATGCTCGAGTCGCTGGAGGATTCGCACGCGGTCTACTTCGACGCCGCGCACTACGAGTACTTCAACGAGCAGAGCATGGGCTCGTTCTACGGAATCGGTATCACCATCTCCAACGATGGCGACGATCTCGTGGTGAACTCGGTCATCGAGGGCACACCGGCCGAGAAGGCAGGGCTCAAGCCGAGCGACCTCATCGTCGAGATCGATGGCGAGGTCCGGCCGCGATGGGACGTGGACGAGGCCGTACTCAGGATCCGCGGCGAAGAGGGAACCACCGTGGAGCTCGGGGTGCGCCGTGACGGTGCCGAGGAGCTGCTGCGGTTCACCATCGAGCGCGCCAAGATCGAGGTTCCCAACATCGAGAGCGAGCTGCTCGATGACGGCATCGGCTACATCAAGCTCGAGGGCTTCAACCAGAACGCTGTGACCGAGGTCCGCACGGCGATCGAAGACCTGACCGGGCAGGGAGCGCGAGGGTTCATCTTCGACGTGCGCAACAACCCCGGGGGGCTGCTCTCATCGTCTGTGGAAGTAAGCTCACTGTTCATCTCCGATGGCGTGATCGTCTCGGTCGAGGCGCGGAGCGGCGAGCCTGAGCGGTACCGTGCCACTGGGAAGACCGCCACAGACGCGCCTCTCGTGATGCTGGTGAACGGCAACTCGGCATCAGCGAGTGAGATCGTCGCGGGTGCGCTGAAGGACCACGGCAGGGCTACGATCGTGGGTGAGCAGACCTTCGGCAAGGGGAGCGTGCAGCAGATCGAGGAGCTGTCATTCGGTGGCGCGGTCAAGCTTACGATCGCTCACTACCTCACACCCAACGGCACGGCCATCGATGGTGTGGGGCTCACGCCCGATGTGATCGTTGAGATGGAACATGAGCTCATCTCCGAACGCGAGACGGACGTGCAGCTGAAGAAGGCGATCGAGGTCCTTCAGGGGAAGATGCGCTGACGCCCGAAGCGGGCCCGGGGTGCTCAGTCGTCGTCGTCCTCGTCATCGAGTGAGACGAACATGCTGTTCTCGAACACGCTCTCTTCCATCATCCGGATCACATTCCGCTGACCCTGCCGTCCCTCGGCGTCGTCTGTGGGGGTGATCTCGAAGCTCGCGCCATCGTTGAACAGCGTGAGATGACTGCGACCGTCGGGACTGGTGGAGAAGTTCATGTAGTTGAAGCTCGCCACGTTCAGGAACAGGCACCCGTTCACGAGTGTCGTGGCGGAGTAGTCATCGAGCATGATCCGCACCAGTGTCGCCCGGCCCGTCGCGATCTCCGCGCCATCGACCTCGTAGCGGTACGTGAACGACTCGACCGTCTCGAGCGCACGGACGATGTCGCGGGGGTTCGTGAGTGTGCCGTCGCGGATGAGCAACGGGGGGCGGGAGTGAGGGTGTTCCATCACGGCTCCTGATGCTGCTGCTTGCGGTAAGGTTGCACCATACGTTGATTCTACCCCCGAGACAACCCGCGACTGCGCCTGTCTGACGAATGGCAGCGGTGTGCGACGCGAGGAGCGGAGGAGCGATGCGTCCGGACAAGCTCGTGCTCAAGGCGCTGCGTGCGACCGGAGCTCCGCTCGACGCGATGGGCGTCGTCGGCGCGGTCGAGGCGGGTGGTGGGCCGGGGCTCGATCCCGACAAGGCGATGAACGCGCTCCGTCAGCTGGAGAAGTCCGGCCTGG
Organism: uncultured Coriobacteriaceae bacterium; assembly: GCA_964610065.1. Lineage (GTDB taxonomy): Bacteria > Actinomycetota > Coriobacteriia > Anaerosomatales > Anaerosomataceae > Anaerosoma. The sequence continues at coordinate 6,575 of CAZSUO010000079.1, read as the reverse complement.
TCGCCGACGTGGGAAGCGGCAAGTACCTCCCGCTGAGAGAGCGGCATCTGGCCGTTGGGCGCCTCTCGGTGAACCGCCGGGGCTTCGGCTTCGTGAGTTCACCGCTTGGAGACATCTACGTGGGTAAGCGGGACATGAACGGGGCGATGCACGGCGACACCGTTGGCGTGCGCGTCGATCCGCGCGGCACCCACCTCGGCCGCTCCGGGGAGGTCGTGCAGGTCATCGAGCGTGGCGTCACGGAGGTCGTGGGGCGGTTCGAGCGTCACGGCAAGCTCGGCATCGTGGTGCCCACAGACCCGCGCATCCGCGGCGACCTTTTCGTCGATCTGTCGCGCAGCGGGCTTGAGGTGAAGCCCGGTGACATCGTGGTCGCGCGGATCACCCGGTATGCAGACAAGCGCGATGCGATGCAGGGCGTGCTCACGGAGGTGCTCGGCCCCGAAGGCGCCCCTGGCGTGGACGTTGAGATCATCATCCGGGAACACGGGCTGGCCACCGAGTTCGCACCTGAAGTGATTGTGGCCGCAGAGGCGTTGCGCCAGGACATCGACGGAGAGCTTGCGCGCGGGCGGCGCGACATCCGTGACCTGTTCACGTTCACCATCGATCCCGCCGACGCGCGCGACTTCGACGACGCGATCTCCATCGTACGCGAGGGGGGAGGATTCCGTCTGTGGGTGCACATCGCTGATGTGAGCCACTACGTCCCCTGGGACTCGGTGGTGGACGTCGAGGCGCGCCACAGGGCGACCAGCGTGTACCTGGTAGACCGTGTTCTCCCGATGCTGCCCGAGCACCTGTCCAACGTGATCTGTTCCCTGAACCCGCAGGAGGACAGGCTCACGTTCACGGTGGAGATGCTGCTGGACAAGACCGGTCTGGTCGAGCGCTCCGAATGCTATCCCTCGGTCATCAGGAGCGACCGGCGCTTCGACTACGACCAGGTGCAGGGCTGGTTCGACGACGGAGGATTCCCCGATGCCGAGAGCGAGCGGGCGCTCGCGGATTTCCGCACCGTTGCGGCTCGCATCCGCGATCGGCGTATCGCGCGGGGAGGTCTCGACTTCGACACCGTCGAAGCGAGGGTCACACTCGACGACCGCGGTGAGCCGATCGATGTGGTGCTGCGCTCGCGCACTGAGGCGACCAACATGATCGAAGAGACGATGATCGCCGCCAACGAGGTGGTGGCGCGTCACATGACCGCAGCAAAGGCGCCGATGGTCTACCGCATCCATGAGGACCCGGATGCCGATGCGCTCGCGCAGGTGGCGGTGATCCTCAAGGAGTTCGGGTACCCGGTGCAGGAGCTGCACGGCGCCACACCTGCCACCTTCCAGAAGATCGTCGCGTTCGCCCACGGCAGGCCCGAGGAGCGGCTCATCAACTCGCTCGTCTTACGCTCGCTCGAACGCGCGCGCTACGTCGACTATCTCGGCCCGCACTTCGGCCTCGCAAGCGAGGCGTACACGCACTTCACCAGCCCCATCCGCCGCTATCCCGACCTGATCGTGCACCGCCTGCTCAAAGCGCAGCTCACGCGGTCGCTGGAGCAGCCGCCCACCTCGGCGATGATCCCGGAGCTCGAGTGGCTTGCGGAGCACTCGTCCACGATGGAGCGCGAGGCCGAGGCCGCCGAGGACGACAGCCAGAAGGTCAAGCTTGTCGCTCTCATGGCGCGGCACCTCGGCGAGGAGTATCCCGGTATCATCACCGGTGTCACGAACTTCGGCTTGTTCGTTCAGTTGGAAAATACTGCCGAGGGTCTTGTGCATGTGGACGCGATGGCCGATGACTACTACAAGCTCGACGCGGAGCGCTTCTTGCTGCGAGGCGAGTCAACGGGCACGAGCTACCGTCTCGGCCAACAGGTCATGGTGAGGGTGCTCGATGCCAGTGTGAGCGAGCGAAGACTGGACTTCGAGCTGGCGTGATGCGCGGCAGTGTTTCACTGAGGCGACAGGGAGCGGCATGGCAGCGCTCGACATGAGGACTGCGCTCTTGGCAATGGTGTGCCTGTTCGGCGCATGCGTCACGATCGCGGGCGTGCTCTGGCATCAGAACCGTACGCGGTTCAAAGGCATGAGCCTTATCTTCGCCGGATTCCTGACGCAGTGTCTCGGCATCCTGGTGATCGCGCTCAGGGGGGTTCTCCCGAACCTGCTCACCATCGGGATGGGCAACATCCTCGCGCTCCTTGGCGCCTACGGGGTCCTTCTGGGGCTCGAGCGACTGGCGGGGTGCGCACGGACCCGCTGGCTCGATGCGGCCCTGCTCGTGGCGTACTCCGCGCTGTTCACCTGGTTCTCACTCGGCGGGGTTGCTGTGGAAACGCGGGTCTATGCGAGCAGCATCGCGCTCATGGCCGTCTTCGCTCGTGCGGCCTGGCTGATGCTCGCCGGTGTGGAGCCGTGGCTGCGTCACTCGACTCGCTATGTGGGTCTCGCGTTCGTGGCCCTCTTCGGCGTATACGGTGCACGCATCTTCGGCGTATGGCTGCTCGGCGAGGGTAGCGACTTCATGCAGGCCGGCTCGTTCGACGTGGTCATCATCATGCTCACGGGCGTGGCAGCGGTCACGATGGCACTGCTGATCGTGCTCATGATCAACGACCTGCTCGACACGGAGCTTCAGACACAGCAGGGGTTGCTGGCAACAGCGTTCCGGGCATCTCCCAACGCTCTCGTGATGACCCGGATGGACGGAACAGCGGTCTATGAGGTGAACGAGGCGTTTCTCGACCTCACCGGCTACTCGCGAGAAGAAGTGATCGGGAGGCCGAGCCGCGACCTCGTGCTCTGGGAGCGATGGGACGATCGTGACGAGGTCGTGAACGAACTCCGGGAAGGTCGCCCCGTGCGGGGACGCGAGTTCGGGTTCCGGAACCGGCACGGCGAGTCCCTCGTGGGCATGGTCTCCGGGGAGGCTGTGGCGGTCGACGGCGTGGAGTACATGCTCATCAGCATCGTGGACGTCACAGAGCGAAAGCGCATGGAGGAAGAGGTCCGTGAGCTGTCGCTGAGAGACCAGCTCACCGGGCTGTACAACAGGCGTGGATTCTTCACGATCGCCGAGCACATCGTCAGGGACGCCGGGCGCAGGGGTACTCCCGTACACGTCGTGTTCCTCGACTGTGACGGCCTGAAGGCGCTGAACGATCTCCACGGCCACGAGGCCGGTGATCGCGCGTTGGTCGCGGCCGCTGACCTGCTGCGTGCGACGTTCCGCAGTGCCGATCTCATCGCCCGGGTGGGCGGTGACGAGTTCGTGGTGTGCTTCTACGAACAGGACGGGACCACGGCGGATTCGGCGCTGACCCGGCTTGCCGATGCGCTTGCGGCGCGGTCCGCGGAGCCTTCGGCGGCGTGGCTCGACCTGAGCTGGGGCGCCTCCATGCTGGACCCCGCTTCCGGTGAGTCGCTGGATGACGCACTCGGCCGTGCCGACGAGCGGATGTACCAGCACAAGAGCGCCAAGCGGGCGAGCGGCGCATACGCTGACCTGGCATGATCGCAGACCGGGCGGTACACTAAGAAATCGTTCAAGTATCCACCGAGGAGGACATTCTATGCGTCCCGAGTCGTTCGAGTTCTTCAAGACGCTTGTCGAGGCTCCGTCTCCGTCCGGCTATGAGCAGCCGGCCGCGCGGGTGTTCAGGGAGTACGTGACCCCGCTCGCCGACGAGGTCGCGACCGATGTCATGGGTTCGGTCCACGCAGTGCTCAAGGGCACGGCCGACGGTCCGAGCGTGATGCTCGCCGGGCACATCGACGAGATCGGTTTCATGGTCACCTACATCACCGATGACGGATACTGCGCTTTCGCTCCCATCGGTGGGCACGATCCGCAGATCCTGCCCGGTATGCGCGTCGACGTGCACGCGAAGGACGGCGTGCTCCGTGGCGTGCTCGGCCGCTTGCCCATCCACCTGCTCGAGGACGAGGACCGGAAGAAGGTCGTCAAGATCGACCGCATGTTCATCGATCTGGGCATGAGCGGCGAGGATGTGAAGAAGAAGGTCCGCATCGGCGATCAGGTGACGTACGGCGTGGGCCTCGAGACGTTCGGCGACGGCATGGCGGTCTCCCGCGCGTTCGACGACAAGATGGGTGCGTGGATCTGCGCTGAGGCGATGCGCCTCGTCAAGGAAGCGGGCGGCGCCGCAGGCGATCTGATCGCTGCGGGCACCGTGCAGGAGGAGATCGGCCTGAGGGGCGGCACCACCTCGGCCTACAGCCAGGACCCGGTGGTGGGTATCGCTGTGGAGGTCACCCACGCCACCGACTACCTCGATGTGGACAAGCGCAAGTTCGGCGAGGTGAAGTGCGGTGGCGGTCCGGTGCTGTCGCGTGGCGCCAACATCAACCCCAAGGTGCTCGAGCTGCTCATTGAAGCCGCCGAGACCGAGGGCATCCCGTATCAGATCGAAGGTGCTCCGCGCGGCACGGGAACCGACGCCAACGCGATCCAGCTCTCTCGTGGGGGAAAGGCCGCCGCACTCGTGAGCGTTGCGCTCAGGTACATGCATACACCGACCGAGGTGCTCTGCCTCGACGACGTGGAGAACACAGCGAAGCTGCTGGCGGCGTTCGTGCTCAGGCTCAAGCCGGGCACCGACTTCACGCCGTAAGGCCCACCGTACACCGCATGCTAGAATGCTCGGGCGTCCCGTGAGGGGCGCCCGTTGCGCGCCCGGAGGATCAGAATGCCACGCGAAGAGAAGATCATCGCCACCAACAAGAAGGCCTACCACGACTACTTCGTGGATGAGACCTTCGAGGCTGGCATCGTCCTCACCGGCACCGAGGTGAAGTCGTTGCGCGAGAACAAGACGAACCTGCGTGACAGCTTCGCCACCATCCGGAGGGGCGAGATCTGGCTCCACAACGTGCACATCTCCCCGTACAGTCACGGGAATCGCAGCAACGTCCGCGTCGACCGCGAGCGCAAGCTGCTCCTGCATCGCTCGGAGATACGGTATCTCCTCGGCAAGACGAAGGAGCGTGGGTACACGCTCGTGCCGCTCAAGGTCTACCTGTCGCCGGGCAACCTCGTGAAGGTCGAGATCGGCCTGGCGCGCGGCAAGAAGCTCTACGACAAGCGCGACGCGATCGCGGAGCGCGACCAGAAGCGTGACGTGGAGCGCGCGCTTCGGGACCGGAACAAGGGCGAGTAGGGTCCGGATCCGCATCACGACACAGAGAAGGGCTGCCCGTAGGCGGCCCTTCTCTGTGCGCATCGAGCGGGTGTATCACCGGCGGTGCGAGCCACCTACCAGTCGGTGACGTCCTGGACGGTCCAGCCGGAGCCATCCGGCGCAAAGGTCACCGCCAGGCCCTTGTTGAGGTCAGGGAAGACGTCCCATCGAGTGAGGACCACGCCGATGTTGTCGTTGTCATCGCCGGCTATGATGGCGACGTAGCCGGGGAAGTCCACCTCGGCCTGCTTGAGTACCGAGATCAGGTCGCTGTCGAGCGTGCCGCTCATCACATCCTCGAGGTTCTCGTGGTCATAGATGTAGTAGGTCCCGTCGGACGCTTGCGCCAGGGTCTCGTATGTCTCCGTCTGGTCCTCGGTCAGATGCTTGTCGGCGGCGGTGGAGGCCACGGAGTCGGTCCACATGTAGTACGCGATGCGGACCTCGGGGTCGCGTGCGAGTGACGCCTTCACGAAGAGCATGTCCGGGCGGTCTTCGGTGCCCGGTTCCGCGACTGTGTCCTCGATGACGAAGTCGGGGTACAGCTTCTCATGGACTTCCGCGATGATCGCCGTCTGCTGGGCGGTGGGCTCAGCGTAGATCGACGCGTCGTCGAGTTGCGGCTGGAACCCGGTCCACTCCGACCTGCCTCCGGATGTATCGCTCGAGCCGGTATCGGTGGATCCCGTATCCGGCGTCGCGACGTCAATGCCTGCGTCTTCGAGTGAGCCGGTGACCTCCTCAGCGGTGGTTGCGATGAACCCCCATCCGAGCACCACCGAGCCTATGCAGCACAGCAGCAGCACGCCGAGGATGACGAGCACGATCACGAGCGTCTTGCTCTTCTTCTTGGGTGGCTGGGCTGCCTGCGCAGCGTACGCTGGCGTGCCGGCATCGGGCGGGGGTGGGGGTGCGTACTGCACGCCAGGTGTGACAGGTGCGGGCGCCTGGGGCGCCGTCATCGGGGGTGTCTGGGGTGCTGAGACCGTGGGTGCTACCGGCGGTGGGACCATCGGGGCCGGAGGGGCCGGGATCTCGGGCCGCGGTGCGGGGGGAGCCGGTGGAGCCGGCTCAGCGGGAGGGGCGGGCTGCGGCTCAGGTGGCGCCCCCGGTACCTGTGGTGGTTCAGGTGCGGATGGGGGAGGTGGGAACTGACTCGGGTCCATGGATGGCTCCTCTCGGCAGCCTGGCGCGTGATCTCTGCCAATAAGATACCCGAAACCGCGCTCGTGATTCGCAATCGGGCAGTGTGTGCTGCGCACTGGCACGCGTTGTGCTCGGAGTCTATACTGCAAGACCCGCCAGGCGTTGAGGTGCCAGGCGGCAGCACCTTCACATACCTCACCTTCCGGGGGCGACTGGTTTCGACACGGGA
>CAZSUO010000078.1:2836-9167 GCA_964610065.1 uncultured Coriobacteriaceae bacterium | reverse complement strand
GCGTTCCTCGAGCACACCGGTTCGGTCGGCTATGGCCTGTCGTAACCCCGTGCTATGCTCTGCGGGTTCGTAAGCCTGCCGGGGGAGTGATCGATGCGCGTTCTTGTGACCGGTGGCGCCGGGTACATCGGCAGCGTCACTGTTCGGCATCTTCTGGATCACGGGTACTCCGTTGCGGTGCTGGACTCGCTCGAGCGAGGACATGCGGCCGCCGTCGACCCGCGCGCATGGCTGATCCAGGGTTCGGTGGGGGATTTCGCGCTCCTGGATGACGTGCTGCCCGACGTGGATGTGGTGGTGCACTGCGCCGGGTACATCGAGGTGGCCGAGTCGCAGCGCGACCCCGACCTCTACTACCGCAAGAACCTTGCGGAGCCTTCGCACATGCTCGACCGGATGGTGCGCTGTGGTGTGCGCAAGCTTGTGTTCTCGTCCACGGCCGCTGTGTACGGCGAGCCGGAGCGTATGCCGATCACCGAGAACGCCCCGCGTCATCCCGTGAACGTGTACGGCGCCTCCAAGCTCGCGTTCGAGCGGCTGATCGAGGTCAGCGAGGCGGCCGGTTCGATCGACGCCGTGCGGTTCAGGTACTTCAACGTGGCGGGTGCGTGGCCCGACGGCTCCCTCGGCGAGGCGCATGAGCCCGAGTCGCACATCGTGCCCCGGCTCCTCGGCGTCGCGGCGTCGGGTCAGGGGGCGTTCACGCTCTTCGGCACCGACTACCCCACGCCCGACGGCACCTGCGTGCGCGACTACATCCACGTGCTCGATCTTGCCGAGGCCCACAGGCGCGCGGTTGAGTACCTCGGCGATGACGGCGATCCGGTGGTGTGCAACCTGGGTAGCGGGCGCGGGTACTCGAACCGCGAGGTCGTGGATGTGTGCTCGCGGGTGGTGGGCGCCGAGATACGCGTGGAGGAGGGGCCCCGCCGCGACGGTGATCCTCCGGCGCTGATAGCATCCAACCGCGTGGCCGAGCGGGTGCTGGGCTGGCGGCCGGAGCGCGACCTGCAGACGATGGTGCGCGATGCGTGGACGTGGCACCAGACGCACCCGCGCGGGTACGACGGACTGAAGGTGGCGCTCGCGAGCGATGCGGGCGAGCCGGCGGCGGGCCCGACAAACCTGGCGTGAGGGGCTAGCGGCCTGCGCGGCGCTCGACTACAATGGTCGCCGTCGCTTCTGCGGCGTACGGGCGATTAGCTCAGTGGGAGAGCGCTTCCTTCACACGGAAGAAGTCACAGGTTCAAATCCTGTATCGCCCACCAGTGACTCGAGGCCCCGGCACACGTGCCGGGGCCTTTGTATTTCGAGGCAGGGGGCACGCCACAGGCGCATGAGAGCGAACCGCTCGATGTGAACGATCGCATTACCTTCGATGGGTCGTGGCGCTAGTGAACGTCGGCGGTGGACTGTAGCGCCCCCGTCTTGAGTTGCCCTATCAGGCGCTCCAGTGCGGCCTTCTCCTGCTTCAAGGTCGCCCGAAACTCTGCCTGCTCCGTATCGCAGATCTCCATGCGGGTCTCGGAAAGCAGCCACTCGAGGCTTCGGACCAGCAACTCGACGTCGCTCTCGGACAGGTGAACATCGATCATGGTGATCGCCCCCTCTCTGATGTATGCATTCCCGCATGTGTGGCCAACGTGACAGTCGGCGGGGCGCACTCCGCCGTGCGCTTGTTGTACGGTATGCGCATCGATATAGTAATCGTATGCCGATTGGAGGCGTCTTCATGGAGACAGTGACCATTTCTCCCAAGTACCAGGTCGTCATCCCTAAGTCGGTGCGCAGACAGCTGCGCCTGGTCCCAGGACAGAAAGTGCATGTGATCGCGTATGGCGACCGGATCGAGTTCATCCCGCTGAAGCCAGCACGCGAGCTTCGCGGCATGCTACGTGGGCTTGAGACCACCTTCGAGCGCGACCGAGAAGAGCGGGTGTGAACGTCGTAGACTCCTCAGCATGGCTCGAGTACTTCGGCGATGGCCCCAACGCCGAGGAGTTCGCGTCGGCGATCGAGGACACCGAGCGCCTGATCGTGCCCACGCTGATCGTGTTCGAGGTGTTCAAGCGAACCGCCCAGATCGCAGACGAGACCGCGGCGCTTGATGCCGTTGGCGTGATGATGCAAGGCACGGTCGTCGAGCTCTCGGCCTCACTCTCATTGGATGCCGCACGGCTGTCGCTCGAGTCGGGGCTTGCGATGGCGGATGCGATCATCCTGGCCACCGCCCGCCTGCACGAGGCCGTGCTGTGGACACAAGACGCCCACTTCGATGGTATGGGCGGGGTCGAGTTCCGGCCCAAGCGGTAGGGATTGAAGCTCGTCCACTATCGCCCCCCAGTGACTCGAGAGACCGCGGCGGACATGCCGGGGTCTCTGTGCGTGTCGCCCTTCGGATGCACCGCCAATCGGTTGAAAATCGTGGAAGTGAGAGTCAAGGGCGGCCCGCTGTTGTCCGAAACACATAGGGAGAGGTATGCGTGGCAGGCCTCGCACTGAAACCCACGGAACGGGAGCAACGGCATGACACACGGAGCCCGCGCGATGACACCACAGCGGTTCGGGACGGCTGAACGTCTCAAGCGAGGGCTCTGTTTGCTGCTTTCCTTAGCGTTGGTGACGCTGGGCGTGACCTTCGCCCCGGCGCCCGCGGTGGCTATTGCGCCGCCCATGGCCTTCGATGATCCGGAGGCGATGCAGAAACTGCTCGCCGCTGACGGCGCGGCGGAGGACCAGCTCGGCGATTGTGTGTCGATCGACGGCAACACCGCGATCGTAGGGGCGCCTTACGATGACGACAGGGGCATCGCGTCCGGTGCGGCCTACGTATTCACTCGCTCTGGTGGCGTCTGGACCGAGCAGGCGAAGCTGACCGCTGCGGTTGGGGCGGACTACGAGTACTTCGGTAGCTCGGTCGCGCTGTCCGGGGACACTGTCATGATCGGCGCAAGCGGCGCGAACGGCAACGGCGGGTGCGTCTACGTGTTCACCCGCTCCGATGCGACCTGGACCGAGCAGGCGATACTGACCGCTGCAGACGGAGAGGCGTTGGACGGGTTCGGTACCGCGGTGGCACTCTCCGGCGACACAGCGGTGTTCGGTGCGATCGGAGACGACGATCAGGCCTCCGACGCCGGCGCGGCCTATGTGTTCACGGGGTCGGGAGCCGTGTGGACGCAACAGGCGAAGCTGACCGGCGCAGACGGAAGGCTCAACGACCGCCTCGGCTCGGCGGTCGCGGTCTCGGGCGACACCGTGGTGATCGGCTCGTACTATCACGACGACAAGGGCGTGGACTCCGGCTCGGCCTACGTGTTCACTCGCTCGGGCAGTGTCTGGACGCAGCAGGCGGAGCTCACCGCAGCAGACGGAGAGCCTTCCGAGAACTTCGGCGCGGCCATCGCGCTTGACGGCGACACTGCTCTGATCGCGGCATGGCGGGACGGCGAGAAGGGCGGGAGCGCCGGTGCGGCCTACGTGTTCACCCGCTCGGAGAACTCGTGGTCGCAGCAGGCGAAGCTGACCGCAGCTGATGGGGTGGCGAATGACTTCTTCGGCATATCGGTCGCGCTTAACGGCAACACGGCACTGATCGGTTCGTACGGCGACGACGACAAGGGTGCGAACTCTGGTTCGGCGTACGTGTTCGCGGGATCAGGCGCCACCTGGACCCAGAAGGCCAAGCTGACGGCTGCCGACGGGGCGGACCAAGACCGCTACGGCGTATCGGTCGCGCTTAACGGCAACACGGCAGTGATCGGTACGTACGGGGACGACGACAAGGCTTCGGGCTCCGGTTCGGCGTACATCGGTGGGCTGCCGCTCATGACCAGGGAGAACACGCCGCTGTCCGTTCCCGCACCCGGCGTGCTCGGCAATGACAGCGATCCGATGGGCGAGGGGCTCACCGCGGTGCTTGCGGACGATGCCTCGCACGGCACAGTGGGGCTTTCGGCGGACGGCTCGTTCACCTACACGCCTGATGCGGGGTACGGCGGCCAGGACAGCTTCACCTACACTGCGTCGGACGGCGAGCTCACCTCGGCGCCGGCGACCGTGACAATCACCGTTGAGGCAGTGAACGACGCGCCTCTCGCTGTGGACGACCCCACGGCAGCCCTTCAGAAGGTACTGGCTTCTGATGGAAAGGCCGAGGCGCTGTTCGGCACAGACGTATCGATCGACGGCGACACCGCTGTGATCGGAGCGTGGGCTGACGACGAGAAGGGGACAGATGCTGGTGCTGCATATGTGTTCATCCGTACGGGCAGTGGCTGGAAGCAGCAGGCGAAGCTGACAGCCGCGGACGCGGAGGACTATCACCTGTTCGGCGGCGCGGTCTCGGTCTCGGGAGACACGATTGTGATCGGGGTACGCAGCGACGACGAGAAGGGGAACGGCGCCGGTGCGGCCTACGTATTCACCCGTACGGGCACTGTCTGGACGCAGCAGGCGAAGTTGACAGCCGCAGATTGGTCGTACGGCGACGCGTTTGGGACCGCAGTCGCGCTCTCTGGGGACACTGTCGTGATCGGAGCGCCCGAGGCACGCTATGACGAGTGGGCAAATGGTGACTCCGGCTCCGCCTACGTGTTCACCCGCACTGGCGATACCTGGACGCAGCAGGCCAAGCTGTCGGACCGAGATTTCGGTGAGGATCTTGACAGGTTCGGCTATGCGGTCGCACTCGACGGCGACACCGCTGTGATCGGGGCGTACCAGGACGACGGCAACTCCGGGCAGCTCCCCGAGTACGGTTCGGCGTACGTATACACCCGCACGGACGGCGTCTGGACGCAGCAGACCAAGCTGTGGGCCGAAGACCGGGTTGCGTCCGGAGCGATGTTTGGCATTGCGGTCGCGGTCTCCGGAGACACCGCGGTGATCGGGGCAGTCCATGAGGACGTCGAAGGCGAGGACTCCGGTGCGGCCTACGTGTTCACCCGCACAGGCACTGCCTGGACGAGGCAGGCGTGGCTGACGGCCTCGGATTCTGGAGGCTGGGACTGGTTCGGTCGTGAGGTCGCGATTTCGGGCGACACCGTGGTGATCGGGGCTCCAAGCTTGACCGGAAGTGGGGCCGGTGCGGCCTACGTGTTCACCCGCGCGGGCGATACCTGGACTGAGCAGGCGAAGCTGGAAGACGAAGACGGGTGGTCTGGTGAGAATGAGTTCGGTTGTGCCGTCGCGGTCTCGGACGACACCGCCCTGATCGGGGCGTGGCAGGATGACGTGCTGGGCGTCTCGACCGGTTCGGCGTACTTCGCCGTCCTACCGTACGACACCGACGAGGACACACCGCTCTCGATCGTCACTCCGGGCCTGCTCGTGAATGACAGTGACCCCGACGGTGACCCGCTGACCACGGCCCTTGTCAGCGATGCCCTCAACGGTGCGGTGGCACCGGCGTCTGATGGCTCGTTCACCTACACGCCTGATCCTGACTTCTTCGGTACCGACACATTCACATACCGCACCTCCGACGGGGAGCTGTTCTCAGAGCCCGCCACGGTCACGATCCTAGTCAAGCCCGTGAACGATGCGCCTGCTGCCGCGGACGATGCGTACCTCGTCGCCGAGGACAGCGTGCTCACCACGACCGCGCCCGGCGTGCTTGTGAACGACAGCGACCGTGAGGATGACCCACTGACCGCGACCCTTGTCAGCGATGCCGTAAACGGTTCGGTGTTTCTCACCTCGAACGGCTCGTTCACCTACAGACCTGATGCCGACTTCTTCGGTACGGACACCTTCACATACTGCGCCCGCGATGGAGAGCTGTCCTCAGAGCCTGCAACGGTCACGATCACGGTCACGGCTACTGACGACGCGCCCGTGGCCCTGGATGACCCGGCGGCGGCCCTTCAGAAGGTACTCGCGTCTGATGGCACAACCAGCTCTTCGTACGGCTTCGCGGCATCGATCGACGGTGACACTGCGGTAATCGGAGCGAAGGGTGAGAACTCAGGCAGGGGCTCGGCCTACGTGTTCACCCGATCAGGCGGAACCTGGACGCAGCAGGCGAAGCTGATAGCCGCAGACGGGGCGGCCAGTGACTTGTTTGGGTACACCGTCGCGGTCTCCGGTGACACCGTGGTGATCGGGGCGTCCGGTGACGACTCGTCCAAAGGCTCGGCCTACGTGTTCACCCGCTCGGACGGTGTTTGGACGCAGCAGGCGAAGCTGAAGGCCGCCGATGGGGTAGCGGGCGACACGTTCGGCCTTGGAATCGCGCTGTCTGGCGACACCGCGGTGATCGGAGCCTGCGTGGACGATGACAAAGGAACCGACTCCGGTTCAGCGTACGTGTTCACCCGCTCAGGCACTG
>CAZSUO010000078.1:0-2736 GCA_964610065.1 uncultured Coriobacteriaceae bacterium | reverse complement strand
TACGTGTTCACCCGCTCAGGCACTGCCTGGACACAGCAGGCGAAGCTGACGGCCGCCGATGGGGCGGCTAGCGACTACTTTGGGTACGCTGTCGCAATCTCCGGTGACGCCGTGGTGATCGGGGCATACGGTGACGACGACGCGGGCACGACCGCTGGCTCCGCGTATTTCGAGACGCTCTGGTACACAACCGACGAGGGTATGCCGATCTCCATCGCCGCACCCGGCCTGCTCGCTAACGACATCGACCCGGACGGTGACGATGTGACCGCGGAGCCTGTGACCGATGCCATCAACGGCACGGTGTCGCTCGCGTCCGATGGCTCGTTCACCTACACGCCTGATGCTGATTTCTCCGGCTTCGATACCTTCACCTATCGCGTCACCGACGGAGAGTACTTCTCTACGCCAGCTGTGGTCACGATCAATGTCATGGGCGTCAATGATGCGCCTGTGGCCGCGGACGACGCGTACCTCGTCGCCGAGGACAGCGTGCTCACCACGGCCGCACCCGGCGTGCTCGCGAACGACACTGACCCTGAGGGTGACCTGCTCACCGCAACGGTTGTCGCTGATGTCGTCAACGGTACGCTGGCACTCGCACCAGATGGCTCGTTCACCTACACGCCTGATGCTGACTTCTTTGGTACCGACACCTTCACATACCGCGCCCACGATGGGGAGTACTACTCCAACGTTGCCACGGTCACAATCGCAGTCACCGACGTGAACGAGACTCCGGTGCTTGAGGAGATCGGCGACAAGTCCGTGAGCGAGCTCACCGAGCTGACGTTCACAGCGACGGCAACTGACCCGGACGGCGGGACGCTTGCGTACAGCCTCGACGCGGGTGCCCCGGCAGGCGCCGCGATCGACAGCGCAACCGGCGGCTTCACCTGGACGCCAACCGACGCACAAGGACCGGACACCTACGACATCACGATCACCGTTGATGACGGGACAGCGACCGACTCCGAGACAATCACCGTGACCGTTTCCGAGGTCAACGTCGCGCCGGTGCTTGCGGCAATCGGCGATAGGACCATCGGCGAAGGCAGCGAGTCTACCTTCACCGTTACTGCGACCGACGCCGACCTGCCGGCCAACACGCTCACCTACAGCCTCGACACGAGCGCGCCTGCAGGAGCCGAGATCACATCAGCGGGCGTCTTCTCCTGGACGCCGACCGAGGCTCAGGGACCCGGCACCTATACGTTCGGCGTTGAGGTCTCCGACGGCACTGCCACCGACTCGGACACGATCACCGTGACGGTCGCCGAGGTCAACGCGGCCCCGGTCCTCGCCTCGATCGGCGACAAGACGGTCGAGGAGCTTGACGAACTTTCCTTCACCGCCACCGCCACCGATGCGGACCTGCCGGCCAACACGTTGACCTACAACCTCGATGCGAGTGCGCCTGCGGGCGCCGCGATCGACTCCACCACAGGCGACTTCACCTGGACGCCCACCGAGGCCCAGGGCCCGGACACCTACGACATCACCGTCACCGTTGATGACGGGACAGCGACCGACTCCGAGACCATCACCGTGACCGTTTCCGAGGTCAACGTCGCACCGGTGCTCGCCGAGATCGGCGACCAGACGGTCGAGGAGCTTGACGAGCTCTCCTTCACCGCGAGCGCCACCGATGCGGACCTGCCGGCCAACACGCTCACCTACAGCCTCGACACGAGCGCGCCTGCAGGAGCCGAGATCACATCAGCGGGAGTCTTCTCCTGGACGCCGACCGAGGCACAAGGACCGGACACCTATACGTTCGGCGTTGAGGTCTCCGACGGCACTGCCACCGACTCGGAGACGATCACCGTGACGGTCACCGAGGCCAACGTCGCTCCGGTGCTTGACGCCATCGGCGACCGGACGATAGTCGAGGGCAGCGAACTCGGCTTCACCGCAACCGCCACCGATGCGGACCTGCCGGCCAACACGCTTGCGTACTCGCTCGGCGAGGGCGCACCCGCCGGTGCGGCCATCAGCGCCGGCGGGGTCTTCACCTGGACGCCGACGCTCGCTCAGGTCGGTGAGCACGAGATCTCCGTGACCGTCGGTGACGGGGCGGCCTCCGATGCCGAGACGATCACCGTGACGGTCACCGGGAAGAACGCGACACCGGTCCTCACCTCGATCGGCGACAAGGCGGTCGACGAGCTTGACGAGCTCACATTCTCCGCGAGTGCGACCGACGCCGACGTCCCTGTGCAGGCGCTCGCCTACAGCCTCGATGCGAGTGCTCCAGTGGGCGCCGCGATCGACTCCACCACCGGTGACTTCACCTGGACGCCCACCGAGGCTCAGGGGCCCGGCTCCTATGACATCACCGTCACTGTTGATGACGGGACAGCGACCGACTCCGAGACCATCACCGTGACGGTCACCGAGGCCAACGTGGCCCCTGTGCTTGCCGGGATCGGTGACATGACGATCACCGAGGGCAGCGAGCTTACCTTCACGTCAACCGCCACGGATGCCGACCTGCCGGTCAATACGCTCGCCTTCTCGCTCGACGCAAGCGCTCCGGCGGGCGCGGCCATCACTGCGGGCGGCGTGTTCACCTGGACGCCCACGGAGGCCCAAGGGCCGGGTTCCTACACCTTCAAGGTTGAGGTCTCCGATGGAACGCTCGCCGACTCCGAGTCGATCACTGTGACTGTAGCCGAGGTCAACGTGGCCCCTGTGCTTGCCGGGATCGGTGACATGACGATCACCGAGGGCAGC
>CAZSUO010000077.1:0-9352 GCA_964610065.1 uncultured Coriobacteriaceae bacterium | reverse complement strand
GGCGTAGCGGCGATGGACCGCGTAGGCCTGGCTGTCTGCGAGCCCGTAGCGCCCGGCGCCGGTCCAGACCTGCATCCGCAGCCCCCTCGGCGAAGCCCGGAGGTCTAGCTCGCGGACGACCTGGGCCTCGTCGAGCCCTTCGGTGAGCCGCGAGCCCACGACCACGCCGCGGGGATCCTGGATCTCCAGCGTGGCCACCCGCTCGAGCGGGTCGTAATCGAGCACGCGGTAGGCGTCGGCCGTCGCCTCGACCTCGGGCCGCTCGTCGGCGACGTGCGTCACGCCCTCGTAATCGACCCACCAGAGAGCATCGCCCGCGGCGTCCTCGAGCACCCGGCGGGCCAACCCGGCCTGCCGCACGTAGTGAGGCCCCAGGCGCTCCGAGGCGGGCTCGAAAGTGCCCAGCGTTTCACCGGCCACCCGCGCCGCGTCCTCGGCCACGAGCAGCGCGCGCACGCCCGTATCGGCGCGGTAGTGCTGCGGCTCGACCTCGGTGCCCCACCCGGCCGCGCCGCCGAAGACCAGGCACCTCCGGTGCCCTACGTGGGTCCCCGCATGATCCTCCACCACCGTCCCGGTTAGACGCAGCTCGTCGATCGCAATCTCGACGGAGCCCTCGAGCTCGGGCGCGTCGACGAACTCGAGCCGCGCCCACCACGCGCCGCGATGGGGGACGTGGAGTTCTACGGAGACGAGGGGATGATCGTTGGCCGTTACAACGCTCATCGGTTCCCCTGCGTCGCGAGCTGATCAAGCTGCGTGGTGAGCGCCGCGATCTCGCGGTCCTGCCGACTCGTCCCCGCCTCGCGATCCCGGCCGCCGGAGGTCGAGAGCACGCGCTGAGGCTGCTGGTATTGGATCAGCTTAATCTCGAGCCGCCACAC
The DNA here is from genome assembly GCA_964610065.1 of uncultured Coriobacteriaceae bacterium. GTDB lineage: Bacteria > Actinomycetota > Coriobacteriia > Anaerosomatales > Anaerosomataceae > Anaerosoma. The sequence goes on along the minus strand of CAZSUO010000077.1, from coordinate 8,468 downwards.
CCCTTGTTCGTCCTCGGCGGGCGCGGTCACGTCCTCCACCACGACCTGGCGGATGCGGTACTCCTCGATGAGCGGATGGCGGATCGAGAGCGGCGGGGCTTGCGTCCGCATCACCCGGTAGAGGCTCGGGATCGAGGTGATCGCCGCGAGCTGGCTCCGGTCGGGGGGCGGCGGCCGGCGGACGAGCGGCCCGAACTCGAGCCAGTCGTCCCAATGCTCCTGGGTGTAGAGCCCGACGGCGAGCGCGAAGTGGGAAAGCTTCTGGCCCTTGTAGCGCAACCGCGCGCCCATCATGCCGAACGACTGCCGCTCCTCCCAGTCACGCGGAGCCGCGAGCCCCTTGATCTCGACGATGCCGGGGACGAGCCTGTCGTCGAGGTAGACCTCGTTGATCGGTCGGCGCAGCGGGTCGAAGCTCATGGCATCTCCATCGCCAGGCCGTGGTCGAAGAAGTCGCTGAGCGCGTCCGTCACGCGCCGGGCCGTGTCCTCGCCGCCCTCGCCCTCGCCGCCCACGTGGACGTGGAGCTCCCCGACGGTCACCGCCCGCGACGGCCCGCCCTGGACGGTCGAGACATTGCTCGTCGTGGTCGACATCATGCCGCCCGCGGCGCCGGTGGCCTCGGACGAGCCACGCTCGACGCCCTCGGCGACGCCCTGGGGGATGGCCAGGCCCAGCGATGCGAAGACGGAGCTGGGAGAGTGGATGCCCAGTGTCTCGCGGAACGCGCTCAGCGCGTCGGTGGCCACGCCGGTCACGGCCGCACGCAGGCGAGCCACTCCCGACGTGAGCCCCGAGATAAGCCCATCGATCATGCTCCGGCCGGCCGCTGCCCACGTCGCCGGGGAGAAGGCCTCGCGGAGCCGCGCGAACGAGTCAATGACCCACTCGACGGCCCGCACGAGGCCGTAGATCGCCATGCCTACCACCAGGACCGGGAAGAGGAGCCCGAACACCATCGCCGACAGGACGACGATCCCGGCCACGGCGACGCCGACGGCCACCGTGAGCGCGAGGAGCGCCATCCGGACGACCTCCATCCCTCCCTCGGTCGCCAGCATCCTGGAGAGGATGTTGTGCCCGAGGGCGTCCTGGATGGCGTTGCGGACTCGGAAGAAGGCGATCGCCACTTTGAGCGCGAGGATCACCAGCTCCTTGAACATGTACTCGAGCGGGCCAGTGGTCCCCGCGAGCTCGCCGATGAACGCGCCGAGCACCGTCGAGAGGATCGTCCGGAGCGCCCGGCCCGACTCGGTGTTCTGCGAGAGGAGCTGCGAGAGCCGGTAGAGGCCGGAGAGGAGCCGCTCGATCGGGACGCCCGCGAAGAGCGCTTGGAACGACTCGCGTAGTTTCGTCGAGAGCATCGACAGCGACCGCATCTGAGCGCCGGCCACCCCGCCGAGTTCCTTCCGCACGCGGGCCGAGAGGTTGGCCATCGCCCGCTCGGAGTGGCCGGCCATGCGGACGAGCATCATGAGCCGCTGGCGCCCGCGGTCGCCCTGGACGGCCTGCGCGAGGCTCAGCGCCTCGAGCGCGTCCTCGGCCCCGCGGCCGCGAATGCCGAGCCGGTGGAGCTCCTCGCCGTACTCGGCGACCTGGGAGCGAGCGAGCGGCACCCTGGCCGAGACGCGATTGATCGACTCGCTCATCTGCGCCGCGTCGGTGGCGGTCAGGCGCATCCACCGGCGCAGCGTCCCCAGCCCCTCGAGCCGGAGCCGCTCGGAGCGCATCGCGTCGGACTGCGCCGCGGCGTAGCGGAGGAGCTCTGTCGTAGCCTTGGCCGTGGCGACGGCGACCGCGGCGAGCACGGCGACGAGCGCCGCGAGCACCGCCACGACGCCGAGGATGACCGCGCCCGCCACGCCCACGGCCGAGGTCAAGCCGGTGACCATGGACCGCACGCCGCCGAGCCCCTTCGAAACCTGGCCCAGCGGGCCGGGGAGCGCGTTGGCGGCCGAGAGCATCTCGGAGAGCGCCTTCGTGTCTCCGGGGGCCGGTGGCTTCGGCGGCCGCTTCCGGCCGAGCTTCGCGAAGTCGCCGCCCAGGTTGATGAAGGCCGCCCTGGCCTTCCCGATCGAGTCCTGCGTCGCGTCGATCTCGCTCTTGAGCTTGCGATAGGCGTCGATGTCGACCGAGCCCCCGGCCTGCATCTCGCGCATCGCCTTCTTCATCTGGACGAGGGCCTTCGAGTCGCGATCGATCTGGGCCTGTAGCGACGCGAGCGCGTCTTCGGCGGACTCGCTGGAGGCGGAGATTCCGTCCTCGAGCTCGAGCGCGAATTTTGCGGTTTCGGTCGCCACTGGTCTCCTACTTCGAGAGCGCCTTCGTGATCAGTTTCCGAAGGCGCGTCAGCTCGAGCAGCCCTTCGGCCAGCGCCATCGCGCCGGCCACCGCGCGCGCTTGCTGCTCCAGGTCCTCGTCCTCTCCGGTCCCCAGCGCCGCCAGGAGCAGTTCGGCGGTGAAGCGGACGTTGTAGCTGTCGCCGTCGGGTCGCGCCTCCTTGCGGAGGCGCGCTATTTTCCCTCGGCCTCTTCGACGACGCCGTTCCCGAGCTCGACGACCGCGCTCCCCAGGCGGACGGTCACGCCCGGGTACTCCTCGGTGTACTCCTCGACCTTCGACGCGTCGGGGTACACGATGCACGTCTTCACGAGGCGCCAGACGTCCGCCTCGTTCACGCCCTTCTCGACGTTCGCCCGCCTCATGAACTGCTGGAACGCGAGGTGATGCGGTCGCTTCACGACGATGGCCCCGAGCGGGGTGTTGACCACACGGACCGCGCCGTGCTCGTCCTCGGCCGCCTGGACGTGGGGCAGGTCGCGCGCCCGGTTCTCCTCGATACGGGCCCGGCGCTCGAGCTCGCGGAGTTGCTCGCGCTCGGTCCCCTTCTCCTTGTAGGCGGCCGTCTTCGCCCGGGCCTCGCGGATGCGACGCTCAAGCGCCTCCCTGGGGTTCTCCTCGCCGCTCATCACGCGTTCTCCGACTGGTAGAGGGTCAGGCCGTTCCGGACGATCCCGAAGGTCGACCACTTCAGCTCGACCGACAGCACGTCGGCGCCTTCCTCGTCGCTGGAGCCGTCCTCTACGAGGCGGCAGTCCTCGAACTCCACGGTGATCGCGGTGTCGTCCGGCTCGAGGTACTGGAGCACGATCGGCACCACGACCGTCCCGTAGGACGTCCCGTCGCCGCGGTCTGCCAGCGCGTCGCGGATCGCCTGCGCCGTGCTCGTCTGGACCTTCATGACGATCTGCTCGGCCGAGTACTTGCCGCGCGACTGGGCCCGGGGCTTGTGCGCTTTCCCCATCCCGTAGCCGAAGGCCGTCTCGAGCTTGTCCGAGTAGGAGATCGAGCTCACGCCCGAGTAGCGCTCCCCGGCGATCTTCAGCTTCACGCTGCCCCAGGAGTGGGCGATTCCGTTGATCCTGATTTCGTCAGCCACGGTTCATCTCCTCTCAGACGCCACGCGCCTGGATGGCTGGGTTCTCGAACCCGATCTCGACCTCGATGAACTCGGGGTACGCGAGCGGCACGACGCGGGCCGTGCAGTTGATGGTCTTCGTCGAGAGCAGGTTGTCGGTCCTGCTCAGGACCATGCGGGCCGCGCTCGCCTTCGGCTTCGCGAGCAGGGCCCCGCGGAGCGCTGCGTTCGCCCCGGCCTCGATCTCGAGCGCCTCCTCCTCGAGGATGAAGCCCGTGGTTCGGTCGACGAGGATTTCCTCGTTCACCCGCTCTTCGAGGTAGGAGCGGATGACGGTCTTCGCGAGGTTCAGCACGCGCCGGTGCGGGATGAGCTGGAAGTCACTCGTCGGCGTCGAGAGCATCCGCGGCCGGTTGAGATAGACGCCGGGGCGCCCCTCCCACGTCCGGAGCACGAGGAAGCGCGCGTCGTCGAGGCCGGGGTTCGTCGACTCGTCGTGGTCGTCGGGGTTCCCGTTCGCGTCGGTGATGATGACGCCGTCCATCCGACCCACCTTGACGTTGGCCAGGTTGACCTCTTCGCTCTTGACCGCGTGCGCCGGCGCGACCCAGAACGACGGCGGCCGACGGTACTGGCGCCCAGAGACGCCGCTGATCATCTTCGCGGTCCCGGCACAGACGGCCCCGTAGACGGTCGACAAGCTGGAGTAGATCGTGTTCAGCTCCGTGAGGTAGGCGGACTCGGCCTCTGCGATGTCCGGAATCCGCGCGTGCCCGATGTACATGCGGTCCTTTCCGTAGGCGGGCATCCCGGCGACGGCCGACTCGACCGCGGCGAAGAGCGTCGCGTCCATCGCGCCGACGACCTCGACGATGGACCAGAGCTGAGCGCACTTTCGGAGCGCCGTCATCGCCGAGGCGATCTCGGTCGCGTCCCACATCGGCGCGGTGCCGCGGAACGTGATGACGTCGCCGGCCACGAGGGTCGCCGCATTGAGCCCGAGGGTGAGCTCGACATCGTTGACGGCTGGGTCGCCAGAGCCTGGGAACTCGAAGGTCAGCGCGGTGCCGAGCGCGGTCACGGCGCTCTGGGTGCGCCCGCCGTCAAGCGACCACCTGAAGGTGATGCCATCCGTGCCCAGTGCACCCCCGGTGACGACCTCGAAGTGAAACTCGTAGTCGTCGATGGGGTCCGGGCTGCTCGCGACGGACGGCGCCGCCGTGCCCGTGCCGGTGAGCACCGCGTCCGTCAGCGAGCCGTCCGTTGCGCCGTCGGCGCGGACGACCAGCACGGGCCGCCCGAACTTGGTGATGGCGTAGGCCGCGGCCTCGACGAGCGGGCCCAGGCCGAAGTCCGCCACGAGGTCGGACACCCGTGCGTAGGCCGCGGGGGTGTCGAGCGGGCCGTCCGATGACGTGCCGACGATCGCGAGCAGCGCCCCCGAGCTGGGCGGGAGGATTCCCAGCGCGCCATCGAGCTCGGTCATAGTCACAGCAGGCTGCGTCATTTCTCAGGTCTCCTCGAGCGGCGGGACGTCGAACTCGTCCTCCGCGCTCTCGTTGGGGGCTTCCACGGCGACCACGGCCTCGACGTCCTCGGCCACGACGTGGGCCTCGTCAGGGATCATCGCCTGCACCGTGCAGACGACTCGCAGCGTGGCACCGTGGCGCCGGACGTTGCGGTCTACCATCCACGAGGCGGACTTCACGGTGACCAGGCCGCGACCGGTCGTCGACAGGTACACGGCGCGGTACCACGCGTCGAACAGCTCGCGCGTCGCCGCGTACTGGAGCAGCTCGTTCTCAGGGTCGCTCGTGTCGCGGCCCTCGATGTAGACCTTGAACATCTCCTCGAGCGTGTTGAGCGGACGTGGGTTTCGCCCGGGCTGGCGGGCGCCGATCAGCGCGCCGGCCGCGCCGGAGGGGTCGCCAGGCACCCAGACGATCCGGTTCTGCAGGCCGCCGCGTTCCGCAGGCTTGCGCCAGCCGAAGACGTTGGGGACCTCGGTGCCCTCGTCCTCGAAGCGCTCGACGACGTCGCTGTAGAGCTGCTGGAGCGCGAGGATGATCGCCATCACGCGCCCCCGCCCATGATGAGCCTGAAGCGCCGCTGGGCGACCCGGGTGATGAGCGCCACGATCTGGGGCGGTAGCTTCGAAGTGGGAAGTATGGGCCGGGCCACCTTGCCCTTGACCGTGCCGTAGTGATGGCGGGCCTCGACGCCGCGCAGGGCCGCGATGACCTTCGTGCCCACCGCGGCCACGCCGAGGGCCGCCCCGGCGCTCGCAAGCGGCGCATTGCCCGCCTGCGTCGGCTTCCAGGCCGTCCCGTTAGGAGCCCGTGACGCGGCGATGTTCTGGCCGAGCTCGTCGCGGAGCTCTGGCGCGATGTCCGAGGCGATGGTCTCGGCCGACTGCCCGAGCTCGCGGAGCCTGTCGATCAGACGCTGCAGGACCTGGTAGCCGTCAGGCATCGCCAGACCCCCACCCGTCCCGGTCCTCGTCGCGGGCGTAGTACTCCTGGACGTCCATGCCCACGTAGGGGGAGGCCTCGGAGTAGCCGAGGGGGCCGCCCTTCGTGATGGCCGAGGCGTCGGCCGTGTCGGCGATCGGAAGGTCGAAGAGGCCCTCGACCGCGTCCGCCGCCTCCTTGATCTCCTCGGCCGCCGCCTTGGCGTCCTCGGCGATCGAGACGAATTGCTCATCTGTGGCGTCGACCCCGAGTTTTTTCAGGGTCAACGGATCCATGAGGCGCGCCACCCAGTCGCAGACCGCGTCGGGGTAAGGCGAGGTGAAGGGGACGGCGTATCGCTTCCGGAGCCGTGCGTCGACGGCGTAGGAGGAGAGGGCCCGGAGCTTCCGGTCGATCCAGCCCTCCTGGACGGCCTCGACGGCGTCGATGGTCGTCATCGGCAGGACCGAGTACTCCATGTACTCGTTGCGATCGAGGTAGCTCACGAGCCACCCCGTCGCCGCAGCACGGTCGCGGCGAGCTTGAGGGCCTCGGGCGTGACACCCGAGGCGATGATGGCCGCGCCGAGCTCGCTCACGACGTCACCGATGAGCTTCCGCGGGGTGAACCATGGGTTCGCACGCGGCCCGACGTCGAGGTCGACGCCGAGCAGTGCACAGCGGTCCGCGCCCTCGAAGCCGGCCCGGGCGAGCCGGCGAAGGCGGGCCCCGTCGACCGAAGCCGCCTTTGTGGCGGCCTTTTTCGGCTTCGAGCTCATGCGATGTTGACCTGGAAGAGCTGGTACGGATGGCCGTAGCCGACCGCGTTCCGGCCCTGGCAGAGGTACTGGAGCTCCCGCTTGCGGGCGAGCTCCGGCGCCGCCTCGGCCCCGTGGTAGATCACGTGGAACGGCTCGCGGTCCTGGTACACCAGCGCACCCAGCTCGCCCTCCCCGGGCGACTCGTTCGCCAGCACGTAGTAGGTCGTGTCGACCCCGCCGAAGGCCGCGGCGAGCTCGGGGGCCTCGAGCGGCTTCTCGAGCATCCAGTCCTTGACGACAGCCGAGACGTCGGCCCCGCCGCCGCCGGCCGCCGCGGCCTGAGCGACGATCGTGGCGTTCGTGAGCTGCATCACCCGGGACCGGAGCGCCGGCGGGTGCAAGATTGCCTTGATGCGCAGGTTCCGCGGGTCGCGCCCGTTGGGCATCGCGATCGTCGCGATGAACGCACGCACCGCCGCGAGGTTCTCGATCGCGGCGTCCATGGTCACGGTCGCGTCGATCCGAGTCGCGTGGCCGATGGCCGCGGGGTTGAGGATGTTCGGGAACACGCCGTCGCCGGCGTCGACGCCGTTCACGGGGTGGACCGCCGAGAAGAACGGCACGCCGTCATAGCTCAGGCTGCCCGCCGCCGCCCCGGCGAGGATCGCCTGGGCGACCAGCCGCTGTGGCCAGTAGGCCGCCTGCTGCCCGACGTCTCTCGACCACTTGGACGCCATCTGCAGGCCCTCGCCGCCCGGGAGGCCGTTGACGACGTCCTCGAGCTGCTCCTTCTTCAGCAGCAGTCCGACGCTCGCGAACTCGTTCTCGATTTCGGTCCACTGCGCGAGCATGTCTTCGAAGTGCGCCTGGCCCGACTCCATGTTCCGGATCGTCGCAGTCGAGATCAGCCAGGCGAAGACTTCCTTTTTCGACACGCTTGTCCGGCGCGCGGCGACGCGCGTCCACCAGAGCGAGTCGAGGAGGCTCCGGTAGGCGTCCTCGACGATCGTGCGCATGTTCGACTCCATCTCGTGGAGCCAGGTCGGAAGGTCGATGAACATACCTCAGTCCTCCTCTCACACCGTCGCGATCGCGACCGGCACGTGCACGAAGCCCTCGCCGGCGGTGAAGTTGCTCACGATGGCGTCGAACTGGAGCTCGTCGCCCGCGACGAAAAGCATCGCGTTGAGGCCGGTGATGTCGCCGAGCTCGTCGCCGATCGTCCCGGTCTTGACCCCGGCGACCAGCGTGGCCGCGACGTCGCCCGCCGCGCCGCCCAGGAAGTCGCCCTGCGTTGCGTACCCGGCGAGCGACGTGGAGACGCCGATCGCCGAGGCGGCGCCGCCCGTGAAGTCCGTCGTCACCTCCCAGTAGGGGTGCGCCGTGAGCCGCAGCACGACGCCGGCCGGCACCGTCAGGATCGGGTCGCCGTCCGCCAGGTTGAAGTCGATGGGGAGCTTCAGGGTCTTGGACTTGTCGGCGGCGACCCAGCGGCCGGCGCCGGCCGCGGGCTGGATGACGAGCTCCTGCCCCTCGTCCTCGTTCGCCACGCTGGCCGCGACGAAGCGCCACAGCGACCCGTCGGCGCGGACCATGACGAGCATGCCGTCGAAGCGGATCGCCGCCACGATGGCCGCGAGCGCGGCCTTCGTCGCGACGCCGCTCGAGTAGCTGGCGCCCGCGCCGGGCGTGCCCGTGTGATCGATGCCACACGCAACGTAGACCAGCCCGCCCTCGAGCGCGACGACCCTGCCCAGCACCGAGCGCGCGCCGCCGCCGTCGGACATCGAGACGGTGGTGCCGGGCGGGACGGTCCCGGGCAGGATGTAGCACTCGGACC
>CAZSUO010000076.1:4309-9397 GCA_964610065.1 uncultured Coriobacteriaceae bacterium | reverse complement strand
GGGCTACAAATGATGTACGACTTTCCCCGGGTCACAGATCCGGGGCTGCGAGGCCGCCGCGAGGCGGCTTTCGCGTTTTGAGGGGGCCACTTCATCTGGGGGGATGAGCAGCATGCGACCGAAAGCGCGCGTCTACATCGACGGTTTCAACTTCTACTACGGGGTCGTCCGGGGTACGACGCTCAAATGGCTGGACATCGAGAAGCTGTGCGATCGGCTGCTGCCGCAGTTCGAGGTCGAGCGGATCCTGTACTTCACGGCGCGGGTCCGGCCCTCCTCGTGGGACCCGCATGCGCACGAGCACCAGGCGGAGTACCTGCGCGCGCTGGGGACGCTTCCGCGCCTGGAGATCGTCGAGGGGACGTATTCTCGAACCTTCCCCGCGATGCGGCTGCTGAACCCGAAGGACGTGCGGCAGTCCGACTCCTCGGCTTGGAACTATCCCGCTGTCTTCGTCTGGAAGAATGAGGAGAAGGGCTCGGACGTCAATCTGGGTGCGCGCCTCGTCTTCGACGGGTGCACCGGGGCGTACGACGCGGCGGTCATCGTTTCGAACGATTCGGACTTGCTGGAGCCCGTGCGCATCGTCACGAAGCGCGTCGGGCTGCCGGTGCACGCCGTCCTACCGGCGAATCCCAGGACCAAGAAGTACCGACCCAAGAGCGTGTTCAGCCGTGATGCGACGAGCATCGTGGCTACGAGTATCTCGTGGAACACGCTGAAGCAGTGCCAGTTCCCTGAGGCAGTGGTTGATGCGCGCGGGCGCTCGATCACGCGGCCGGGTGGTTGGGGGCAGATGGAGCGCGGCTGAGCCACCGTGAACGCCGCCGTGTCAGAGCCGTGTGTTTCAATGAAACGGACTCGAACTCCATGCCTGAGGAGGGTCCGTGAAGCAGAAGCGCACCTACGCGGTCGACACCGTTCCCGTCGCTACCGACATCCGGGAGCGGGCCAGTGAACTCGGCCTGGTCGAGGAGCTGCTGGGCCTCGCGCATCACGACCCCGCATGGCGCGCCGGAGTCGAACGGGCGCTCACAAAGGATCGCTTACTCGGCAAGTCGTTGCCCGGTGGCTCCAAGGTGGCCGACGTCTGGCGCAAGAGCCTCCTGCGCAGGCAGTTCGTGCAGAAGCTGGAGGACGACCCGGTCGCCTTCGACGCGTTCGCGATGGCGCATCCGCGCGTGGCCGAGCTTGCCGAGGCTGGCAGCGAGCACGATCCGGAGGTCCTGCAGGAGTTCCCGGTCATCGAGCGGGTGCTCGCGGCGTACACGCTCTTCGTCGGGGACACGGCTCTCTACGACGCCGCACTCACAGACGCGTGCGACGAGCTGGTCCGCCGGGCCGAGCACTGCGCCGAGGATCCGGCAGAGGATCCGCACGACGACTCGGCGGCCGACACCGTGCCGGCTGCGGAGCTCGAGGCGAAGTCCCGGGCGCTGAAGGAGTCGCAGGCCGCGCTCCTGGCGGCGCAGAAGGAGCTCAAGACCGCCAAGTCCGAGCTCAAGAAGGCCAAGGCGGACGTCTCGCGTCGCGACCGCAAGGCCGGCGAACTCCGGGAGGAGCTCAAGACCACGTTGGCCGAGCGGGATGCTCTGGCCGGGCATGTGCGCGCCGCGCAGACGGGGTGCGAGGACGTGAAGCGCGAGAACCGGCGCCTGACCGCCCTCGTGGACTCATCGAAGACCGGCCTGCGCACCACGGAGATCAGGCGGGTGGACGAGACCGAGCGCATGTCGCGCACGATCACCGATCTGCGCGAACGGCTCGCCGACACGCAGAAGATCCGCTCGGTGCTCGAGGAGCGGGTCGCAGCCCTCGAGGACGAGCTACAGGACGAGCGCGTGCGGCGCGAGTCGTTCGAGGTCACCCTGCGCTCGTTCGGCATCGACAACGTCGGCGCCTCGGCCCGCGGGCTCCAGTCGGCGCTCACCACGCTCGAGCGCTTCCAGCAGGGCCTGATCGCGTACTCGGCAGAACAGGCGGAGCAGGAGAACGAGCGCATCCGCAAGCAGGAGGAAGCCGAGCAGCGCCGCCAGGCCGCCGAGGCCGCCCGTCGGCAGCAAGACGACATGGACCGCGCGTGGGAGCTGCGGGAGCGCAGCCGGCTCGAGGAGTGCGAGCGGGCGCTCTTCCAGGACCGCCAGGTCGACTACATGCTCATCGATGGACACAACCTCGTGCACCGGGTCTTCCGCCCCGAGGACGAGGCGCGCACGCGCCCGTGGCTGGAGCGCATGGTGGACCTGATGGCCGAGGGCCTAGAGCGGCGTGGGCAGGACACCAAGATCGAGCTCGTCTTCGACACGAAGAGCCCGTCGAACTCACGCCCCGCCGGTCACGGGGTGACCGTCCACTTCCACAACAACGTGACCGAGGGCGGTGCCGACGCGCGGATCCTGCAGCTGCTCGAGGAGGGCAGCCCCAGCGCGCACTTCATGGTGGTGAGCACAGATCGGCGGCACGTGTGGAGCGCGGCCGATGAGCTGGCAGCCGCCGACGGCATGCAGATCGACCTCGTGCAGGTGGAGCTGCTCGCACAGTACCTGCAGACGCTCGATGACCTGGCCGCAGGTTAGGGCGGGAACCCGCAGCCAGGTCGAAGACGCGCTCGGCTAGCCACCGCGCGATCTTGACATCACAATCTGTGATTTCGATTTGAGCCCGTGAGCAGGGGAAACGCGATTGAAGTCACAATCTGTGACTTCAAAGGGTTCGGATCAGCGTTGACCTTCCGCGTCTGTGCGGTATCATTTGATTACGACGGTGCAGCGAGAGCCATCGTGTCGTTCCATCTGGCTGAAAGGGCCGCTTGCTCACTGCTCTAGGGTCTCGGGAGGTAAGGGAGATGGAGCGGACTTTCTGTCCTGAGTGCATGGCTATGCGCGAGTACGATGTCATCACCCGGCGGGAGACCTATCCCGTGCGGGGCGATGACGTCGCCATCGACGCGCGGGTAGCGGTGTGCCGCGTCTGTGCCAAAGATGTCGGCGTGCCTGAGCTTGACGATGCTGCGCTGCAAGCCGCTTTCGGCGTGTACCGCGCGCATCACGGTCTGCTCCAGCCAGAGCAGATCCGCGAGATCCGCTCGAGGTACGGGCTCGGCCAGAAGGCGTTCGCGAGGCTGCTCGGTTGGGGCGACGTCACGCTCGCGCGCTACGAGACCGGCTCATTGCAGTCCGAGGCGCATGACGCGACGCTGAGGTTGGTTGAGGATCCGCGCAACGTGCGCCGGTTGCTCCAACTCAATCGCGACAAGCTTTCTGCAGACCAGATCGCGGACGTGGAGGAGCGGCTGGATGAGCTCGCGCCTCCACATGAGGCGCCCCTGGCACGAGAGGAGGTCGCGCCATACGGCGGTGATGAGGCGGCCACCCGTGAAGGGACCGGTCGGGTCCTCATCTACGCAGACGGTGCCTCACAGCTGCGGGTGCGGCTTGAGGGGGAGACCGTCTGGCTGACGCAACGGCAGATCGCGGAACTCTATCAGGTATCGGTCAAGACCGCCAATGAGCACCTGGGCAACATCTACGCAGATGGTGAACTCCCCTCCGCGGCAACTATCCGGAGGTTCCGGATAGTTCAGCGTGAGGGCTCACGCGACGTTACCCGGGACCTCGATCACTACAACCTCGACGCGATCCTCGCCGTCGGCTACCGCGTCCGATCCGGTCGTGGCACGCAGTTCCGCCAGTGGGCCACGGCGCGCCTCTCGGAGCTGCTCGTCAAGGGCTTCACAATGGACGACGAGCGCATCAAGGCCGGCCGCACGCTCGGTGCCGACTACTTCGACGAACTACTCTCACGCATCCGCGACATCCGCTCGAGTGAGCGTCTCTTCTATCAGAAGATCACGGACATCTACGCCACGAGCATCGACTATGACCCCTCGGCGGAGATGACCGCACGGTTCTTCCAGACGGTGCAGAACAAGATGCATTGGGCGGCGCATGGTCACACGGCCGCTGAGGTGATCCGCGCACGGGCGGATGCGTCGCAGCCGCACATGGGGCTCACGACATGGAAGAACGCGCCGGAAGGCCCGGTGCGCAAGTGCGATATCACGGTGGCGAAGAACTACCTTGGCCACGACGAGATCACGGCGCTCAACCTGATCGTCTCGGCATACCTGGACTTCGCCGAGATGCAGGCGCGTGGGCATCGGCCGATGCACATGGCCGACTGGATCACTAAGCTCGACGACTTCCTGCGCCTGAGCGAGCACGAGGTCCTCGAGTGTGCCGGCACGATCTCGCACGCGCTGGCCGAGGAGCACGCTGCAGCGGAGTTCGAGCGGTATCGCGAAAGCGACCGCGCCCTGCGGAGCGCGCAGCCAAGCGACTTCGACCGTCTTGTGAGGGATGCGCATGCCCTCGGCGATGAGGGCGACTCGCACTGAGGTGCAGTAGGGGCGGCCTCTCCAGGGCGTATCGCCTTACCCCTTCCACGCCTCGCGCATCGCGGCAAGCAGCACATCGGCGCTTTGCGCGCCCGGGATCGCATGCGTCCCGTCGATCACGAAGAACGGCACGCCCGAGGCCCCGTAGCGGATCGAGCCCCGTGCGTCGGCGCGCACGTGTTCGGCGTACGTCCCTGATGCAAGCGCTTCGCGTACCTCGGCGCCATCAAGCCCGATCTCCTCGCCGAGCGCTGCGAGCGCGTCCGGTGTGAAGATGCTGCGACGCTCGCCGAAGTACGCGTGGAACAGCCGTCGCCATGCCTCGTGCTCGAGCCCTCGCTCCGCCGCCAGCGCGAGCATCTGGTGCGCGAGCGACGTGCTCCCCACCACGTTGTCGGCCACATGGTAGGGCGTGATGTCGTCGCCGGCCGCAGCGTCTTCGGCCTGACGGCACATCGCCGCTGCACGGCCAGGGTCGGCGCCGTAGCGCTCCTGCAGCATCTCGAGCATCGGCTGCACCACGCCGACCGGCGCACCGGGGTCGAGCTCGAAGTGGTGGTGTACCACCTCCACGTCCTCTGCGTGCTCGAACCGGGCTATCGCCTCATCGAGCCGGTGCGCGCCGATGCCGCACCACGGACACACGAGGTCAGACCACACGTCGATCCTCACCGTCCCACCGCCTCGTCCTT
>CAZSUO010000076.1:1231-4209 GCA_964610065.1 uncultured Coriobacteriaceae bacterium | reverse complement strand
GGGTGCGTCCATACGGTACCCGGCGCAAGGGTCACGTCGAGGTACTCGGGCTCGATCACGATGTCCTGCGCCGGGCCGGTCACGCCGACCACCGTCCCGCAGATCACGCGCAGCGTGGCGCCGTCGGCTTCCACCACCGGGATCTCGTCGGCGGTGATGCCCTGGTAGCGAGGGGCGATCATCTTGCGCGCGGCGGGCAGGTTGGCCCACAGCTGGAAGCCGCCCATGCGCCCTTCGGCGTTGCCGTGCGGCATCTCCTGGTGCACGATCCCGCTGCCCGCGGTCATCCACTGCACGTCGCCGGCGCCGATCGTGCCGGCGTTGCCCATCGAGTCGCCGTGGTCGATCTCGCCCTCGATAGCGTACGTGATCGTCTCGATGCCGCGATGCGGATGCCAGGGGAATCCGGCCTCGTACTGCGAGGGGTGGTCGCCCCGGAAGTCGTCGAGCATCAGGAACGGGTCGAAGAGCTCGTGCTGCCCGTGGCCGAACGCGCGACGCAGATGCACGCCCGCGCCCTCGAGCGTGGGGGTGGCGGGGGAGGTGAGTTTCACTTCTCGGACGGCTGGCATGAGCGGCTCCTCTGCAGCGGACGGCGGCCGGGTGACCGGCTAGTAGCGAGTTGCAGGCCAGGACGCTTGCGCCTCGGCGGGGAATGCGACTTGCAGCATCGCCGGACGCCGATGACACGCCCGCCCGCTTCCTGCGCAGCACGTAGGCGAGCGTGGCCACCGAAACCCTCACGATGGCCTCTCCTTATTGGAGGTTGTACAATAAAGTCCAATAAGGAGGCGCCATGTCGTACTTTGTGGACGAATACTGGATGTCCGACGGCAGCGGCATGACGCGGCGCGACCGGCAGGGCTGCGCCTATTGCGCCTACGTTCCGGACCCCTTGATGGGGCGCGACTTCGTGCTTGCCGGTGATGTTGCGGCAGACATCGCGGACGCCGAGGCCGCGGTTCTTCGGTTGAACTCCCAGGCGTCATCCCTCGTGAGCACTGAGACCATCGCACGCATGCTGCTGCGCACAGAGGCGGTCGCCTCTTCGAAGATCGAGGGGCTGCACGCCAACGCGCGCCGGGTGCTCCGCGTTGAGGCGGCCCGGGATTTCGATGTGGCCGGCAGGCGCGACGTCACCGCCGAGGAGGTCCTCGGCAATGTGGACGCGATGTCCGAGGCGCTGGCGGCGGCCGAGGGTGAAGAGACCATCACAGTCGATACCATTCTGCGGATCCACGCCGCGCTCCTGGCCAACACGTCTCTCCAGGTGCATCGCGGAACGGTGCGGCTCGAGCAGAACTGGGTCGGCGGCAGCGACTACAACCCGTGTTCGGCGGTATTCGTTCCGCCGCCGCCCGCCCTCGTGCCGGGCCTGCTGGCCGATCTCGCGGAGTTCTGCAGCACCGACTCGCTGCCCGCTGTTGCGCAGGCAGCCATCGCGCACGCGCAGTTCGAGACGATCCACCCGTTCATCGACGGCAACGGTCGCGCAGGGCGCGCGCTCATACACCTGATCCTCAGGCGGAGGGGCATCGCGCCGCATGTGGTGCCGCCGATCTCCCTCATACTGGCCACTCTGGCAACCGATTACGTTGCCGGGCTCACCGCGTTTCGCTACGTGGGCGAACCGGAGTCTTCCGAGGCCGCCGACGGCCTGAACAGGTGGGTGGCGTTGTTTGCGGGGTGCTGCACCCGTGCGGTGAGCGACGCGATGATCTACGAGGAGCGCATCTGCGAGATCCAGCGGCGCTGGCGGGACACGGTGGGGACCGTGCGCCGCAACTCGACTCTGGATCTGCTGCTCGAGACCCTGCCCGGCACGCCCGTCATCACCGTGACCGGCGCGGCGAGAATGCTGGGGAGAAGCTTCAAGGCCGCACGCGGGGCGGTCGACGAGCTCGTGCGGGCCGGAGTCCTCGAGCAGGTGAACGTGGGGAGGCGCAATCGCGCCTTCGAGGCGCCCGACGTGCTCGATGCGTTCACGGACCTGGAGCGACGGTTGGCCAGCCCCACAGGCGACACGCGTGTAACCCCGCCTGCGCGACGCGTGCCGACCAGGCGGCGGGGTTAGGCCGGGTGGCCCCTACGCCGCCCGCTCCCGCCGCAGCACATACCATAGCGTGGCCACGAGCGATGCCGACATCAGCACCTCGCCGAAGTTCACCACGAAGAACAGCGGCCCCTCGGCGTTCACGAACTGCCCGGCCGGCACGAGCACGGCGCCGAGCGCCATCCACGGCCAGCGTCCGCGCGTACGCACAGCGATGTAGACGCCGGCGAGCAGCACTACGAGCGTCATCACAAGCGAGGGCGGGGGAGGCGTGAACAGGCGCCCCACGTTGGTGTAGTAGAGCACGTCGGCTTCGCGCACGAGCTCGCCCTGGAAGGAGAAGACCTCGTTCACGAGCCCTACGCCCACCATCGCCGCCCACAGGACCCACGAGCCGATCTTCGCGATGCGCTCGCGTCCGCGGAAAGCGCCAAAGCGCGCGGCGAGCATGGTGGCCGCCACGATCCAGCTCGGCGTGAAGAGCGAGTGCCCGAGGAACCGCGGGAACGTGAGCGCCTCGAGCGTGGGGCCAGCGCCGATGGTGCTGCCGAGGCCGATGATGAGGTTGTCGTACCAGACCGCCGCGATCGGCAGCAGGAGCATGAACGCGCCGGCGGTGCGGTCGCGCCGCCACAGCCTGAACGCCCACACCGCGAGCGCCGCCTGCAGCGCGCCGTACGCGATGTAGCCGAGCGAGTAGAGCCCCATGCCGCCTCCGATCAGGTCCGTGCGGGCCTGCCGAGCAGTGCTTCGGGCAGGCGTACATTACGTTCTCACGCACTTCGCATATTTGCGAACCCCGCAGAAACGACATGCCGAAGCCCGGTAGCGCCACACCCGCGGTTCCACTCATTCTTCGGTTCGCATACGTGCGAACCCCGCAGAAACGACATGCCGAAGCCCGGTAGCGCCACACCCGCGGTTC
>CAZSUO010000076.1:0-1131 GCA_964610065.1 uncultured Coriobacteriaceae bacterium | reverse complement strand
AGAAACGACATGCCGAAGCCCGGCAGCGCCACACCCGCGGTCCCACTCACCCTTCGGTTCGCATACGTGCGAACCCCGCAGAAACGACATGCCGAAGCCCGGCAGCGCCGCACCTGCCGGCCACGGAAACCCCGGGAACCCTACTCCACCGGGTACAGGAATCCGGTGCCCACCAATGTCTGTGCAAAGCCCGAGCTCACGGTGCCATCGGCCGCCCGGATCTCGTAGCTCTCGAGCAGCGGCGAGCCCGTGCTCATAAGCGCGCGGTTCACCAGGCTCGCGTCGAGCGACTGGATGCTCGGCGCGCTCGTCTCCACCACGAGCGTCTGGCCGCCATAGAGCGGCTGCATTGTGATCGACTCGATCGCGGCGTACCACGTCTCGCCAGCGCCGAGCTCCACCAGCCCGCCCGGGCCGTACACGGTCTCGAGCCACTCGGCCACACCCTCGGCGGTCGTGGGCGCCGGCGGCAGGGTGAACGCTTCGGCCATCATCGCGATTCCCGTCCCGCCGGAGCCGTAGAGGTCGCCCACGGTCTCGTCGGCGTACACCAGCACCACGTTGGGGGCCACCGACTGCTCCAGGCTGCCCATCAGGTCGCCGAGCCCCATGATCTTGCGATCCATCGCCTCGTAGTCGTCGGGCGTGCTCGACCACGTCATGTGCAGGGCGAGCACCGGTGCACCGAGCATCGTCTCAACGGTCACGTCGGTGACGTCCGCGTACCACTCGGCGTCGGCGTGTTCCTCGGCAAGCAGCGCCTTGAGGTCCTCGACGGTGGCGATGCCGTCGTCGGCCGCAGTGCCGCCGCTCGCGCTGCCCGCGTCGCCGGTGCCTTCCGAGGTCGCGCCGGTGTCACCACCGGGAGTGGCGTCACCTCCGCCGCACGCCGCGAGCGACAGCGCTAGCACGAGCGCGAGTGATACGAGCAGCAACCGCTTCATGACAACCTCCCGGGGTGTGGATCTCTGCGCACAGTGTACGCGTCACGCAGCCGCACCGACCACTGCCGCCGACCTCCACCGCCACCCGCGGCTTCCCCTCGTGAATCCCGCTTCCCCTCCGGCCGCCGCCACCCCGCGCGGTGTCAGACGGGTGTCGTACGATACGCACTGGGAGAAACGGGGAGGG
>CAZSUO010000075.1:0-9468 GCA_964610065.1 uncultured Coriobacteriaceae bacterium | reverse complement strand
GATGTTGTGGATGAGCAGGTCAGCGTCCGAGCCGGGTCAGTGAGCTGCTGCCGCCCCGTCGATTCCTGCACCCGGCCACTCGCATCGGAAGCACTACTCGTTCCGCAGCGCCTCCACCGGGTCCTTACGCGACGCCGCGGACGACGGGATCAATCCGGCCAAGAACGTGAGGCCCATACTGATGACCACCAGAGCGGCGGCGGCGACTCCGGGCAGTATCGCCACGTTCTCGATGTCGAAGTTGGCATAGATGACCGCGTTGGCCGGGATGATGAGCAGCCTCGTCACCCCGATACCCAGCAGCCCGGCTACGAACCCGACGATCAGCGTCTCGGCGTTGAACACCCGCCGGATGTCGCGCTTCGAAGCGCCGATCGAGCGCAGGATGCCGATCTCCTTGATGCGCTCCAGCACGGAGATGTAGGTGATGACGCCGATCATGATCGATGACACCACCAGGGAGATTGCCACGAAGGCCACGAGCACGTAGCTCACCACGTTGACGATATCGGTCACGGAGGACATCAGCGTGCCCACGATATCGGTGTAGGTGATGACCTTCTCGTCGGCGCCCTCGGCCTCCATCTGCTCGTTGTAGCCGTCCAGGATCTCGATGACCCGGCCCTTGCTCTCGAAGTCAACGGGGTAGATGTCGATGCTGGACGGCTTGGCAAAGTCGGCGTAGCCCAGCTTGGCCAGGTTGCCGTCATACGAGCTCTGCTCGGTCACCATCATCGACAACATCAGCTGCGTCAGCTCGCTCTCGTCCATGTTGAACTGGAAGATCTCGGCAAACGCGTCGGCGTCGATTCCCATGAGGCCCGACATATTGCTCGTGAGCTGCTCCATCGACGACTCAAGGGCGGCTCCGATCTGCTCCTGCAGAGCGGTGCCGAGCTCACTCATGATCTGCTCCGCAAGGGTGGCGAGCACCTCTTGCATGTACGCGCCCATACTGGCCTGGAGCTGCTCCCCTATCGCGGCCGCGATCACATCGACCTGCGACTGGATAGCATCGCCGAAGCGCTCGGTCAGCACCGCGAGCAGCCGGCTCTGCAGCTCACCCAGGCCGGTCTCGGCCCCGCCGAAGAGCGACTCGGCCTCCGCCAGGAGCGCCTGCCCTTCGGCGGACTCGAGGAAGAGCGGGAAGTTGGTCTGGGTGTCCACCGGGTCCAGACCCTCCGTGGTGCAGAACTCGAGATAGCCCTGCACCATCCGGTTGGCCACGTCGGCGACCTGCTCCGCGTCAACACTGAAATCGATGCCTTCGATGAGCGCCGCGAAGTCGATGTCGGCAAGCACGGCCTCCAGGTCGATCTCACCAAGTACCGCGGTCAGATCGACCCCGGCGAGCGCCTCGTCGAGGTCAAGCCCGGCAAGCAGGTCCGCCGGGTCCAGCGCGGGCATGGCGGACGGGTCCAGGCTGAAGTCCTCCATCGAGAAATCCAGCGCGGTGGGGTCGAACGACAGCTGCGACGCGTCGAAGCTGAACATCGAGGTGATCGCGTCCTCATCCACGGTCACCAGCGACGCCAGGTCGAACTCGGCCCTTTCCGGGTTCTCCTCCTCGTCCAGGAAGGTCCGGCCTGAGAACACGTTCGTGGCCGGCTCGTCCAGTTGCATGCGCACGATCTCGGTCTCAGCCGCCTCCGCCACGAGGTGCTCGGTGAGCGCCGGAGTGTAGTAGATCCCCGGCTGCAGTGCGGTCGCCGCCGCACCCTCCTTGGCCCGGATGACACCTACGATGCTGAGGTCCTCACCGTTCTCAACCAGCTGCTTGAGATACTCGGTGTCGGTCCGCTTGTCGGTCCATACGTCGTACTGCTCGTCGTAGACGTAGTAGTCGGTCGCACGCACCAGCTTGAACGAGACGCCCATGAGCTGCTCGTACGTGAACTTCCTGGTGTCGGTCGGTGTGACGATCTCCTCGTCGTTGACCATCTGCTCCACCATGGCGTCCAGCTCGGCGCTGTCGCGAAGCCCCATCGCGTAGGACATGAAGTCGCTGACCGCGCCGTTCGGGATCAGCACCACCACCGTCTCGTTGTACGTCTCTGGCCAGCGTCCGGCCACCACGTCGTACTGCCCTTCGATCATCGCGGTGTCGTCCACCAGCTCGCCGAACACGTTGGTGTTCATGCTGGAGGCCATCAGCGCGTTCGATGACGATCCGAAGCCCAGCGCAGAGAAGGTAGTGTCCGGGTTGACCTGGCGCACTCCGTCCGCGGTGTCCGGGCTGAAGATCTGCGGCGTCACGTTGTACGAGTACTGGATCAGATTGACCTGGTCGTTGATGCCACCGCCGTTCCCGTCCAGGTACGCCTTGAGCGAGGCGAGGTCGTTGGAGCCCACGGAGTCGAACATCCGCGTCATCATCCGGATCTCCCGCACATCGCCATCACTGGCCCCGGGATCCGTGTCACCCTCGGCAGTCCCCGCGCCGCTACCGCCCTCCTCGATTCCCTCGGCCATTTCGCCCGATGCGGCGAACAGGGAGGTGAAGTCCATGCCCTGGCTCTGGATCGTCAGCGGGTACTCGGAGAGCGCGTCTTCCTCGACGCTCGCGATGTACTCGTTCACGCCGTTGGCCAGCGCCAGGATGGCGGCGATGCCGATGATGCCGATGCTGCCCGCGAAGGCGGTCATCAGCGTACGGCCCTTCTTGGTCATGAGGTTGTTGAACGAGAGCGCGATGGCGGTCAGGAACGACATGGAGGTCTTCCTGACGCTCTTCTCGCTCTGGTGCATCGCGCCCTCTTCCGGCCAGAAGGGGTCGCTGTCATCTGACACCCTGCCGTCCAGGAGGTTGACCGTGCGGGTGGCGTACATTGCGGCGAGCTCCGGGTTGTGGGTCACCATGATGACGAGCCGGTCGTTCGCTATCTCACTCAGCAGGGCCATCACCTGCGCGCTCGTGTGGGAATCGAGGGCGCCGGTGGGCTCGGCGGCCAACAGGATCTCCGGGTCGTTGATGATCGCACGTGCGATCGCCACGCGCTGCATCTGCCCGCCGGAGAGCTGGTTGGGCTTCTTGTGGATGTGGTCTTTCAGACCCACCTGCTCGAGCGCGTCGATCGCGCGGCGTCGCCGTTCCTGCCGCGAAACGCCCGAAAGCGTGAGGGCAAGCTCCACGTTGGAGAGCACGCTCTGATGGGGGATGAGGTTGTAGCTCTGGAAGACGAAGCCCACACGGTTGTTGCGGTACGTATCCCAGTCGCGATCCCGGTAGTCCTCGGTCGCGATGCCGTCGATGACCAGGTTGCCGGACTCATAGTGGTCCAGGCCGCCGACGATGTTGAGAAGCGTGGTCTTCCCGGAGCCTGACGGGCCCAGGACAGCCACGAACTCGTTGTCCCGGAACGCGATCGACACGCCATCCAGCGCGACCTGCGTGAAGTCGGCCGTGGTGTATGACTTTGAGACGTTGTGGAGCTGGAGCATCAGGTGCCTTTCGGTCAGAGCGGGGGCGCTACGGCATCAAGCAGGGTCTGATGAGCTCAAGCCAGCGCTCGCGGGTGTGTTTGGCGTGGTCGAGTGGTCCGGTTGCGACAAGGAGGTAGAGGTCGGTCACGGTCAGGTCCTCGCGGATACTCCCCGAGTCCTGGCCGGCGGTGATGATCTTCCGCAGGGCCGTCGTGCCGCGTACTGCAGCGGGAGGACATGCGAATTCAGTGCCGAGCGTCTGAGCGGCCACCTTGAGGGCGCCGTTGTCGGCGGCCGCTTCGACCACGCGACACAGGAACACGTAGAGCTCCTCGATCGCGGGCGAACCCGCCTCCACGCGGCCCCAGGCCGCTTCCGTGGCATCGGCGAGACGCTCGACCTGTTCGGTGACCACCGCCGCAACGAGGTCGGTCTTCGTGGGGAAGTGACGGTACAGCGTTCCCACGGCGAGGCCCGCCGCGTTCGCGATCTCGCTCATACCCACGTTCGGCCCGTGCTCGATGATCTGCGCTCGAGCGGTATCGAGGATCCTCGCGCGGTTACGCCGTGCGTCGGCTCGCAAAGAGTGCGTCACGCCTCGTCCGATCGTCCTACCGCCGGAGTCCGGTCTGGCGGTGTGAGTAACATGAATCCGAGTTCATCATAGTAGCATGAACGCACCCCGCCGGTCTTCTCCGCATTCGTGCGCGCTGACGCGGCGCCCGGCTCAGTCCTGAGCGCCGCGTGCCGACATGCGCCAGACGCCTGACACCGTTTCCCCCATCAATGGCAATCGCTCACGCCGTTCGTGCCCGACCGGGGAGAACCCGGCGTCACGCAACTGCGCATGCAGCTCCTCGTGGCTCATCCCATGCCCGATCGGCTCTCGAACGCACAGGCGCCCGTGGGATTTGAGAGACAGCGCGGCACGTCGCAGTGCGGCGGCCCGGTGCGATGCGGGGATATCGTGCAGCACGAAGTGGGCGACGGCGACATCGAACCAGTCGGGTCTTTCCCAGCAAGCCGCGTCGGCGGCGACGAACTCGACTCGCGACCCGAAGCCGACCAGACGCCTGCGCGCCACCGACAGCCAGCCCGTGTCGACATCCAGGCACGTCAGGTGCCCGGACGGCAGCACCGAGGCAAGGTGTCTGGCGCACGCGCCTCCGCCGGTACCGATCTCGTACACTCGTTCGTCACCGCGCAGCGCGAGGCTCTCGACCCAGGCACGGTACACCCGCGAGCCAGCACGATTGCCGATGACCTCCTCGATCACCAGTTCGATCCGGTTCATCGCGCCTCACCCTACTGCGGCTGGCTGTCGAAGTGGACGGCGGTGCGCCGTCGGAGGATCTTCGTGGGCAGGAACATGCCTGTGCGCTCCGCGTAGTCGTCATAGTCCGCACCGAACTCCACCCGCATGTCGGCCTCTTCCCTGCGGGCCAGCCGGTAATAGATGACCGCAAGCGCAGGCCACATCAGGAGCATCGGCAGAGTGGCCCACTCGAGGAGCATGCCGATGGTGAAACATGCGAAGCCCGTGTACTGCGGATGGCGGATGTAGCGGTAGATGCCGCTTGTGACGAGTCGCCCTTCCCCGCGGTCTTTGCTCCAGTAGTCCCGGTAGATGGCGCGCCAGCCGGAGACGATCAGCACGGCACCGATGATGTAGAGCACGACAGCGAGCGAGGTGCCGAGCAGCCCCACCTCCTGCACCAATGTGTGGCCCCACAAGACGCCATCAGGAAGCGTGTGCCCGAGCACAGCCGCGATCGCGTACATCGAAAGCGGCACCCCGAACATCTCAAGCGCCAGCGCGACAACGAACGCAAGGAACGCACCGTTGGGCTTCAGTCCGCTCTTCCTGTAGAAGGGCGTGAACAGCAGGAACACCCCGAACAGGGCGACCCAGACCACGCCGACTACCCAGTTGCCCATGTGATCCATGACCGGATCGACACTCATGACGACTTCTCCTCCCACTGGCTTCTCATCATCCACTCCTTGGCCTGGCCGCCTGACGGCCGTGCCCCCCGATTTGATGTCTACGATGTAGACATGTATCATCTACAGCGTAGACTTGTCAAACACCATTCGCGAAGGATGTGTGAGCGGCCGTGGCAGCTGGCGGGAGAACCCCCCGGGGCAAAGGTGTCACCCGGGATTCGTTGATACGGGCAGCACTCAGGATCGTCGACGACGGCGGACTCTCAGCGCTCTCGATGCGCCGACTGGGCGCCGAACTGGGCGTGGACCCGATGACCGCGTACCGGCACCTGCCGAACAAGGAGGCGCTGCTCGACGGACTCGTTGAAGCCGTCGTCACGGAAATCGACCTGGGAGTCGATCCGGGGCTTCCCTGGCAAGGCCAACTGAGGCGCCTCATCGATGCGAACCTTGCGGTGCTTCTGGCGCATCCCAATGTGCTTCCGCTCATCGCGCAGCGCCCCCTCACGACGCCGGAGTCGCTCAGGCTGGTCGAGAAGGCGCTCGTGATCATGGATGGGGCTGGGATCCCGCGGCACGAGGCGCTCCTCGCCATCAATGTGATGGGCTTCATGATCACGGCGCAGGCGCTTGCGATGTCCGCTTCCGTGACGGACTCGCGCAGCACCGAGCAGCTTCACGAGGTCTTCTCTTCGCTGCCGGCCGGCGAGTTCCCGTTCATCGTGGACGCGATGGCACGCGGGGAGTTCATCGAGGACTACGGCCAACTGCTGGACTTCTGGGTGGACGCGTTGCTCGCCAAGCTGAAGGCCTCGGTAGCTGAGAGCGGAAGAGGGTGAGATGCCTCGGCATCTCACCCATGCTGCCGCCCTACACCAACTCCGTCCTCAACAAGGAATCGCCGGAATCCTCGATATCGATACGCCAGCGCTCCTCCGCCAGACGCTCCACGAAACGCCGGTCATGCGAAACAAGCACGAGCGTGCACGGACACTCGGCAAGCGCGCTCTCCAGCGCCTCGATGGCGGGCAGATCCAGGTGATTGGTGGGCTCATCGAGCACCACGAGATGCGGTCCGCGCAGCACGCCGAGCGCGAGCATCAGCTTGCGCGTCTCGCCGGGACTTGGAATCGCCGCCGACAGCAACCGCGCGGGGGCCGATCCGAGCCGTGCGACGATCGCAAGTGCCGCTCCTCGCTCACTCTCGGTCATGTCGTGGAGCTCGCCCATGAGCGCCTCGGCCTCGGCGCGTGTCACTTCCTGGGGGATGACGAGCATACGGTCGGCGTCCAGACGCGTCCCCGCAAGCAGCGCGCGCGTCAGCGTGGATTTGCCCGCGCCGTTCGGGCCGGTGATGGCGACCCGCGCGGTCGGCCCTACGCGCAGCCCGGGAATCCGAAGGGTGCGCTGCGGGCCGAGGGGCAGAACGCTCGCTGGCAACTCGGCCACAACGGCGCGGCGCGAACGTCCCTGTGGAAGCCAGATCCCGCCGCCGCCGAGCGTCTTCTCCACGCGCGCGGCATCGAGCCGCTCCTCTGCGCGCTTCAAGCGGCTGTCCAGCTGGGAGGATAGTCTCCCCGCCTGGCCGTCCTTGCCGGTGAAGACAGCAAGATCGATGCGACCTTTCGCATCGCGGTTACGTGGGTCGATGCGAGCCTTCGAGCGCATCGCAGGCGACCGATCGGCTTCGATCCGGCGTCGCGACGCCACCTCGCGCAGACGCACGAGCTCGCGCTTGGCGTTCTCCCGCTCATGTGCGGCGGATTCCGCCTCCAGTTGCGCCTGCGCTCTGCCTGCCGAGTAGTTTCCCGGGCGCACTGTCACCCCGGACCGTTCCAAGAACAGACAGCGCTCAGTGAGCGTGTCGAGCAACTCGCGATCGTGGCTGACGAGCAACCCGATGCCGTCAAAGGCACCGAACGCATCGCGGATGAGCGCCCTGGCCTGCTCGTCAAGATGGTTGGTGGGTTCGTCGACCGCCAGGACGTGCGGCCGACGCCAGAGCGCCACAGCCAGTTGAAGCCGTTTGCGCTCGCCATGCGAGAGCGTGCCGAACCGATACGGCCAGTCTCCTCCGATGCGCAGCACCGAGCGCAGTCGACCGGCCCCCGCGCCCCAATCGAGTGCGAACTCGTCGAGCAGTGCAGGGGGGACGTCGGTGGGCTGCGCGCAATAGACCGCATCACCCGGCCGCGTGATGGTACCGGTGAGCGGAGTCAGCTCAGCAGCCACCAGGCGCAGCAGGGTGGTCTTTCCGATCCCATTCGCTCCGACCACACCGGTCCAGCCACGGGGGAGCGAGGCGGTCACGGGCTGAAGTGCGTCGACCGGCGAAGCATCGTACGAGAAGGAGACGTCATCAAGCACAAGCAACATAGCGACCTCCGGGGTTCCGGATCACCAGAGGGCGGCCTTGAGCAGCCACTCCACCCTGGTGACATCCACAGGCAGCCCGTGTGCGGGTCTGCCAACGATGTCTGTCGCTAGTTCCTCATGCTCCGAGTCTCCTTCGGGCCGGACTCACGGTGAGTGACGCGCTCACCGACTGACCCTTCCATGGTACGTGGTTCGTCAACCGGTCCACACTCCCACGCACCCACGGGCCGGTCCGCCTCCCGCCCGGGAGACGGACCGTCGCCGGTGTCTACACCCATTGACCGCCGTTGCGCTTGTGATGGTCGCGCATGCTCTTGTGGATGATCTTCCACTTGCGGACCTCATCGGCGCGAAGGCGCGCATCGGTCTTCATCGCCGCAACGACCGCCTCGCGCTGCAGCTTGTGATAGCTCGCGAGCCGCTCCGCGGAAAGCGTGCCAGCCTCGACCGCAGCGCCGACGGCGCAACCGGGCTCGTCTGTGTGCGAACAGTCGCGGAAGCGACAGCTCTCGGCCAACCCCGCGATGTCGGGGAACGCGGCGTCGAGACCTCCGGCGAGCTCATGGACGGCCACTGCGCGCATACCGGGTGTGTCCATCAGCACGCCGCCGCCGGGCAGCGGGATCAGCTCGCGGGTCACGGTGGTGTGCCTGCCCCTGCCGTCGCCCACGCGCACCTCGCGCGTGGCCTGGCGCTCCTCACCGAGCAGCTCGTTCACCAGCGTGGACTTGCCGGCGCCCGACGGGCCGATGAGCGCCACGGTCGCGCCTGCCGACGCGTACGACGCGACCATCTCGATCCCGTCGCCGCGGACCATGCTGGTGAGCACCACATCCACGCCGAGCGCGACGCCCTCAGCTGCCGAGCGTGCCTCCTCAGGATCGGGCGACAGATCCGCCTTGGTGAGCACCACCACCGGCACGGCGCCGCTCTCCCATGCCAGCGCGAGCTCGCGTTCGATGCGACGAAGGTTCGGCTCGGCGTCAAGCGGCTGCACGACGAAGATGGTGTCGATATTGGCGCCGATCACCTGCGCCGATGACGTCTCGCCGGAGTCACCGCGCGTGAACGCGGACGCACGCGGGAGAACGGCGTTGATGAGCGCGACCTCATGCCCCTCGGGACGATGAAGTGAGAGCCAATCGCCGGTAGCGGGCAGATCGAGTGTGGAGGTGGCGCGCCGGCGCAACGCGGCTGAGAGCTCGGCACGCTCCACGCCGTCCGAGGTGCTCACGAGCACACTGCCGCGGTCGACGCGGATCACGCGCCCCGGATAGCGGTTCGGCTCGTCGCTTTCCACCGCAGCGAACAGGGCGGCCCAGCGGTCGGACCAGCCAAGGACATCGAGTGGTTCCGGGGCGGTCGCCCCCGGGAGGATCTCGTTCAACGCAGGTTCCTTTCTGAGGAAGGCGCCTGCGCGAGAGATGTGCGCTTACGCGCGAGGCACCGGAATGAGGACATACGGCTGTTCGAGCGCGACACGCGCCCCTCGATATATGGCAGCCATCAACGTCGCCTCCTTCCGGTGTGGTGACACGAGCGTTCAGCGCGATTCTAGCATGAGGTGGCGGAGGGCCGGGACCGGACGTGCCGCAGAAGGGTGGCTCCGGCGTCCCTGGCGAACGCAAAGAGACCCCGGCGTGGCCGAGGTCTCTCGTGTGTCGTTCTGGCGGAGAGGGAGGGATTCGAACCCTCGTAGCGGGGGATACCCGCTAAACGGTT
>CAZSUO010000074.1:1442-9536 GCA_964610065.1 uncultured Coriobacteriaceae bacterium | reverse complement strand
CGCGCTCAAGCGGATGCTCGCAAAGGCCGCCGACATGGGCTACACGATGTATGTGGGTCCTGAGCTAGAGTTCTTCTACTTCTCGGACAGCAAGGGCACACAGACGCTCGACCGTGGCGGCTACTTCGACCTCACGCCGCTCGACGTAGCGAGCGACCTGCGCCGCGAGACGGTGCTCACCCTCGAGAAGCTCGGCATCCCGGTTGAGTACTCGCATCACGAGGTCGCCCCGTCACAGCACGAGATCGACCTGCGCTACGCTGACGCGATCACCATGGCGGACAACGTGATGACCTACCGGCTCACCGTGAAGGAGATCGCGCACAAGAACGGCGTGTACGCGACCTTCATGCCCAAGCCGATCCAGGGCGAGAACGGCTCGGGCATGCACGTGCACCAGAGCCTCTTCAATGCCGAGGGCAACGCGTTCTTTGACGCCAACGACCCCGAGGGCTACAACCTCTCACCGGTGGGCAAGGCCTACATCGCCGGTCTGCTGAAGTACGCGCCGGAGTTCTGCGCGGTGACCAATCAGTTCGTGAACTCCTACAAGCGGCTCGTCCCGGGCTACGAGGCCCCGGTGTACGTGACGTGGGCGCGCCGGAACCGTTCGGCCATGGTGCGCGTGCCGATGTACAAGCCCGGCAAGGAAGTGGCGACCCGCGTGGAGCTGCGTTCGCCGGACCCCTCGGCCAACCCGTACCTGGCGTTCGCGGTCATGCTCGGCGCCGGCCTCAAGGGCATCGAAGAAGGCCTGACCCTCATGCCCGAGGCCACCAACAATATCTTCCACATGACCGAGGCGGAGCTCGAGGCTGCTGGTATCCAGACCCTGCCGAAGGACCTCGGCGAGGCGATTGCGCTGTTCGAGGGCTCAGAGCTGATGAAGGAAGTGCTCGGCGAGCACATCCACAGCTTCTTCGTTGCCAACAAGAAGGCCGAGTGGAGCGAGTACGTGTCCACGGTCACGCCGTGGGAGCAGGACAAGTACCTGTCGATCCTCTAGGGGGTCGTGCACGACCGCCGGATGCCGGTCCGGTGGGTGGTTCGACGGCAATGGCGCCGGGCGGGACTTCGGTCCTGTCCGGCGCTGCCCTTTGGGAGCTGCGTCGGGTGACGCTGGCGCACACGGAGGAGAACACGGATGCATGTCAAGCGCGTGCTCATAGCTTCGGATGACGTGTACGCCCGTGCCTGGGTGGAAACGGGCATCGGCGCGCTCGACGTCGCCATCCTGTACTGTCCGGTCTCCGAGCTCGAGCTCAGGATGTCCGGCGATCCCGGTGACCTTGTGGTGGCCGACGCGGGACGCGCTCCCGAAGGCATGGTCGCCCTTGCCGAGTCTGCCGCGGCCAGAGGCAGCGATCTCAAGCTCCTGCTGGTGCTCGAGCCCGAAGCCCTCGGGAGCCTGAGGATGCCGGTGCGCCTCTCGGCCGACTTCGTGACGCGCGGCTCGTCCCCCCAGGAGGTGACAGCGCGGGTGCGGGCGCTGCTGTGGCCGGGTGAGGACGCGGCTGCACAGGACGTGGTGCGGGTGGACGAACTCACCCTCAACCTGGCCACGTACCAGGCGTACGCGGGCGACACGCCCATCGAGTTCACCTACCTGGAATACGCGCTGTTCGCGTTCCTCGTCACGCATCCGAACCGCGTGTACAGCCGGGAGCTGCTGCTGCAGCGGGTATGGGGCACCGACTACTTCGGCGGGGCCCGTACGGTCGACGTGCACGTGCGGCGCGTACGGTCCAAGCTGGGGCCGGAGCTCGCGCGGCGTCTGGAAACGGTGCGCAACGTGGGGTACCTCTGGCGGACCTGACAGCGGGCCCTTCGGCCGCCTACCTCTCGTCGTGCCTACCCGGTCCGCTAGGACACCTGCCCCAGAAAGCGGTAGTCCGCCTTGCGAAGCGGCTCGCACTCACCGTCGACACCGTGCCCGGCCATGAATGCGCACATCTGCTCGGGCGTCATGAATGCGCCCGGTTCGCCGAGGAGCATCTCGCCGAGACGGATGAGGCGCATCGAAAGCGGGCGAGGGTCGAGGTCGAGCACCAGCACGAGTCCGCCATCGCGTACTACCCGCGTGAACTCGCCCACCGCGGCACCCTGGTCGCGGAAGTGGTGGAAGGCGTCGGTCACCACGATCGCGTCGAACCCGTCGTCGGGCAGCGGCATCGCCTCGGCGGTGCCCTGGACGGCCGAGATCCGCTCGTTCGTGGGCACATGCGCCACCATCTCTGCGGTGGGGTCGAGCACCGTCACGCGGGCGTCGAGCGCTTCAGCCAGCAGCGCGGCCAGCTGTCCCGCGCCGCCGCCCACATCGAGCACATGACCACCCGGTGCCACAGCGGGCCGCAGCCACTCGGCGATCACTCCCGCGTCGTCGGAGGTGAAGCGATCGCCAAAGCGCCGGACGAGCGGCGCCGCCCAGTTGAAGAAGCCCACGTCAGTCCCCTCGGGTAGAATCGTCCTACGCGCCCGGTCGTACCCGAGTGCGCTTGCCCAGTTCGTACCCGAAAGGCACCTCATGCCCGAGCGCACCATCGCCGTCGTCGACGGGAACAGCCTGCTCCACCGTGCGTTTCACGGGCTTCCGCCGTCGATGACCGCTCCTGACGGGCGGCCCACCAACGCCGTCTTCGGCTTCATGTCGATGCTGTTCAAGATGGTCGCGGACCTGGGACCGGACGGTGTAGTGGTAGCTTTCGACCGCGGTAAGCCGGCGTTCCGCACCGAGGCGCTGGCGCAGTACAAGATCCAGCGCCCGCCCACCGACCCCGATCTCAAGGCGCAGTTCCCGATGATCAAGGAGCTGCTCGGAGCGCTTGCGATCCCGATCGTCGAGGTCGAGGGGTGGGAGGGCGATGACGTCCTCGGTACGCTTGCGGCGCGTGGCTCGGCCGAGGGCATGCGCGTGTTGCTCATCACGGGCGACAAAGACGCGCTGCAGCTCGTGGACGAGAACGTGCGCGTCGTGAGCACGAAGAAGGGCATCACCGACATCTTCGTATACGACCATGACGCCGTCGTCGAGCGCTACGGTGTGGCCCCCGGGCAGGTCGCCGACTTCCTCGGACTCAAGGGCGATCCCTCGGATAACATCCCCGGCATCCCGGGCGTGGGGGAGAAGACCGCGGCCAAGCTCCTGCAGGAGTACGGCACGCTTGACGCGGTCCTCGAGCACGCGGCCGACATCAAGGGCAAGCTCGGCGAGAATGTGCGCGAGAACGTGGAGTCGGCGCTCGCGAGCCGGGTGGTGGCGACGATCCGCTGCGATGTGCCGGTCGACATCGACCTCGGCACGGTGACATGGGGTGTCTGGGATGAACCGACGGCGCTCGAAGCACTCACCGCGCTTGCGTTCACGTCGCTCATCCCGCGGGTGCGTTCCGCCCGGAGGCCGGAGACGGAGCCGGAGGTACAGGATGTCGCTCCGGACGACGCGTGGCGCGAAATCGCCGGCGACCAGGCTGGTGTCTGGCTGCGAGGGCTGCCCGGCGTGGGCGATGCGTTCGTGGGTGTGGCTGTAGGGGCCGGCGACGGGTCGTGCCTCTTCGGTGATGAGCAGGTGGTGGCCTTCGCCTGTGACGGCACTGTGGCAACGTTTTCCGGGGAAGCCGCCGCGGCAGCGTGGGCCTCGATCATCGGGGACCGGATGGTGAGTGCTGGCGATATCAAGGCGCTCGCGGAGGCGGTCTGCCCGGTCACGTCCTCGGGCGTCCTGCCCGAACTCGACCCTGCGCGTCTGTTCGACTGCGGGCTCGCGGGGTACTTGCTCGCGTCCAATCGCTCCAGCTACGACATCGCTGCGCTTGCGGCGGAATACCTCGGTCGCACCATCGAGCCGACCGATGTGGCGGCCGAAGCACGTGCCGCCGCCGAGCTCGCCCCGGTGCTCACCGCCAGGCTCGAGGAGTGGGGCGCCATGCGCTGCTTCACCGAGATCGAGATGCCGCTCGTCCCGGTCCTCATGCGCATGGAGCAGGCGGGGGTCGGTCTCGATCGGCAGGTGCTCGACGCGCTCTCGAACGAGACGCACGCGGAGATCACGTCGCTTACCGTTGAGATCCACGAGCTCGCGGGCTGTGAGTTCACGATCGACTCGCCCAAGCAGCTCGGCGAGGTGCTGTTCGAGAAGCTCGGACTGCCGACGCAGCGCAAGACCAAGACCGGCTACTCCACCGACGCGAGCGTGCTGGCCTCGCTTGCGCCGCTCCACCCGATCGCCGACAAGATCGTTGCCTACCGCGAGCTCACGAAGCTCACGAGCACCTACATCGACTCGCTACCGCGCCTTCCGGGCGAGGACGGCCGCATCCACACCACGTTCAACCAGACGGTCGCGGCCACGGGCAGGCTGTCCAGCAGCAGCCCCAACCTGCAGAACATCCCCGTGCGCACGGAGCTCGGCCGGCGCATCCGTGCGGCTTTCGTGCCCGCGCGTGAAGGCGACTTGATGGTGAGCGCTGACTACTCGCAGATCGAGTTGCGCATCCTGGCGCACCTCTCGGGCGATCCCGGACTGATCGAGGCGTTCACATCAGGCGCCGACTTCCACGCCGCCACGGCGGCGCGTGTCTTCGACGTCGCGCCCGACGAGGTCGACCCCGAGATGCGCCGCAAAGCGAAGGCCGTCAACTTCGGCATCGTCTATGGCATCTCGGCACACGGTCTGGGCGACTCGCTCGGCATCGGCTACGCCGAGGCCCAGGCCACGATCGACCGGTACTTCGCTGCTTATCCGCGGGTGCGGAGGTATCTCGACGAGACCATCGCCGAGGCGCACAAGACCGGCTATGCCGAGACGATGTTCGGCCGACGCCGGCCGATACCGGAGCTGCGGAGCAGCAACTACAACCTGCGCTCCTTCGGCGAGCGTACGGCGATGAACCACCCGATGCAGGGCACCGCCGCCGACCTCATGAAGCTCGCGATGATCGAGGTGGACCGCCGCCTGCGCGCCGAGGGTTTCGAGTCGCGCATGGTGCTGCAGGTGCACGACGAACTCGTCTTCGAGGCGCCCGCAGGCGAGCTCGAGGAGCTCTCCTCGATGGCCCGCGAAGCCATGTCCGGGGTCGCGGATCTGGCGGTGCCGCTCGAGGTGGGCATCGGATCGGGCGTGAACTGGGCGCAGGCGAAGTAGCGGATCCAGGGGGGGGCTTGTTCGGCGGCTCACGGCGATGCGGATCAGCCGATCGGGTTCGGCCCCGGAGTCCGGTCGCAGATGCAGACGGTGTTGCGCCCCTGGTCCTTCGCCCGATACAGGGCAGCATCAGAGCAGTTGATGAGATCCTCGGCGGTCCTCGAGTTCACCGGGTAGGTGGCCACGCCGGCCGAGATGGTGAGCGGGGCAGTGGTCCCGTCGTCCAGCCGCACCTCCGAACCGGCAATCTGTTCGCGGATGCGCTCGGCCACCGAGTATGCGCCGTCAGCGCCGGTGTCGGGGAGCAGGACGCAGAACTCCTCGCCGCCGTATCGGTAGCACGCGTCACGACCACGCACCGCCTCTTTGACCACCGTGGCGGCCGCCTTGAGCGCGGCATCGCCGGCCCGGTGCCCCCTGAGATCGTTGAACTGTTTGAAGTTGTCGAGGTCGAGCATGATGAACGACACCGGACGGTTGACCCGGTCGGCCGCCGAGATCGCACGGTGGAGGTCCTGTTCGAGCTGCCGCACGTTCGAGAGCCCGGTGAGGCCGTCTGAGAGGGCCATCCGCCGCGTGTGCCGGTGCATGAGGTCGAGGTCTCTGCCGATCCAGAGGAAACCGATGAATGCGAGAAGGAAGAGCGGGACCGATACGGAGAGTTGACGCTCGACATTGGTCTGCACCGCCTCGAGCACGTGCGTGTTCTCGACGTTGCAGCGGACGTGCCAAGGGACCTTGGTCGCCGTGGTGTACGAGGAGATACCTGACTCGCCACCGGCGAGTGCCAGCTCTCCGGTGCCTTCGGGCTCGGCTTGCATCCGTGGCAGGTCGAACATCTCGCCGACGTCCTCGCCGACCCACTTCTCCGCCTCGTCGCTGCGGGCCACCACGATCCCGTTCTGATCGATGACCGTGGCGTACATGTACGGTGGCACCTCGAGGTCCATCACGCGATCCTGGACCCGGGTCAGGCTGATGGCGGCGGCGACGAAGCCAGCCCGCGCGCCACTGTGGTCATACACGGGGTAACACACATGCACGACGGGATTGCCAGAGATCTTGCCCAGCATGAAGTCGCCCACGGCAAGACCGGTCGACTCCATCGAGCGCTGGAAGTACACGGTGTCCGATACGTCGACAGGCTTTGTCGGGTCCTCGGGAAGCAGACCAGCCGCGCGGATCACTCCGTCAGGGTGGACGAAGATGACGTTCATGAAGTGGGGGTAGGTGGGCAGCATGTCGGAGAACCACGCCTGCAGCGCTTCGTAGTCTCCTGTCCGTGCGGCCTCGCTTCCGGCCACGAACACGAGCAAGTCCTCCGTGGATTCGATGTAGTCGTCGATCGAGTAGCCGATCAGGCGGGACATCGTGAGCGCTTCGGACGAGGCGTGGGCGCGCTGGTCGGCGTAGATGTCGCGGGCCTGCCAGAACGACAGGCCCGCGAAGGGCAGCAGCATCGCGAGCAGGAGGATGACGAGTCGCACACGGAGCGTCACCGTCTTCGGTGCTCCGGTCGCGCGGTGTGCCAGTGTGTAAGGTTTGCGCGCCATGCTATGTATATCGGATGGCAGCGGGTGGATAATGAGTCCCCGCTGATGACCGGCCGGACGATCCGCCATCGGTGATGCATGACTCCACCCCGGACGGCGATGCCGCCCGGGGTGGATTCGCGCATCAGCGTCACTGGTGGTACACTCTTGCGGCCTCGCGCGCTCGCGCGGGGTGAACAGTCATGTAGGCCCCCGAGAGCATGACCGACCGGACAGCAGGCGACCGAGACGACATGGGACCGGGGCCCCGGAAGCACGAAAGGGGCCACCCACAGTGGTAGACGAGCACAGCAGCTACATCGAGATCGACGATCACGAGTACACCGACGAGGAGATGCACGCCCTCATCGACGGCACCATCACCGACTTCGACGACGGTGACCTGGTGACCGGTACCGTGGTCCAGGTCGAGCGGGACGAGGTCCTGCTCGATATCGGCTACAAGTCCGAGGGCGTCATCCCGGCGCGCGAGCTCTCCATCCGCAAGGACGCCAATCCGGCGGACATCGTGGAGCTCGGCGACGAGATCGAGGCGCTCGTTCTCCAGAAGGAGGACAAGGACGGCCGGCTCATCCTCTCCAAGAAGCGTGCCGCGTACGAGCGTGCGTGGAACGACATCGAGAAGAAGTTCGAGGGTGGCGAGAACGTCGAGGGCGAGGTCATCGAGGTCGTCAAGGGCGGTCTCATCATCGACATCGGCCTCCGCGGCTTCCTGCCGGCGTCGCTCGTCGACCTTCGCCGCGTGAAGGACCTCCACATGTTCCTCGGTGATCGCCTCGAGGCGCGTGTCATCGAGATGGACCGCAATCGCAACAACGTCGTCCTTTCGCGCCGCGTGGTGCTCGAGGAGGACCGCAAGCAGGAGCGCCAGGACGTGCTCAACAAGCTGGTCAAGGGCATGATCCTGCCGGGTACTGTGTCCTCGATCGTCGACTTCGGCGCCTTCGTCGATCTCGGCGGCATCGACGGTCTGGTCCACATCTCCGAGCTCAGCTGGAGCCACGTGAACCACCCGTCCGAGGTCGTCGCCGTGGGCGACAAGGTCGAGGTGCAGGTCCTCGACGTGGACATGAGCCGCGAGCGCATCTCCCTCGGTCTCAAGCAGACCCAGGAAGACCCGTGGAAGCAGCTCGTCAAGGACTTCACGGTCGGCGTCATCGTTGACGGCAAGGTCACCAAGATCGTGCCGTTCGGCGCGTTCGTCGAGATCGGCGACAACGTCGAGGGTCTCGTGCACATCTCCGAGATGGCCCGCGGCCACGTGGAGAAGCCCGAGGACGTCGTGCGCGTGGCCGACGAGATCAAGGTCAAGGTCATGGACGTCGACCTCGACCGCCGTCGCATCTCGCTCTCGATTCGCGCGGCCAACGAGGAGCTCGGCCTGCCGGACGCCATCCCGGC
>CAZSUO010000074.1:0-1342 GCA_964610065.1 uncultured Coriobacteriaceae bacterium | reverse complement strand
GCCGAGACCGCCGAGGACGAGGCTGCTCCGGCCGACGCCGAGCCGGCCGTCGAAGGCGACGGGGACGAGGACTAAGCGTCCAGAACCACCGTCGAGGTGAACCCACCGGGGCTGGGCCTGCGCGAGTGCGCGGCCCGGCCCCGAACCGTCTGGAGGGTTGAGATGTACGTACTTGCACTCACCGGAGGATTGGGCTCCGGCAAGTCGACCGCGGCGCAGGTGTTCGCCGGTCGCGGCGCGGTGGTCATCGATCTCGACGAGATCGGCAGGACGCTGCTCGAGCAGGCGCCCGCCGTACGCGAGCGCATCGTCGAGGGTTTTGGCGAGGGCATCCTCGATGCGGATAGCCGTGTCGATCGCACGGCCCTGGCCGCTGTGGCGTTCGCGACCGAGGAGGGTACCGCGCGCCTCAACGCCATCATGCATCCGGCTATCCTGGCCGTGGTCGCCGGGGCACTCGACACGCTCGCACTGCAGGGCGAGCAGCCCCCGGCGGTGGTGCTCGTGGTGCCGCTGCTCGTGGAGTCCCCGCTGTTCCTGGAGCCGGTCGATGCCGTGCTCACCATCTCGGCCAACGAGGATCTGCGCATCGAGCGTGCGGTTGCGCGCGGGATGTCCCGGGAGGATGCTGAGAACCGCCTGGCCAGGCAGGCCGGCGACGGGGAACGCCGCGAGATCGCGGATTACGTGATCGAGAACGACGGCGACATCGAGTCGTTCCAGGCGGCCATCGGGGAGTTCTGGGACACGGAGATCGCGCCGCGGGAGAGGTGAGCGCAGTGAGGGAGCTTGCGGTCGTTTCCGAGTTCGAGCCAGCGGGCGATCAGCCGCGTGCGATCGCGGGTCTGGCCGATGGCGTCCGCTCCGGCCTGACCGATCAGACGCTGCTCGGCGTGACCGGGTCCGGCAAGACGTTCACGATGGCCAAGCTCGTGGAGGCCGTGCAGAAGCCCACGCTGATCCTCGCTCCCAACAAGACGCTCGCAGCACAGCTCGCCAGCGAGATCCGCGATGTCATGCCCGACAATGCGGTGATGTACTTCGTCTCGTACTACGACTACTACCAGCCCGAGGCGTACGTCCCCACCACCGATACCTTCATCGAGAAGGACGCGTCGATCAACGCCGAGGTGGAGAAGCTCCGTCACGCCGCCACCGCCGCGCTGCTCTCGCGCAAGGACGTGGTGGTGGTCGCAAGCGTGTCGTGCATTTACGGTATCGGGTCGCCTGAGGACTACGCGGGCATGGCGGTGTTCCTCGCCGAGGCCACCCCGTACGACCGCGACAAGCTGATCTACGACCTCATCGACATCCAGTACGATCGCAACGACTACGATCTCTC
>CAZSUO010000073.1:3005-9591 GCA_964610065.1 uncultured Coriobacteriaceae bacterium | reverse complement strand
GGCCAGACCGTGAGCCTCTGGTTCGGTAACGTCGAGGAGTTCCTGCCATTCACCGAGCTCGACCTGGCGATCACGAAGGCTGTCGACAAGAAGACAGCTGATCCCGGCGATCTCCTGACCTACACGCTGACCTACTGGAACACGAGTGATGTCGTGGCATACGGCTTCACGATCACCGACGACTTCGACGAGCGGTATGTGACCGTTGTCGATGCGGCCGGTGGCGCAGTCGCCAATGGCAAGATCGTCTGGAACATGGCCGGCCCGCTCGCTGAGGCGGATGGCAAGCAGACGATCACCTACACGGTGCGCGTTGTTGAAGATATGCCGAATGGCACCACCAACGTTGACAACGTCGTTGTGATCCGGCACCCGGACGACAGCGATCCGTCGAACAACACGGACGATGCACGCACGGTCGTACGCGTGAGCGACGAAGAGCCGTTCCTGCCGTTCACTGGCGGCGAGTACCTGTTGCTGATCGGGCTGGCGGCCCTGGCGGCAAGTGCTGGTGCGCTGCTCCGGCTCCGCAGCAATACCGCAGCCTGACGGGCGACACCGTCACCAGCGGTGACGGTGCCCAGGGGCACGTCAGCTGCACAAGGGTGCGCCTCGGTTCTCCGGGGCGCACCGCCCTTTCTCACCCGATACGCAACGAGACCCCGGGGAGGGAGCCGGGGTCTCGTCCAGTCTCGGTCGTGGTCGCGGAGCCTACTGCGGAGGGACGTTCTCGCGCCAGTCGATGACGCCGTTGTCGCGCCAGTCGATGATGTGCCAGATCTCGTGCCCGATGATGCGCTCGAGGCTCGCGGTATGCGTGGTGCTGATGACGATCCGGCCTGACCTGTAGTAGCAGATCGCCTGGTAGCCCTTGGCATCGCCGAATGAGACCGTCGAGCCGGCGAGGATCGGGTAGCGGGCGATGTAGTCGGCGAGGATCGCGCGCGCCTGGGTGGTCTCGTCGGTCACGGGGGCTGTGGTGCCGGTACCCGTTGACGCGGCCGGCTTGGTGCGGCGAGTGGTGGCGGTAGCCGTGGAGCGCGTGATGGTAGTGACGTTGCGGGCGGTCGGCCTGACTGCGTTCGCGAGGGGGGCATCGCTCGTGGTGAGCACGGTGGCGGTCGTGCTGGTGGCCGGGATCCTGCTCTTGAACGTGCCTGTCAGCTGATCGGCGCCTGATGCTTCCTGTACCGGCGCGAACCCAGCCGCCAGAGTCAGCATCACTGATGCGGCCACTGCCGCCGTCAGCCGCTTTGTCCGGTTCGTCGTGATCATTCTCAATCGCCCCTTGGTCGAGTCCTCGCGCACATCGGCCCAACTCCTCCTTCAGGCTGTGAGGTGTCGGGCCGAGAACGCGGCTCGTACCTTCGGCAGTCCGGCCATCATGGGAAGCGCAGCTTCCTGTAGACCCGTGACTTTGCGAAGCCGGCCTTTCGGCCGACCGTGCCTTTGTCGGGAGCGATCCGATGTTCGCTTGTCAAATCGTGCCTTACACTGAACGTATCGGCACCAAAGCGCGTGTGCTTGAGACCGTTTGTGCAATCCATCACACCGATTTTGTGACCGACATCACACCCGGGCGAGCTGAAGGGCGGGAGGGACGTGACTCGGAGGCAACGGTGGCTGCGCGCTGCGGGCAACGTCTTCTTCGGATTGGCGCTGGGTCTGCTCGCGTACTACGGGCTTACCACGCTCATGGGCGCGCTTG
Organism: uncultured Coriobacteriaceae bacterium; assembly: GCA_964610065.1. Classification (GTDB taxonomy): domain Bacteria; phylum Actinomycetota; class Coriobacteriia; order Anaerosomatales; family Anaerosomataceae; genus Anaerosoma. Next base: position 7,883 of record CAZSUO010000073.1, on the reverse strand, counting down.
CGCAAGACGCGCTGCGCGACGACGCCGGGTCTGTGCGCGCATTCCAGGCCGACCGGCCCGAGGCCCTCGTTGAGCCGGAAGGTCCGCCGATGGACTTCGACGGTTGGGCCGGGGAGGACGAAGCGCACTGGCGCTCGCTCGAACCCGGCGCGGTCTTCGGCAGGATCGTGATCCCGGCGATCGAACTCGACAGCCTGGTGGTCAACGGCGTGACGACTGCGGACCTCAGGCGCGGACCGGGGTGGATCGACTGGACCGACCTTCCGGGCCCTACCGGCACGTGCGGCATCTCCGGTCACCGGACAACGTATGGCGCCCCCTTCGGCCGGCTCGGGGAGCTCAAGCCGGGTGATACCATCGACGTGTATTCGCCGTACCGGCGCTACCGGTACTCGGTGACCGCATCGCTCGTGGTGCTCCCGCACCAGGTCGAGGTGGTGGAGTCTACCGAGGACCCGTCGCTCACCCTCACGGCCTGCCATCCGCCGTACAGCGCGCGGTACCGGCTGGCGGTGCAGGCCGATCTCGTCGAGGTACGGCGTGTCAGTGACAGTGCGGACTAAGGAGAGTACATGAGGATCGTGGTCACCGGTGGCGCTGGCTTCATCGGCGGGAACCTCGTCCATGCGATGCTCGGCGGCGGCGCCGATATCACCGTGATCGACGACCTCTCGACCGGCTCGATGGACAACGTCCATCCGGCCACGACGTTCAGGCGTCTGGACATTCGCACCCCTGAAGCGGCCGAAGCGATCGTGGCTGCACGACCCGAAGCGATCGTGCATCTCGCGGCACAGGTGAGTGTGGCGGCCTCGATCGAGGATCCCGCGTTCGACCACTCTGTGAACGTCGACGGCACCAGGGCGATCGCCGAGGCGGCGGTGGCGGCGGGCGCCCGGCGCGTGCTGTTCGCATCGAGCGCCGCGGTGTACGGCGAGCCGCGCGAGCTGCCGCTGACCGAAGAGTCGTCCACGTCACCCGTGGTGCCGTACGGCGCATCCAAGTTGGAGGCCGAGGGCGTGCTCGCCGAAGTCCTGCGCCCCGCAGGCGTGGACTTCGCCGCCCTGCGATTCTCGAACGTCTATGGTCCCCGGCAGCGAGCGGAAGGTGAAGGCGGCGTCGTCGCCGAGTTCGCGTCGCGCATGACGGCTGGCGTGAACCCGGTGATCTTCGGCTCAGGGCGTCAGACACGCGACTTCATCTACGTCGCCGATGTGGTGAACGCCATCGCGACAGCGCTTGCCGCCGACGCGACTCTGGCTGACCCGGGACCGAACGGCCCGGCATACAACGTCTCGACCGGGGTCGAGACCTCGGTGAACATGCTCGCCGAGGGACTACGCGTCGCGCTTCGCTTCCCGGGCGTCATCGAGCGCGCCGAGGCGCGTGATGGCGACGTCGAGGCGAGCGTGCTCTCTCCGGGGAAGGCCGCTGCGGCATTTGGCTGGCGGGCCGCCGTGGAGCTGCAGGGCGGCCTGGCCGCAACGGCTGCGTGGTTCGCTCAGCAGCGATGAGCCAAGGATCCGACATCACGGGCGAGGTGGTGCGGCTCGATGCGCTGTACCGCGCCAAGGCGCGCGCTGAGATCGACGCCGCCGAGGCGCTCGCCGACACATCGCAGCCCGTGCGCTGCGAGGGCGATGAGCTCGCCGACGTGGTGCTCGTGAAGGGCGAGCCGGGGACGGCCGATCTCACCGCGGGCGTGGCGCTCGCCGGCGAGGATGGTGTCGCGGCGCACAAGGCCCTTGACACGATAGGGGTGTCGGCACGCCGCTTCGCGATCTGCACGAGGCCGTCGGGCGTCGCGGATGATGTCAGGCTCGAGCGTCTCGCGTCGATCCTTGAGGCGGTCGATCCTCGGATCGTCATCGCCCTCGACCCCGTTGCGGCGCATGACATCGAGCGGGCTTGCACGCTCGAGCCACTGACGCCGGGCCACCTCGGCTCGTGGCGTGGACGCAGCCTTCTGGCCATCGAAGGCCTCGAGGCGTCACTGTCTGATGACGCGCTCAAGCGTCGTGTCTGGGCCCAACTCAAAGCGCTTGCGTCCTGTGTCGACCCCGCAACGCGAAACGGGCGCCCGTAGGCGCCCGTCGTGTGATCGTTGATGGGTGGTTCTAGTCCTCTTCGATCTCCGTGATCGCGCCCATTGGGCACTCCTCCATGCAGGTGCCGCAGGCGGTGCAGTCGTCTTCGTTCACGGGCTGGGCCACGTCGTCAACAAGCTCGAGCACACTTTCGGGGCATGCATCCACGCAGATGCCGCAGCCGGAACACTCGTCCTCGTTGATGATCGGTCGGGGCATATGGATCTCCTTCGGTTCGTGCACCGCGCTCGAGCGGCTGCCGGTATATCGCGGCGGATGATACAGAGCGCGTGCGTGTATGTAAAGGACAGCTGCACGGCATACCGGATTCGACCATCGCACGCGGCCCCTTCATCGCTGCCCTCAGATAACTTGACAATGATGCGCTTAGATTTCATACTGGGACACGCTGGCGGTGGTCTACGGGCTCGCCAGCCACCTCTGTGAACAAGCCGCTCCGGTGAGGCCGGGGAGGATCCGAAAGGAGCACCAGTAATGGGCAAGATCATCGGTATCGACCTGGGTACCACCAACTCCGCCGTCGCCGTGCTTGAAGGCGGCGAGCCCACGATCATCGTGAACGCCGAGGGCGACCGCACCACGCCGTCGGTCGTGGCGTTCCGCAAGGACGGCGAGCGCATCGTCGGCAAGGCGGCAAAGAACCAGGCTGTCACCAACCCCGAGAACACGATCACCTCGATCAAGCGGTTCATCGGCCGCAAGTTCGAGGAGACCACCTCCGAGCGTGGCACCATCGCGTACAAGGCCGAGAAGGGCAAAGACGGCCGTACGATGGTCGACATCGACGGCAAGCATTACACGCCCGAGGAGATCTCGGCGATGGTGCTGCAGAAGCTCAAGGCCGACGCCGAGGCGTACCTGGGCCAGCCGGTCACGGAAGCCGTCATCACCGTCCCCGCGTACTTCAACGACATGCAGCGTCAGGCCACCAAGGACGCCGGTAAGATCGCGGGACTCGAGGTCAAGCGCATCATCAACGAGCCCACGGCCGCCGCGCTCGCGTACGGCCTCGACAAGGGCGCGCACGACCAGACCATCCTCGTCTTTGACCTCGGCGGCGGCACGTTCGACGTGTCCGTGCTCGAGATCGGCGACGGTGTGTTCGAGGTGAAGTCGACATCAGGCGACAACCACCTCGGTGGTGACGACTGGGACCAGCGCATCATCGACTGGCTCGCCGACAAGTTCCTCGGCGATCACGGGATCGACCTGCGTTCGGACAAGATGGCCCTGCAGCGCCTGCGTGCCGAAGCCGAGAAGGCCAAGATGGAGCTCTCCACCACGCAGACCACGCAGATCAACCTGCCGTTCATCACCGCGGGCGCCGACGGCCCCAAGCACCTCGACTACACGCTCACTCGTGCGGAGTTCCAGAAGATCACCAACGACCTGCTCGAGCGCTGCCGCAAGCCGGTGCAGAACGCGCTCAAGGACGCCGGCATCAAGCCGGGCGATCTCGACCACGCGATCCTCGTGGGCGGCTCGACCCGCATGCCCGCGGTCCAGGAGCTCGTGAAGGAGATCACCGGCAAGGACCCGCACAAGGGCGTCAATCCGGACGAAGTCGTTGCCGTGGGCGCCGCCATCCAGGGTGGCGTGCTCGGCGGTGACGTGAAGGACATCCTGCTCCTCGACGTGACCCCGCTGTCGCTTGGCGTGGAGACCCTCGGCGGTGTGATGACCAAGCTCATCGAGCGCAACACCACCATCCCGACCCGCAAGAGCGAGACGTTCACGACCGCGGCCGATGGCCAGAACTCGGTGGAGATCCACGTACTGCAGGGTGAGCGGGAGATGGCCGCGTACAACAAGACACTCGGCAAGTTCCACCTGATGAACATCCCGCCCGCGCCGCGTGGCGTTCCGCAGATCGAGGTCACGTTCGACATCGACGCCAACGGCATCGTGAACGTCTCCGCCAAGGACCGCGGCACCGGCCAGGAGCAGAAGATCACGATCACCGGCACCACTGCGCTGTCCGACGAGGAAGTCGAGCGCATGGTGAACGACGCCGAGAGCCACGCCGACGAGGACCGCAAGAAGAAGGAAGAGGCCGAGGTGCGCAACACCGCCGACAGCCTCGTGTACGGGACCGAGAAGACGATCGCGGATCTCGGCGACAAGGTGCCCGAGGATACGAAGAGCGACGTCGAGGCGGCTGTCGCCGACGTGAAGAAGGCCCTCGAGGGCGACGACATCGAGGAGATCAAGCGCGCAACGGCCGCGCTGCAGGAGAAGAGCTACAAGCTCGCGGAGATCGTGTACCAGCAGGCCCAGGACGAGCAGGCCGCCGAGGGCGGTGCGGCTCCTGAGGCCGACGAGGAAGTGGCCGACTACGAAGTCGTCGACGGAGACGAGTAGCCATGACTCCGAGGACTCACAAGGACGCGACCGGGGGTAGCCCCTCCGGTCGCAGTCCTCGCGAAGAGCACGCCGCGGAGGCCCCCTTCGGGACTCCCCCGGGCGCGTCCGCTCCTGCCGACCCCACGCTTGCAGAGGACCTCGGCGCTGAGTTCGAGTTCAGAGGCGATCAGCTGGAGGGTGAGCTCGAGGCCGCGCGCGAAGAGGCCGGACGGCACCTGGAGACCGCGCAGCGGCTGCAGGCGGAGTTCGACAACTACCGCAAGCGCGTAGCGCGCGAGCAGGAAGACGCCATCAAGCGGGCCGGGCAGCGCATCATCTCGGAAGTGCTGCCCGCGCTCGACAACCTGGAGCGGGCGCTCGCGCATGCCGAGTCGGCGGGAGAGTCAGCCGAGCTGGCGACCGGCGT
>CAZSUO010000073.1:0-2905 GCA_964610065.1 uncultured Coriobacteriaceae bacterium | reverse complement strand
GCCGATGAGATAAAGAAGGCGTTCCGCAAGCAGGCGCGCAAGCATCACCCCGACGCTGGCGGCTCCGAGGACAAGTTCAAGGAGATCAACGAGGCGTACGAGGTGCTCTCCGACGACGAGAAGCGTCAGCAGTACGACACGTACGGGCGCTACTTCGGTGGGAACATGCCGCCGGGCGGCGCCGGTGGTCCAGGCGCTGGCTGGCCCGGCGGCGGGTTCCCGGGTGGCGCGGGCGGCTACAGCACCGTGGACATGGGCGACCTCGGCGACCTGTTTGGGAACCTCTTCAGCGGTGGGGCAGGCGGCGCTCGCCGGAAGAGCGCCCACCGCGGCGCGGACCTACAGTACGACCTCACGCTCACCTTCGATGAGGCGCTCACCGGTACCTCGACCAAGGTGGATGTGAAGCGGACCGAGTCGTGCGCCACCTGCACCGGCACCGGTGCCAAGCCTGGCACGAGTGCGACGACGTGCCCCAACTGCTCCGGAAGCGGGCATGTGTCGCAGGGGCAAGGCGTCTTCGGGTTCTCTCGTCCGTGCCAGCGATGCGGCGGGACCGGGCGGATCATCGAGCACCCGTGCACCACCTGTAAGGGCAAGGGCAAGGTGATCCGGGTCAAGCCGCTCACCGTGAACATCCCGCCGGGAGTCACCGATGGTGGCAAGCTCCGGTTCGCGGGTAAGGGCGAGCCGGGCACCGGCGGCGCTCCGGCAGGCGACCTGTACGTGATAACGCACATCAAGGAGCACCCGTACTTCTCGCGCGACGGCGCTGATGTGGTGCTCGAGCTGCCCGTGACGATCACGGAGGCGGCGCTCGGTACCGAGGTGATGGTACCCACTCCGAGCGGCGGCAAGGTGAAGCTGAAGGTGCCGGCGGGCACGGCGGACGGCAAGGTGTTCCGCGTGCCGGGCAAGGGCGCGCCCAAGCTCAAGGGCCGTGGATCGGGCGACCTCAAGGTGCGCGTGAAGATCGCCGTGCCGCAGAAGCTCACGTCTGAGCAGAAGGACCTCCTCCGGGAGTTCGAGTCGCTGCGCACAGACGACGTGCGCGCCCATATCGCGTAGCGGAGGAGGCAGGGCCATGGTGAGAAGACAGCAGGGCGGCAGCGGCAAGGACCGCCCCGTGTACATGATCAGTGTGGCGGCCGAACTCGCCGGCGTGCACCCGCAGACGCTGCGCATCTACGAGCGCAAGCAGCTCGTGCAGCCGAGCAGGTCGCCTGGCGGCACGCGGATGTACTCGGAGGCCGATATCGAGCGGCTTCGCCTGATCCAGCGACTCACGCAGGATGAGGGCGTGAACCTCGCCGGCGTGATGCGGATCATCGAGCTCGAGATCGAGAAGGAGAAGCTCGAGGCGCAGCTTGCCGAGGCGCAGGCGATGGCCTCCAAGGCCGAGCGCACGCTCGCGGATGAGATCAACGAGTTCCGCAAGTCGATGCGGGCGGACATCGTGCACGTGCCGCGCGGCGGCATCGTGCGAAGGGAGCGCTGATGGGCGCCGACCGACAGATACGCGGTGACCGGCGCAATCCGGTCGTGAAGTGGCTCGAAGGCGTGCGCTCGGGAGAGATCCTCGGCGGCCCGGGCTGACAGGCGGTCGCCTGGGTGTGGTCACGCCTCTTCAAGAAGAGAACAGCGCCGGCTTGAACGGTTTCGCGGTAGCCCGTGCGGCTACGCGTTCCGTGGGCCGGGTGGACGACAGGCTCACGATCGCCCGATACGGGCGGCGCAGACCGTAGGAGTTGAGTGTCATGGCGGTACGTTTCGACAAGTTGACAGTGAAAGCGCAGGAGGCGCTGCAGGCGGCACAGGGTATCGCCGATGACGCCTCCTCGCAGGTCATCGAGCCCGAGCACCTCCTGAAGGCGCTGCTCGACGCGGCCGAGGGAATCGCCTTTGAGATCGTGCGCAAGGTCGGCGCTGACCCGGCGCTCGTGGAGGCCGAGGTGACCTCGGCGATCTCAGCGATGCCAAGAGTGAGCGGCAGCGGTATGCAGGGACCGGCGCAACCCGGGCCGCGCCTGAACACGGTGCTCACTGATGCGTTCAAGCACGCCGAGAAGCTCAAGGACGCGTACGTTTCCACCGAGCATGTGCTCGTGGCGCTCGCGGACGACACGGGCGAGGCGGGCCGGATCCTGACGCGTGCGGGCGTGAGTGCCAAGCGCGTGCTCGAGGCCCTCGAGGAGCTCCGCGCGGGAGCGCGTGTGACCGATCAGAACCCCGAAGCGCAGTTTCAGGCGCTCGAGCGGTTCAGCCGTAACCTCACGCAGGCCGCGCGCGACGGCAAGCTCGACCCGGTCATCGGCCGCGTCGAGGAGATCCGTCGCGTGATCCAGGTGCTGTCGCGCCGCACCAAGAACAACCCCGTACTCATCGGCGAGCCCGGCACCGGCAAGACCGCGATCGTCGAGGGACTCGCGCAGCGCATCGTGGCGGGTGACGTGCCCTCCACGCTCCGCGACAAGGACGTGGTGTCGCTCGACCTCGGCGCGATGGTGGCGGGCGCCAAGTACCGTGGCGAGTTCGAGGACCGCCTGAAGGCCGTGCTCCGCGAGATCGAGCAGGCGGAAGGCCGGCTCATCCTCTTCATCGACGAGCTGCATACGCTCGTGGGTGCGGGCGCCGCCGAGGGGTCGATGGACGCGTCCAACATGCTCAAGCCCGCGCTCGCCCGCGGCGAGCTCCACGCCATCGGCGCCACCACGCTCGACGAGTACCGCGAGCACATCGAGAAGGATGCTGCCCTCGAGCGGCGCTTCCAGCCCGTGTTCGTGGGCGAGCCAAGCGTGGAGGACACGATCGCGATCCTGCGCGGCCTCAAGGAGCGCTACGAGGTGCACCACGGCGTGCGCATCGCCGATGGCGCGATCGTGGCAGCCGCCACGCTCTCGGACCG
>CAZSUO010000072.1:4277-9623 GCA_964610065.1 uncultured Coriobacteriaceae bacterium | reverse complement strand
GCGGTAAGCGCCAGCCCGGTGCCTGAGACCGGCTTCTCCTGTGCGCTGCGCTTGAGGGCGATGTGTCCGAGCACGCCTCCGAGCACCACGGTGAGCAGCGTGGCCAGGGCCGTCGCGATCACGAACGGCATCGTGTACGGATGCAGCTCCCCGATGATGAGGAAGCTGAAGCCGAAGGCCACAAGCGCGCTCAGGATCGCCGAGGCCAGGCCGATGCCGCCCTCGCGCAGCAGGCGTCTTCCGAGCCGGAGCCGATCCTCTTCGTCCTCATCCTCGATGAGCTCCGCGAGCGTGCGCGACGACAGGTCCTCGGCGGTGCGGAGCAGGAGCGGCAGCAGCATCAGGGCCCACACGGCCAGCATCATGCCTACCACGCGGGGGGCGTCGGCGGTGGGGGTGGCCGACCCGAGCAGGGGAGTGCGGATGCCCATGACGGCGAGGAAGGCGATGCCCCACACGAGCAGCCACGCATTCCGACGCACGAGCCACCACCACAGTCCCGCAAGCGGGCCGTGTTCGCGGGTGGCGCCGGTGGCGATCGCGAGGTCCTCGGCGGACTCCTCCTCCAGGACCTCGAGCGCGTCATCGACGGTGACGATGCCGAGGAGCTTGCCGGCCTCGTCCACGACCGGCAGCGCCAGCAGGTCGTACTTGCTCATGGTCTCGGCCACGAGCTCCTGGTCGTCGTCGGGGCCTACGGTGGTGACTTCGCGGCTCACCAGCTCCTCGACGAGGATATGCGGTTCGGCGATCACCAGGTCGCGCAGCGAGATGACGCCCTCGAGGCTGCCGTCGGTGTCGAGCACGTAGATGTAGTAGATGCCCTCGCGCTCGGAGGCGTCCTCCCGCAGGTGGCTGATGACCTCCTGCACGCTCATGTCCTCGGTCACGGTGGTGACCTCGGGGGTCATGATGCCGCCGGCCGTCTTCTCGCGATAGCCGAGCAGGGAGCGAATCGCGCGGGCCTCGTTCACGCCCATCAGCCGCAGGAGCGCCTCGGCCTTGTCGTACGACAGGTCGCCGATGATATCGGCGGCGTCGTCAGGGTCCATCTCCTCGAGGATGTCCGACGCGCGCTGATCGCCGAGATCATCGATGAGGTCGGCCTGGAACTCGTCTTCGAGCTCGGCCACGGTGAGCGCCGCCTGGACGTTGTCCAGGTGCTCGAACACGCGCGCCCGCTGCGAGGGGCCGAGCTGCTCGAGGACGTCGGCCACATCGGCCGGGTGCAGCTCGTGCAGGCGTTTGTGGGTGATCGAGAGCCGCACATGTGAAAGGTCACGATCGAGCAGGTCCATGTAGTTCCACGCGATGAGATTCTCGGTAAGCTCGCGGCCGAAGAGTTTGAGCGCCGAGGCGACACCGCGCTCCACCACCGGGTGTATGCCGCGCAGGATCCCGCGCAGGCCCACCTCGGCGCCAAGGAGCCTGAGCTGGTTACGGCTCTCCGAGAGCTTGAGGTCGTTCACACGCACGACCTTCATGCCCTGGGTGTCGACGATCTGCTTGTTGAGCAGGTCCCTGGCTAGGAGGACCTCGTCGGGCTGCAGGTAGCTGAAGCGGAGTGCCGCACGCTCGGCGTTGAGCTGGATGCGATCGTCGTCCAGGGCGGCGACGAACTTGCGCCATGAGAGCATGAACGGCGTCTTCTCGGGGCCGAGGAAGGCGAGCGAGGTGACGCGCGGGAACACTTCGCCTGTGGCAATCGCGATGTCGCTGATCTCGCCGATAATCTCGCCGGCGGCATCCACCACCGGCTTGCCCAGCATCCGGGTCAGATAGAACATGTGGCTCCTCGTTCCATTCGGTCACAGTCCGAGTATGACGCTCGTGACGTTGAAGTAGATGAGCAAACCGGTGATGTCGACGATCGTGGTGAGCGCGGGGCTCGAGACGATTGCCGGATCGAGGCCGAGACGTGTGGCGCCCATCGGTAGACCTGCGCCGATGAGCGTGGATGTGATGACCTGCAAGCCGATCGCCACGGCCACCGCGAATCCCACTTGCGTCAGCGTGAGGCCCATCGGCAGCTGTGGACCATGTCCGTGCAGGAACACGCGACCGAAAGATATGAGGCCGACCACCACGCTCATGAGCAGTGCCACCACGAGTTCCTTGCGCAGCACGCGGCCGATGTCGCGCGGCTCAAGCTCCCGGGTCGCAAGTGCGCGGATGACGACCGTGGCCGACTGACCACCCGTGTTTCCACCGGTGTCAGCAAGCATGGGTATGTAAAGTGTCAGAAGCATGAGCTTCTCAAGCGCGTGTTCATATGTGTTGATTATGGCTCCCGAAAGGAAGCCGATCACGGCGAGGACCGCCACCCAGCCCACGCGATTGAGGAAGTGCCGACTGGCGGGCGTGCTCAGATATGCGCCGGCTGTATGCTCGCCAGCGATAGCCATGAACTTCTCAAGATCCTCTGTGTGCTCCTGTTGAAGGATGTCGAACACGTCGTCCACGGTCACGGCCCCAAGCAACTCACCCGACGGCGTCACCACGGGAACTGCCAGGAGGTTGTACTTGCCTATCAACTCGGCCACGTGCTCCTGATCATCTCCCGGCAGCGCGGTGACGAAATCGTGCCGACTGACCCCGGAAAGTGATGCATCGGGGTCGGCCATGAGCAACTCATGCAGCGAGACGACACCTGTCAGTCGTCCGCTAGCGTCAACGGCGTATACGTAGTACGCGAATGCCTGCCGGAGTGCGGGGTCGCCCGTGCGCTTCAGTGCCTCACCCACCGTCGCACCATCGGGCACCATGACGATGTCCGGCGTCATGACGCCGCCGGCGGAGTCTTCATCGTGGCCGAGAAGCTCCCTGACCAGGCGTGACTCCTCGACATTCATCATACGCAGCAGCTCTTCGGCCTGTGGCCGCGAGATCGACCCAAGGATGTCCGCTGCTTCATCTGGATCCATCACATCTAGAAGGTCCGCAGCCCGCTCGGGGTCGATCTGATCCAGGGTGACCGCCTGGTAGTCATCACCGAGTTCGGTGAGCGCCTCGGCGGCCAGTCTTCTATCCAGTACTGCGAGGACCGTTGCCCTTTGGGCCGGATTGAGAGCCTCGATGATCTCCGCGATGTCGGCCGGGTGAAGTCCATTGAGCCGCTTGTGTGTGACTGACAACCGCAGATGCGATAGGTCACGGTCGAGCAGATCGATGTAGTTCCAGGCGATGAGGTTCTCGGTGAGCTCGTGGCCGAAGATCCGTGTTGCGCGCCGGACTGTACGCTCAAGCGCCGGCGAGGTATGACGGAGGCGGCCTCGGACCCCGACCTCGACACCGAGCAAATGGGGGCTCTCCGGTGTTACCGCAAGCTTGAGGTCATGCACACGGACGACCTTCTTGCCCTGCGTATCCACTACCCACTTGCCGAGCAGGTCCCGCGCGAGCAGGATCTCGTCGGGCTGCAGGTAGCTGAAGCGCAGCGCGGAGCGCTCCGCGTTGAGCTCGATGCGGTCCTCGCCGAGGGTGGCCACGAACTTGCGCCACGAGAGCATGAACGGCGTCTTCTCGGGGCCGAGGAAGGCGAGCGAGGTGACGCGCGGGAACACCTCGCCTGTGGCGATCGCGATGTCGCTGATCTCGCCGATGATCTCGCCGGCCGCATCCACGACCGGCTTGCCCAGCATCCGGGTCAGGTAGAACATATGGCTCCCTCCTCCCGGCGCAGGCGCCGACAGGTCGATCGTGACGGGGGTCCCGGACCCCACGCACGATCAGCGGGAGCCGGGACCTAGGGACTTGATGGTGTCACCGAGGTCCGTTTCTCTTGGCAGCAGGTCCGACAACGAATACGAGCCCCACATCGACTTCGACGGGGGCCCGGTGGCGGCATGCGCCGCGAACGAAACGGCAGCATCCGCTGGCCGTTTCGTGGCTCCGTCCCTCGTCTGCGGTTTTGGCACTGTCCGACGTAGGGCGCACGGTCCGACCGTGCGGCGGGCACGCCCGCCTTTGCAGTCCAGCCACGTTAGCCGTCCCCTTAAGCCGGGGAGGGCTGTTCTACCCATTGGCGTCTCTCGACATTTCCGGGCAGTGGCCTGTGTTCGAACAGGAGCCGCACCGTAACAGATGGAGCGCTCTCAGTCGTTGTCAACGCGCCGCAGTGCGGCGCACCTGCATTGTAGGCATGACCTGGGCAAACGGCAATAGCCGGGGCCCCTATGCGGGTCGCTTGAGGGTGTCCTGCGCCGTGCGCTCCTACCGGGCGCTCGCCAACCAGGCGCGTGCGAACTGAGCCCAGCCCTCGGTGCGCTCACCCTCCGTGCGCCACACGTTGTCGCGTGGCGTGGTCGCGAGCCCGTCGGTGACCCCGCTGCTGCCGAAGGCGTTGGCCACGAGCGCCATCACGCCCACCGCGTCGGCCATCTGCAGGTCGGTGGCCGAGTCGCCGATCGCCGCCGCCTGGTCTCGCGTGAGGCCACGCCAGGCGAGGTCGAGCTCGATCGCCCGCGCCTTGCAGACGCCGCGCGGCACCACGTGGTACGCGTGCGGGGGCATGTCGCGGCAGGTGAGGGTCCCGTAGCTGCGCAGCATGCCGTTGTCCACGAGGTCGAGCGGAAGCGGGAGCGTATCGAGGACCGCCTGCCCCTCGGCGGTGTCGAGGCATCCCCGCAGCAGCAGGGAGACCTCGCGGTCGAGCTGCCACGGCGCGTAGTGCTCGATCCGGCCGGGGAACGCCTCCATGAGCGTCTCGGCCGCGCGCACGTCGTTGATGGCCTCGAATGGCGTGACCCCCCCGGGAATGGCGCCGTCAGGCCACTCGCCGAGGTCCACCCGGTCCGAGAAGTCGAGGCCGGTCCCGTGCACGATGATGCCGCCGGCCTCGGCGATATAGCCGTCCCACCCGAGCAGCTGGGTGAGCTCACGTAGTTGGATGCGGCCCCTGCCTGAGATCGGAACCACCTTGAGGTCCGCGCGGTTGAGCTCGACGATCTGCTCGGCCACCACGAGGCTCGGCGCCGCATCGGCGTCGGCAAGCACACTGCCGCCCTTGGCCACGAGCGTGCCATCCAGGTCGGTGTAGAGGACACGCACGCGTGAGAGCGCCTCGGCGGCGCGGGGGTCGGTGGCAAGGAGGGGAACACTGGCGGTCATCGGGATCCTTTCGGTCGGCGCTCCCATTGTAGGGGATGCGGGCCCGGAGCCTGGTGCCCCGCTTGCCGATACTCCGCACCACTCGCCGACCCCGGGTGCTTCAACCGCCCGGGGTCGGGCTATACTGGCAACCGTTCGACGCGCCGCGTACCGCTAAAGGAGCTCCACCGTGATCGACTCACCGCAGACCCCGTATCCGCAGTACCGCTGCGCACAGTGCGCCAAGGAGCTCCCGCT
>CAZSUO010000072.1:0-4177 GCA_964610065.1 uncultured Coriobacteriaceae bacterium | reverse complement strand
GGAGCGCGATGCCGCGCTGACCGCCGGGGAGATCGACGCGTTCGTTGGCGGTCTCGATTCCGCGGCTACCCTCGAGGTCGCCGGAACACCGGTGGCGGTGGTGGCATTGATGGCCGATGCGGCGCTTATCCGGGAATCGACAGCAACGCCCGAGCCCGGCTTCGACCCGGCAGCCTTCGGCCTCGGCAACGCGAGCGCCTATCTCGTGGTCTCCGACCACTACCTTGCGCTCCCGTCAGGGTTGCTGGCGACACGGGCCGTCCTCAAGGCCGCCGATGCGGCGGTCGTGCGCATCCAGGGTGATCCCGCCGCCTACCAGGGGGTGCTTGCCGACGCGGCTGGGAGTGAGGACGTCGTCGTGGCCGGCGGCGCGTATCGTGCAGCGGCAAACCCGGGCACCGCTGAGGTCGAGCGCCAGCTCATGGAGCTCTCCGCGGCACTCACCGCTGACGACCTCGTGCTCGATATCGGACGCTGACGGGTCAGCTGCTGAGCATCTGTTCCACGCGTTGCCGTAGCTCGGACGGCGTGAACGGTTTCGTGAGGTAGCCGTTGCATCCCAACTCCTCGGCGTGCGCCAGGTCGCTCTTCTGCGCGGCGGTCGTGAGCATCATCACGGGCACCCCGGCCGTCTCCGGCCGCAGGCGCATGAAGTGAAGGACCTCCCAGCCATCGAGCTTCGGCATGGTCACGTCGAGCAGAACCAGGTCGGGTCTGTGCTCGATCGCCATCTCGAGCGCCTGCTCACCATCGACCGCCTCGATGAGATCGTGGCCGAGCGAGCGGAGTGCGGCCTTCACGAGCATGCGGATCTGCATGTTGTCGTCGGCGGTGAGTATGAGCTGTTGTGCCATCGTCCCGATGCCCCTTTATCGTGACGGCGGTTGCGTGTCTGTTGCGATACCTGTCAGTCGCGGTCGCGGTGCATGATCTCCACGATCTTGGACAGCTTCGCCTCGCGGCGGCCGCGCTCACGCTCGAACTCCGCTCGCTTGGCGGGATCGAGCATCGCGGTGATGTGGTCGGCGACCTCGGACGGCTTGAACGGCTTGGGCAGGTAGTCCGCAAACGGGTCGGCGGCGATGCTGCGGTGCTGCTCCTCGAAGGTGCCTGCCGCCGACAGGAACAGGATGGGGAGCTCTTTCGTCTCCGTCCGGCTGCGCAGCCGGTCATGCACCTCGTGGCCGGTCATACCCGGCATCATGACGTCGAGCACCACCAGGTCGGGGTTCTGCGCCTTGATGGCGCCGAGCGCCGCTAGGCCGTCCTCGGCTTCAAGGACCGTGAATCCACGGTTGCCCAGGGCCACTGACAGGAGCTTACGGATCGACGACTCATCATCGACGACCAGGACCTTCTTGTTCACGATGGTTCCTTCCCCTCGGTGTCGAGCAGTTCGCTGACCTGCTGAACCAGGTCCCTGGGCGTGAACGGCTTGCAGATGTACTGCTCGGCGCCGCGTGTGAGCCCCTCTTCCACTTCTGTCCTCTGACTCTTGGCCGAGAGCATGATCACGGGGATCATCGCTGTCTGCTCGTCGGACTTGAGCCTGTCCAGTACGTCATACCCGGTCATCACCGGCATCATCACATCAAGCAAGATCAGGTCGGGGAGTTCTGCCTTCGCCATCTCGAACGCCTGGCCACCGTCCTCCGCCTGGAGCACCTCGTATCCACGATTCCCGAGTGTGAAGGAGACAAGCTTTCGGATGTGCGGTTCGTCATCGGCTATGAGGATACGGCTCACGAGTCACCCTCCCCGGCGGCGGCTGAGAGAGGCTCGTTCTCGGTGATGACCGCTTCGATATGCGCAACGAACTCCTCCACATCGAACGGCTTGCCGATGAGCTGTGTCGCCAGGTCGAGGACACTCGCACGTTCCCGGTCGATCTGATAGGCGGACATGATGACCACGGGGATGTCGCGGGTCTCGGGGTTCGTCTTGAGCGCCTCAAGCACCTCGTAGCCGTCCATCACCGGCATGCGAATGTCGAGGAGGATCGCGTCGGGGCGCTTGCGCGCCACGGCGGCCATCGCCTCCTTGCCGTCGTACGCCGCCATAACGGCGTAGCCGCGCTGCTTGAGCGTTCGGCTCAGCAGGTCAACGATGCTGCGGTCATCGTCGGTCACGAGCACCACCGGAGAGTCGAGCGAGCCGACAAGATCGTCGATCACGCTGATCAGGCGGTTCTTGTCGATCGGCTTCTCGAGGTAGTCGGTGCATCCGCTGCGCTCACTTCGGCCCTGGTCACAGATGATCGAGAGCACCACCACGGGGATGTCGCGCGTCCGCGGGTCGGCTTTCAGCTCCTCGAGCAGCCCGAAGCCAGCGCCCTGATCAACCATCACGTCGAGGGTGATGACGCGGGGCTCGAGCTCGAGCGCGAGCTCCCGCGCCTCGCTCGCGTTGAACGCCTTCACCACTTCATAGCCGCGCCTCGAGAGATAGGTGGCGATCAGGTTAGCCACGTCCTCGTTGTCGTCCACGACCAGGATGCGCCCTCCGGGTGAGCCGAGTGGGCCCTCGAGCGACGGAGTCCGCACATGCCGCTCAGATGCGAATGGGAGGGTGAACCAGAAGGTCGATCCGGATCCCGGCTCGCTCTCCACCCCCACCTCACCACCGAGGAGTTCGATGATGCTCTTGCAAATGGAAAGGCCGAGTCCCGTGCCACCGATCTCGCGGGTGAGCGAGGAGTCCACTCGATAGAACTTGGTGAAGAGCCGCGCCTGGTCTTCAGGTGCGATGCCGATGCCCTCATCGCTGATGCCCACTCTGACGCGATCGCCGTCGGCGCTTGCGCGCACGTGGACGTCTCCGCCTTCGGGGGAGTACTTGATGGCGTTGCTGATGAAGTTGATGAGCACCTGCCCCACACGGTCGGGGTCGCCGGCGGCCTTGGGTAGCTCGCAGGGG
Organism: uncultured Coriobacteriaceae bacterium; assembly: GCA_964610065.1. Classification (GTDB taxonomy): domain Bacteria; phylum Actinomycetota; class Coriobacteriia; order Anaerosomatales; family Anaerosomataceae; genus Anaerosoma. Next base: position 1,261 of record CAZSUO010000072.1, on the reverse strand, counting down.
ACATCCACATGGATCGTGCGACCCTGCTGGTCGGTGACGGCCCGGAAGGTGTTGACCGCGCCCGCGATCCGCTCTCCCACATCGAGTGGCTGCACCTTGAGGACGATGCGCCCGCTCTCGATGCGGGAGATGTCGAGCATGTCGTTGATGAGTTCGACGAGCCTGTCGGAGTTCTCCTTCACGATCGAGAGGAACTCCGCCTGGATCTCGTTGATCTCGCCCGCTTCACCATCGAGGATGAGGTCGATGTAGCCCTTGATCGAGGTCAGCGGCGTGCGGAGTTCGTGCGAGACGGTGGAGACGAACTCGTTCTTCATCTGCATCGCTTCGCGCTCGACGGTGACGTCACGTATGGTGCTGACCGACCCAAGGTAGGTATGCCGATCGTCGAACACCGGGTCGACGCGGACATCGACGATGCGATGCTCCGGTTCTTCCATGCGGACCTCGCGGGTCTGCGTGCCGGTGTCCTGTACCGGTCCCTCGGGGTCGCCCGCCAGACCGAAGATCGTCCACGTATCCGTGACCAGGCCAACGAGCTCCTCGGCACCCTTGCCCAGCAGTATCTCGGCCGCGGGGTTCACGAAGGTGACGCGGTCCTCGGCGTCGAAGACGAGGATGCCATCGCTTGTGGAAAGAAGGATGGCCTCCGAGCGCTTACGCGACGCCAGGATCTCGGTGTCATCGCGAAGGCTCAGAACCGCCCCGGTGGCCTCGCCGTCGTCGTACGGTGTGATGGTGAACGAGTAGCAGCGGTTCTTGCGCTCGAAGCTGCTCTTCACGATCTGCTTCTCGGAGAGTGCGGTCTCCACCCCCTGCGTGAGCTCGAGCACGCCGAGGGTCTCGGTCGACAGGCCGACGCATTCGCTGCGCGCCACCTCGAGCATCTCGGCGGCGGGTTCGTTCAGCATGCGCACGGTGCGATCGGGGGAGATTGCGATCATCCCCTCCCGGGTCCCCGCCATGAACGCCCGGATGTGCGAGAAACAGCGCCGATCCTTGTCTGTGGGCATAGCCGTCCCCTCGATGCGGACACACCTCACCACCACGTTATTCGCACTGTGCAACAGCGATTCCTGCAGGGATGTCCGAGGAGGGTGCCGTGTGACGCGTTCCGCCGCGCGGAAATGCAGAAGGAGCGGGGGTGACCCACTCCTTCAGAGTTCATTATGGTGCCCCCTGGAGGATTCGAACCTCCGACACCAGGTTTAGGAAACCTGTGCTCTATCCCCTGAGCTAAGAGGGCGCGTAGCGGATTCTA
>CAZSUO010000071.1:0-9706 GCA_964610065.1 uncultured Coriobacteriaceae bacterium | reverse complement strand
CGGTGCTGGAGGAGGCGATATGCCGGTCCGCTTCGATCAGGTGACGTACGTCTACCCCGGATCGCACGCGGCGGGCGACCCCGCTCTGGCAGGCGTGACGCTGGAGATCGCCGACGGCGAGTTCCTGGGTGTGATCGGCCACACGGGCAGCGGCAAGTCCACCCTCATCCAGCATATCAACGGCCTCCTGCAGCCCACGAACGGCCGGGTGACCGTGGACGGGATCGACCTGGCGGATCGTTCCGCACGCCGCGAGGTGCGCCGACGCGTGGGCCTTGTATTCCAGTACCCGGAACATCAGTTGTTCGCGGACACGGTGTCCGAGGACGTTGCGTTCGGTCCACGGGCGCTGGGCGTCCCCGCCGCGGGGATCGAGCGGTGCGTGATCGCCGCGCTCGAGCGTGTGGGCCTCGACTTCTGCGAGGTCGGTCATCGCAGCCCGTTCGAGCTCTCGGGAGGGCAGATGCGCCGGGTGGCTATCGCGGGCGTTCTGGCCACGCAGCCGACCACACTCGTGATGGATGAGCCGATGGCCGGTCTCGACCCGGCCGGACGCGGCGCGATGCGCGACCTGCTGCGCGCCCTGCACCAGCAGGACCTCACCATCGTCATGGTCTCCCACGACATGGAGGACGTGGCCGCCCTCGCGGACCGGGTGCTCGTGCTGCGCCATGGAGCCGTGTACGCGCACGGTGCGACGGCCGAGGTGTTCGGCCGACACGCCGAGCTCCGCGAGATCGGCCTCGGTGCGCCACGTCCCGCGCGCTTCGCGGCCCGTCTCGCATCCGTCGGTCTCGATGTGCCGGGTGACTCTCTGACGGTCGAAGCGCTCGCAGATGCGATCGCCCGCGTGTGCGCGGACCGCGGGGAGGTGCGCTGAGATGGCGCTCGGCCAGTACCACAAGGGCGACTCGGTCCTCCACCGGATGGACCCGCGCTTCAAGCTGGTGATCGCCGTAGTCTACATGCTGGTGATCTTCCTCGCCTCCGACGCCGTAGGCCTCGCGCTCGTGCTCGCGTTCCTCGGCATAGCGGTCGCACTCTCCGGTGTGCCCGCGCGGGTGCTGCTCTCGGGGCTGCGGCCCGTGCTCGCCCTCGTCGCCTTCACGTTCGCGGTGAACCTCATCTTCATCCGCAGCGGCACGCCGATTCTCGACGCGGGTCCGGTATCGGTCACAAGCGGAGGACTCAGCACCGCGCTCTTCATGGCGACGCGGCTGCTCGTGCTCTTCGTCGCCACGGCCCTGCTCGGCTTCACCACGTCCTCCGTGGATCTAGCCGATGGCATGGAGGGGCTCCTCGCGCCACTGGAGCGCTTCGGCGTGCCTGCCCACGAGCTCTCCATGATGTTGAGCATCGCGCTCCGGTTCATCCCGATCCTCATGACCGAGAAGGACCGCATCATGCGCGCACAGTCGGCCCGGGGCGCGGACTTCGAGACCGGCAACGTGGTCACCCGGATGCGCGCGATCCTGCCGGTGCTCACTCCTCTGTTCATGAGCGCGTTCAGGCATGCCGAGGACCTGTCCACGGCGATGGAGAGCCGCTGCTATCACGGCAAGGAAGGGCGCACCCGGGTGAAGGTGCTGCGTCCGGCCGCCCGCGACTGGTATGCGGTGGTTGCGCTGGCGCTGCTCGCCACCACGCTCGTCGTGCTGCGGCTCGGCGTGCTCTGAGCAGCCCCTGCCCTCGCCTGCTAGAATGACCGCGGGAGTGGGCCGTGCGGCCGCGCACCTTCGGGTGTGAGGAAAGTCCGGACTCCACAGGGCAGGATGCCTGCTAACGGCAGGGCGCGGCGACGCGACGGAAAGTGCCACAGAAAAGAAGACCCCCGGGGGTGACCCCGAGGAGAGCTGAAACGGTGCGGTAAGAGCGCACCAGCGTCACGGCAACGTGGCGGCTTGGCAAACCCCATCCGGAGCAAGGGCGAATAGGAGCGGTCACAGCTGGCCCGGCTATCGCTCGGGTACGCCCGCTCGAGGCCGTCGGCGACGACGGTCCCAGATAGATGGTCGCACTCGACAGAATCCGGCTTACAGGCCCACTCCCACACCTGTCGCCCGAACGCGGCCCGCAGGCCGGACCACGCGCTTCAGGCCGTAAGGCGCTGCCGTACGGCGCCAACGACAGCGTCGCCCGCGGCGTCGCCGATCCTGACGTACTCGCCGCCCGCGATCCTGGCGAGCTCACGAGCGGCCATTCCGGCACCGGGGCCCGAGGTGTCGATCACGAGCGTGTGGATCGGCGTCTGCTTCAGCTGCGCCGCCGCCTTACGCGCGTCGTCACTGCCGAGGCCGGACCCGATACCGACGTTCGCGCGGCCGTCGGTGAGCAACACGAGCCACGGCACCACACTGTCGTCGCGGCGGATCTCGGTCGCGAGCACGTCGAGCGACTTCAGGATCCCGTGGGCGATCGGGGTGGCCCCGCCGGTGGGCAGCGTCCGCAGCTTCATCTGCGCGAGCTCCACGCTGGCGGTGGGCTGCAGTACGACCTCGGCGCTCTCGCCCCGGAAGGCGACAAGGCCGACGCGGTCACGTCGCTGGTACGCATCGACGAGCAGGTCCAGCACAGCCGACTTGGCGGCCTCCATGCGGTTGGTGGCGCCCATCGAGCCGCTCGCGTCCACGCAGAACACGATCGACGCCCCCACCCGACGCGTGCGGACCTTGGAGCGCACGTCCTGTGGTTCGATCGCTATAGCAAGGTCGCTCTCTCGCGCGTTCTGGTACGGAGCCGCAGCCCTGATCGTGGCATCCAGAGCGAGGTCGACCGGACGGCCTGGCCGGGCGACTTCGGAGCGGACATAGCGCCCCGTGCGGTCATCGGTCGCGGTCTCCTGGCGTCGTCCACCGTGGGAGCGGCGAACGCTGTCCATGCCCGCAACGAGATCTGCCGCCACCTGCCCGGCGCGCGACGCTTCATCTCCACCCTCGTCACGGGTGACATGCAAGACAGCCAGGCCATCGCTCTGCCCCGCCTGAGGCTGCTCCTCGTGACCCCCGTGCGCGCCGGCGGCGGCGCCGGCACTCAGGGCCTGCTCGAGCCGGTCCTCATCGTAGGAGCGGTCTTCGAACGGCGTCTTGCGCATGCGGTGCGCAAGGACCATCGGCGCGATTACGCGTACGTCGGCCGCAGTGACCTCGCGGCGCCCGTCGAGTACGGCGTACGCGGCGGCTGCCCGGCCCATCACGAGGTCGGCACGGTGACCGTCCACGCCCATCGACGCGCACACAGAGGCGATCAGGAACAGCAGGTCGTCATCGAGCGCCACGTCGGCAAGCGTGCGGCTTGCCGACCGCAGCCGATCCTCAAGCGCGGACTGCCCGGCGCGCCACTCACGCTGGAATCCGTCGGGGTCATCCTCGAACGCCCGACGGCGTTTGAGGATCTCCACGCGGTCCGACGGATCGGCGATGCCCTCGATGTCCACGCACAGCCCGAAGCGATCGAGAAGCTGCGGGCGGATCTCGCCCTCCTCGGGATTCATGGTGCCCACGAGCACGAACCGGGCGGGATGCTGGAATCTCACACCCTCGCGTTCGACGACGTTCACGCCCATAGCGGCCGAGTCGAGCAGTGTATCGACGATGTGATCGTCGAGAAGGTTCACCTCATCGACGTACAGGACACCGCGGTTCGCATCGGCCAGGAGTCCGGGCTCGAAGCGACGCTCACCGTGCTTGAGCGCATGCTCGAGATCGATCGTGCCCACGACCCTGTCCTCGGTAGCCGACACGGGAAGATCGATGAGGGCGGGACGACGAGAGACCTTGGGTAGCGAGCCAGCAGCGAGTCGGTCACGACACTCGTCGCACAGATCCGCGCGTGAGTGCGGGTGACAGCCGAAACGGCATCCCTCCACGACCTCGATGGCCGGGAGAACCCAACGGAGTCCGCGCACGGCAGTGGACTTGGCCGTACCCTTCTGTCCGCGGATCAAGACCCCGCCGACACGGGGATCGACCGCATTGATGAGCAGCGCGGTCTTGAGGGTCTCCTGTCCGACGATCGCGGAGAATGGATACGTCGAACGGTCGTCGCGCGCCATGAACCCTCCCGACAAGAAAACGGCCCGTCTACACTATATGGTAGACGGGCCGCTCTTGTCACCAAGTTATTGTGGTCACGAGGAACGCCACTGGAACGTGCCGCAGTCGGCGGGCGTGACCTCCCCCACCTTCGGGCAGGTGTTCGAGTACACGCAGTCGTTGCATGTGTAGGCGCCGAGGTCGAGATCCCCCGTGGGCTCGTAGCCGATCTCGGCGGCGGGCTCCGGCAGCGGCTCACCGGGCGCCGGTGAAAGCCCCTCGAGTATCGCGTCGAACGGGTCCGTTTCGGCAGGTGGTGTGGCCTCCGTGGAAGCGTCGGCCGCATCCGCGTCCATGCGCTCGGCCTCCCCCACCTCCGGAGCGACCTCAACAGCAGGCTCCACCCCGGCAGGCTCCGCGTCCGCGTAGTCTCCAAGTATCACGGGCCGAGGCACGTAGGCCTCTTCGCCCGCGGGGGGCGCCGAGGTGATCAGCGTGTCGTCCTCAAGACCGATGACCGGAATCGGCTCCGACACGACAGCTGCGGGTACCGGCTCTCCTTCAGCGATAGCAGAGGGCTCCTCTGCCGCACCGGGTTCCGCGGGCTCATCGTCGAGCGCGACCTCTTCTGTGAAGGCCTCGACGTTCGCCCACGGCCAGTCGGCAGGAGCGGTGAGAACCTCAGCCGGCTCATCCAGCGTCGCACTCATCGGTGCGGCCACCACCTGTGCGACCTGCGCGACCTCAGCCGGCTGGACATCGACGTGCACGCCCTCGGCGGACGCCGCGACGAACTCCTCTTCGGGAGCGAAGTCGTCGGCGTTGATCGACTCGGGGGCGACTATGCCCTCATCCTCCAGCGAGGTGGCGGCGCGCTTGAGAGCATCGGCCAGGCTGACACCGCCGACAACACCGTCGATGCCGAATGCTTCGGGCGCGGCGACAGGAACCTCATCCGAACCATCTTCGATGACCTCGGGCTCGATGTCGACATCCTCGTCGGCCTCTTCAAGGACCTCGTCGCCGGGAACGGCTTCACCACCTGCGGCCTCGGACTCGAGGAACTCGTCAGTGAGCTCGGCCTCCACCGTTTCAGCAACGGGCACAGGCGCTGGAGCCGTAGGCATGACCAGAACCGGGAGCGCGGTCTCAAGATCGACGACGTACACCTGGCCGACGACTGTGGCGCACCCGGAGGCCACTGCGGCTGAGAGCGCTGACAGGGCTTCTTCCCGTGTGGCGTACATACCCTCGATCGGCAGACGGAGGACACCACTGCTCGTGTCTTTGTCGAGTACGAAGAACGACATCCCTACACCTCGTCTGGTCGTGTCGGCCTGCAGAACAACGCGTTTCTATCATATTCCATGGAACCCCGATGTGCGCGGTCGAAACCCGCACCAGATGGTACGATGTGCGCGGACACGACTGACCACACGGAAGCTGTATGCTCGCTCCTACACTGCTGACCCATGGACCCTTCGTCGCTGTAGATATCGAAACGACGGGGTGCCGTCCGGGAACGTCATCGATCATCGAGATCGGAGCCGCGCGCATCGAGCACGGCCGGATCGTCGCCACGCTCAGTCTCCTGGTGCGGCCCACCGAGCCGATTCCCGCCGCAGTCGAACGTCTCACCGGCATCACCGATCAGATGGTGGCCACCGCACCCGCGGTCGCCGATGCGATCGGCCAGTTCGCCGAGTTCGCTGACGGGGCGGTGCTCGTTGCCCACAGCCACCGGTTCGATCTCGGTTTTCTCGATTACGAGACCGAGCTCGTGTCGGGCACACCCTTCCAGCGCCCCGTTCTTGACACCCTGTGTCTCGCGAGAACCCTCCATCCTGAGATCGAGCGGAACAACCTCAAGGACCTTGCCGCGTTCTACGGTGTCGAGGAGGTACCCAACCACCGGGCCCTTCCGGATGCCGTTGCAACGGCCCAGGTGTTCATCGCCATGGTCCCGGAACTCGCCGAACGTGGCATCGCTACAGCAGGGGAGACTGCGAAGCTATGCGGTATCGCAGTGGGAAGCGCTCTGTCGGTCAAGCTTCCACTCGCAACCAACATCCCCGACAACCCGGGGGTGTACCTGTTCAGGGACGCGCGCGGGGCCGTGGTCTACGTCGGCCGGGCCAGGAACCTCCGAACGAAGATACGCACGCATTTCTACGCGGCCGCGAGCAACGATGGGTCCCCGGCAACGGTCACCGAGTCGGTGCAGTACATCGAATGCTCGTCGCCGCTCGACGCCCAACTGCTCGAGGCGCACCTTCGCTACCGGTATCAGCCGGAGTACAACCGCACCACGACCACGCCGCGTACACCCGTGTACCTCCACATCGATACGGGAGCGGCGTTCCCTTCGATAGTCGTCACCCGCCGCAGGCTGCGCACCGGGCGTTTGTTCGGACCGCTCACCAGCCAGTGGGCAGCCAGTGCGACGGCTGACGCCCTGTCGAGGGTGTACGCGCTTCGGCGATGCAGACGGTCGATCGCCGAATGCGAAGCGTACCGATGCGTTCGCCGTGATCGCGGAACCTGCCCGGCCGAGGAGGCTTACGCACTCGGCAGTGTGAGCTATCGTCAGTCGGTGCTCGAGGCGATCGGCGCACTCGAGGAAGAGCCCGACGTGCTTCGTGAGCGACTGCAGTCGATGCGGGACCGCCTGGCTCGCAATCAGGAGTTCGAGCAGGCAGCGTACTATCGCGACGCCCTCCGGGCCTATGAGCGGACCCTGGCGGGGCTCGCGGTAGCACAACGCGCACGCGTCGCGCCGGTGTCCGTGGTGATCGAGGGGCATCCGGATGCCGCCACGCTCTCGGTGTTGATCAACGGCTGGCGGTTCTCTGCGATCCGGCTCACCCGGCAGACCGCCACCGCCGACGAGCTCGAGTCGCGCATCCGCCAGACCCTCAGACGCGCGCTCCGCAGGTCGCAGGCCAACCCGCCGCTCACGCCGCGGAGGCTGGAGGAACTCGCGATCGTGGATGCGTACATCCAGCAGCACGCGCCGATGGTGGTGCCGGTGGACGGTGACCTGGAGTCGTCGACAGCGGTCGTGATGCAGGCGGTTCGGCGGCTGTTCAGGATCCCGAGGCGCCGTCACGCAGCAGCTTCAGGCGTCTGAGGTTCTCCGCGTCCTTCTCCGGGACCTCGCCGGGCATCTCGGTGACCACGGGCACGTGCCGAAGCCGCTCCTCACCCACCATCAGAGCGAAGCCACCGGAACCGATGGTGCCGTCCCCGATCCATGCGTGGCGGTCCTTGTGCTGGCCGGGGCCATACGCGCAGTCGTTGGCATGGATGAGCTCGATCGGCATGCTGCAGCAGATCTCGAACCGCGTGAGGAGGTCGTCCCAATCCTCGGCGGTGGAAAGGTCCCACCCGGCGGCGTGCGCATGGCAGGTATCCAGGCATACACCCACATGACCGGCGGCGACATCGAGCAGACCGAGGATAGCCCCGAGCTCATCGGGGCCGTCGCCGAACGTGGTGCCCGCCGCGGCGGTGTTCTCCAGCAGGAGCCGCGTCTCGGCGGCGCCGGACGCTGCCCATGCCAGGTCTACACCCCGGGCGATGCGCGCGGCCGTCTGCTCGGGAGCGCTCTTGTAGGTCGTGCCCACGTGCGTGACCACTCCCGCGGCGCCGAGGATCTCACCCCGTGCGAGTTCGTCGCCGAGCGCCCGCCACGACTTCTCCCACAACGTGTCGTCGTCGCTTCCGAGGTTGATGAGGTAGGCGGTGTGCACGAACACCGGGCCCATGCCAACTTCGGCGCGGCGCTCCCTGAACGCCCGTGCGATGGCTTCGTCGAGCGGCTTGGCGTTCCACTGCCGCGGGCTCTTGGCGAAGACCTGCATGCACTCGCAACCCACCGAGACGGCGTAGTCGACCGCGGCCACGTAGCCCCCTGAAACTCCCACATGCGTTCCGAAGATCATGTGATACCTCCTTGGCGCCAGTCTACCGTTTGCGCTCCGCTCGACCTACACTCGGCCTATGGACACCCGTCACCCCAGCTGGCCGGGGCGCGCTGTGTTGCACGTGGACATGGACGCGTTCTTCGCCTCCATCGAACAACTCGACCACCCGGAGTGGCGTGGACTGCCGGTGATCGTGGGCGGTTCAGCTGACAAGCGCGGCGTGGTCTCGACCGCCTCGTACGAGGCCCGGCTCTACGGCGTGCACTCGGCGATGCCTTCCGCGCAGGCGGCTCGACTGTGCCCCGACGCGATCTGGGCGCCGTCCCGGTTCGACCGGTACCACGAGGTCTCACGTGCGATCGTCGCCGTCTTCGAGCGGCTCACGCCATTCGTGCAGCAGGTGTCCGTGGACGAGGCCTATCTCGACGTGACACCTACCGCTCACCGGCCCACCGACCCGATCGAGGTGGCGCGGACGATACAGGCCGAGGTCGACGCGATGGGCCTCTCGTGCTCAATCGGTGTGGCAACGTGCAAGACCGTGGCCAAGATCGCCTCGGATGTCGACAAACCGCACGGGATCACCGTGGTGCGTCCGGGAGACGAGGCCGCGTTCCTCGCGCCTCTGTCCGTGCGGGCGCTTCCCGGAGTGGGCGCCGCGACTGCCGAGCGTCTGCGGATCGCGGGCATCCGGACCCTCGGAGAGCTTGCGGCGCTCGATGACGCCAGCGCGCATCAGCTCATGGGCTCGTCCGGACACGAGCTCGTCCGCAGAGCGCGTGGCATCGACGACCGGCCGGTGCACGACCCCGATGCGGTGAAGTCCGTGTCGAACGAGCACACCTTCAGCACGGACGTCCGCACCCGTGCGGAGATCGAGTCGGCGCTCAGGAAGCTCGTGGAGCGTGTGTCGGAGCTGCTCCGCCACAAGGGCCTGCGGGGTCGGACCGCCACGGTGAAGCTCCGGTACGCTGACTTCACCACGCGCACCGTTCGGCATACCTCGACGGTGCCGATGGATCTCGCCACCGACCTCCTGCCGGTGGCGCTCAGGCTTCTGGAGCAGACATGGACGCCCGGCGCCGGGCTGCGGTTGCTCGGGTTCGGTGTGTCCGGCTTCGGGGAGCGTACCGAACAGCTGGACCTGTTCACCACTGTCGCCGAGGATGACGCCGAGCGCTCGCGGGCGCTTGTGGACAGCATCGACGCGGTCCGCGCCCGTTTTGGGTCCGGAGCCATCACGCTCGGCATGCACGATGCCGGGTCGGAACCTGAAGAGGAGTGATCGCATGACTCACGCCCGACGCTCACGGTGGCATCGCGCCCTGCTGGCGATGACGCTGGCGCTCGTTGCGCTGACCGCCCTCGGCTGCTCGGCCAACGAGGCTGCCGATACGCCCGCCGACGATGGCGTGCTCGGTGTGGAGGAGGCCGTTGTGACGCATCCTCCCCTGCCCGAGGCCGACCGGGTGATGGGCGTGCACGAGCTCGGAGACGGGCGAGTGCGAGCGGTCGGTCTCATCCAGTACCGCGCAGACGAGGGCGCCAGCTGGTGTCTCGTGGAGGGCACGCCTGGCGAGGAGCCGCCCGCCGATGCTCCGGTGATCGTGGTGATCGCCAACATGGCCGACCTTGATGCCGCCTGCAGCACATCGGGAGCGCTCGCGTACGCCGAAGGTGAACTCATCGAAGATGACGGCTCGTACCCCGGTCAGCCGATGAACGCCGAGTTCGTGGCGCGAGCGGACT
>CAZSUO010000070.1:0-9747 GCA_964610065.1 uncultured Coriobacteriaceae bacterium | reverse complement strand
ATGAGCATGGTTGTCGACCGCTTGTCGCAGCATCGTAGCGCTCGTCAGCCTGCCCGACTTCTGTCATACGGGTGTGGTACAGTTCTGTAAATCCAGCAGGTCGCTCTACCGGCATTGAGTGAGAGGAACTCCTTATGGCTTCGTCCTACCGCCGTCCCATCGCCGTGGTGCTCATCGCCGCGATGCTGACGCTCGGCTTCGGCTCGGTTGCGATTGCCGCCGACGCGCCTGTGGCCGGGCCGTTCGACCCGCGCAGCACCAAGACCGCGCGCTCGCTGGCCGCGGGTGTTCCGGCGGGCCTCTCGCTCCAGGTCGCCACCGATGGCGACGACGACACCGTGGCCACGGCGATCCCGTTCACGGGCGCGGTGGCCGGCACGCTCGATGCCACCGATCGCATCGACATCTTCTCGGTGGCGCTCACCGCCGGTGACCGCCTCGGCATCACTCTCACCGGTGACGGAGCGCTCAACGCCGACGTGCACCTGTTCGCCCCCGGCATCACCGATCCCACCGCACAACCCGCGCTTGCCGCCACGATCGGCGACGCGTTCGAGAAGTCGTTCGTGTACGTGGTAGAGACCACCGGCACGTACTACCTGGTGGCCACGCAGGTGGCGGGCGCCGGCGAGTACCTGCTCACCGGTTACTCGGCGCCGTGGGCGAGCGGCCCCGATAACGACATCCCCGGTGTGGCGCTGCCCGCGTCGCCGTTCGCGGGCTCGCTCGACGAGCCGACCGATCCGGACGACGTGTACGCAGTCGAGCTCGCCGCGGGCGACCGCTTCGCGGTCACCGTGTCGAGTGACCACCTCCTCGACGCCGACGTGTACCTGTACGACCCCGAGACCGACACCATCCTCACCGGCGTGCCGGTGGCTGGCTCGGCCAGCGCTGGCTTTGGGGGAGTGGAGACCTTCCTGTTCGACATCCCGGGCGACGCCGATCCGGCCGACTACTACCTCGACATCCGCGCGGGGAGCGGCACTGGTAGCTACAGCGTGCTGTGGTCTGTGACGTCGTATCCGGTGGACGCGTGGGACAACGTGGGCGACGCGGTGCCGCTCACCCTTGGCGAGCGCACGGCGTCCCTGAACGTGAGCACCGACGCGAACGACCTGTACTCGGTCGCGATTGCCGCGGGAGAGCGTCTCACGCTCGACCTCACGGGCGTTGCTGGCACCGACTACGACCTCTATGTCTACGGCCCGAACGCCACGGACATCTACGCGGTGCTGCCGGTGGCCTGGAGCGACGATGCGCTCTCCAGCGAGCGGGTCGTGTTCGACTGCAGCGCACCCGGTACCTACTACGTTGAGGTACGCGCGTTTGCCGGTTCCGGTCAGTACACGCTCACCGCGTCGCTCGGCGACACCCCGGTGTTCAGCGAGAGCGACCGGTTCTTCGGCATCGACCGCTACGCCACCGCCATCGCCGCCTCGGCCGAGACCTTTGCCGCCGACAGCGTGGAGACCGTGGTGATCGCCACCGGTCAGGACTTCCCCGACGCGCTCTCGGCCTCGGCGCTCGCCGGCGCGTACGGCAGCCCGATCCTGCTCACCCGCACCGCGGCGCTGCCCGTCGGGCTGCTCGCCGAGATCGATCGCCTCGGCGCCACGAAGGTGGACATCGTGGGCGGCACGGGCGTGGTGAGCCCGGCTGTGGCCACCGCGCTTGCGCAGGCCGGCCTCACGGTCACGCGCGTGTACGGCGACAACCGCTACAAGACCTCGGCCGCGGTGGCCCGCCGCATCGAAGCCGTGATGGGCGAGCGCACCGCGCTCACCGCGTTCGTGGTGAACGGCGAGGACTACGCCGACGCCACGGCCGTGAGCCCGTACGCGTACAGCCAGGTGATGCCGGTGCTGCTCACGCAGGGCACCGTGCTCACGCCAGACACCGCCGTTGTGGCCGCTGAGATCGGCGTGACCCACGCGGTCATCGCTGGTGGCACGGGTGTGGTCTCGGCGGGCGTTGCCGCGCAGCTCGATGCGGTGACCGGCGTTGAGACCGTGCATCGCGAGGGCGGCATCAACCGCTACGACACCACCGCCAAGATCGCGCAGTACGCCGTGAGCATGTTCTGGGCAAACAACGAGTCGGTGGGTATCGCCACCGGCCGCGAGTTCGCCGATGCCCTCGGCGGCGGCGCCGCCATCGGCTCACAGGGCGGCGTGCTGCTCATGACCGAGCCCACGTACCTCGTGCCGCACACGGGGGCGTACCTGGAGGCCGTCGCGGCCGATGTGGTGGATGTCACCATCTTCGGCGGCGTGGGTGCGGTCACCGATGCGGTGAAGGCGGCTATCGAGGCCGCGCTCGCCAGCGGGTAACGCACGGCGCATAGGATGTAGCGATCCACAGGGGCCCTCCGGGGTCCCTGTGTTGCGTTCTTGGGGCGCCGCCGCATATGAGCGCGCATTAAACCGCTCTGGTGAGAGCGGTCCGCATCCGTTATCCTTTCGAAATACGTTTGTCACACCCAGTCACTAGTGTGTGAGAGCGTAGGCGTTCCGCGATGATCGCGTGCGGTCGTCGTTCCGGACACACAAGCACGACATACGGAGGGTAGGGATATGAAGCGTATTGCAGCAGCACTCGCGTTGGTGCTCCTCCTCGGCCTGGTACTCCCGGGCTGCGCGGCGGACGAGGGCACCGAAGGGACCGCTGGCAACGGCGGCTCAGAGGACACGATCATCATCGGCTCGGCGCTGTGCCAGACCGGCATCCAGGCCCCGCTCGATGAGCCGGCCCTGCGCGGTGCGCAGCTGGCGGTCGACGTCCTGAACGAGCAGGGCGGCATCCTCGGCAAGAAGGTCGAGCTCGTTGCCATGGACGGCAAGAGCGACCCGGTCACCGCGGGTAACGTGGCCAAGCAGCTCATCGGCGATGGCGCTGTGGCCATCATCGCCCCGAGCGACTTCGACTTCGGTGGTCCCGCCTCCCGTGAGGCACAGGCTGCGGGCCTGGTCGGCATCTCGCCGTCCGCTTCCTCGCCGCTGTACGGCTCGGCCGCCCTCGGCGACAAGCAGTTCACGCTTTCCATGTGGAACACCACGATGGGCGCCGTGATGGCCGAGTACGCGTATAACGACCTGGGCTATCGCTCGGTCTACGTCATCACCGACGACTTCATCGACTACACCAAGAGCCTCTCCAAGTACTTCATCGTTGCGTTTGAGGAGCTCGGCGGCAAGGTGTACTTCGAGGACACCTACACGCAGGGCCAGGCCGACGCTTCGGCGCAGATCGCCCGCATCAAGGCGCTCCCCGAGCAGCCCGACTTCGTGTACGTCTCCTCGTACATGCCCGACCTCGCGCTCATCATCCGCACCCTGCGTGAGAGCGGCATCAACGTGCCGGTCGTTGGCGGCGATGCCTACGACGATCCGGCGCTCTTCGAGGCGCTTGGCACCGAGTACGGCTCTGACATCTACTTCGATACCCACGGCTACCTCTCCGACGAGGGTCACCCCGGCTACAGCGACTTCCTCGCTGCCTACAAGGCGAAGTTCGGCGGCGAGCCCGACGCCCTGTGGGTGCTCCCCGGCTACGACGTTGTGATGGTCCTCGCCCAGGCGATGGAAGAGGCCGGCACCACCGATGGCGCCGAAGTGGCCAAGGCCATGGAGAGCATGACCTTCGACTGCCTCACCGGTGAGCTCGACTGGGCCGACGCCGCTGGTGGCCACGAGCCCAACAAGGCCGCGGCTGTTGTGAAGCTGGACAAGGGCGTTCCGTCGTTCATCGGCTGGAAGACGCCGGAGTTCCTCCCCGCGCCGTAAGCACCAGGCAGCACTGGTACACCCGGGGGAGGGTCCGCATGCGGACTCTCCCCCTCACGTAGCAATACATGCACGTCACAGGACCTGCGTACCGCGTTACAGACGATGAACCCGGAGAACCGCATGGAACCAAGCGAACCGAGGGCGCGTAGCGTCCTGGAGGTCTCGCACCTCTGCAAGTCGTTCGCCGGCCTCAAGGCCGTCAACGACGTGAGCTTCACCGTTGAGACCGGGGGGATCCTCGGCCTTATCGGCCCCAACGGCTCGGGCAAGACCACACTGATCAACGTGGTGACCGGGCTGTTGCCGGCCACAAGCGGCACGGTCTCGGTGGATGGCGTTGTCACCACCGGCCGCAAGCCGCACCGCGTGGCGCACGCCGGCATCTCCCGCACGTTCCAGACGGTCCGCCTGTTCGGCGAGCTCACCGTGCTCGAGAACGTGGAGGTCGCCGCCGTGTCGATGGGCGACCGCCGCCGTCTCGCCTCGCAGCACGCACACTCGCTGCTCGAGCAACTCGATCTCTCGCACCTTGCCGACATGCTTGCGCGCGAGATCCCCTTCGGCCATCAGCGCAAGCTGGAGATGGCCCGGGCGCTTGCGATGCGCCCGAAGTTCCTCTTCCTCGACGAGCCGGCCGCCGGCCTGAACGAGGAGGAGTCCGACGCGCTGCACGACCTCCTACGGGGCCTCCCGCAGCGCTTCGGTGTCGGCCTGGTGGTGGTCGAGCACGACATGCGGCTGATGATGAACCTCTGTCCGCGTCTCCACGTGCTCAACTACGGCCAGACCATCTGTGAGGGAACGCCCGCCGAGGTCCGCGCCAACGATCAGGTCGTGACCGCCTACCTAGGGAGCAGTGCATAGACGATGGCCATGCTCACGGTAGAGAACCTCGAGGCTTCCTACGGCGCGGTGCGCGCCCTCCACGGCATCTCGATAGAGGTGGCCGAAGGAGAACTCGTGGCGTTGCTCGGCGTGAACGGGGTGGGGAAGTCCACCACGCTGAAGTCCATCATGGGCGTGCTTCGCCCGGTGAAGGGCACGATCACGTTCGAGGGCCAGGAGATCACCAACCGCTCACCCGAGAAGATCGTCAAGCGCGGCATCTCGCTCGTGCCCGAGGGGCGCGAGATCTTCGGCACGCTCACGGTGGAGGAGAACCTCCGCCTGGGTGCGTACGTCGGCTACAAGCGCGACCGCTACAAGGCCGACCTCGAGGAGATGTTCGAGCTCTTCCCGATCCTCAAGGACCGCTTCCATCAGGCCGGCGGCCTGCTCTCAGGCGGCGAGCAGCAGATGCTCGCCATCGCCCGTGCGCTGATGGGGCACCCCAAGCTGATCATGCTCGACGAGCCGTCCCTCGGTTTGTCGCCCGCGATGACCGACCAGATCTTCGAGCTCATCCTGATGCTCAAGCAGCGCGGCTCCACGATCCTGCTGGTTGAGCAGAACGCCGAGCGTGCGCTCGAGATCGTGGACCGCGCCTACCTGCTCGCCAACGGCCTGATCGAGCACGCAGGCACCGCCGAGGAGATCAAGCGCAAGGTAGACGTCGCCAGCGTGTACTTCGGCGACGAGACGGATGCCGACAGTTGCGAGGTGTCACTGTGATCGATCTCGAATTCGTGATCAACACGCTCTCGCTCGGCAGCCTCTACGCGCTGCTGGCGCTGGGCCTGGTGCTGGTGTACGGCATTCTCAAGCTCGTGAACTTCGCGTACGGCGAGTACATCATGATCGCCGGGTACGCGATGTTCCTCTCGGCCACTACGTTGAAGGCCCCGTGGTACGTCACGCTTCTGATCGCGGTGGTCGCGGCGGTGCTGGTGAGCTACCTCACCGAGCTCATCGCGTTCCGTCCGGTCCGGAGCCAGTCGCCCAACGCGCTGATCGTGACCTCGTTCGCGGTGAGCGTGTTCCTGCAGAACGTGGTGCTCATCACGGTGTCGCCGCGTGCGCGCCCGGTGTCGCTCCCACCGTTCTTCTCCAAGACGATCGAGTTCGCCGGCGCCACGGTGCCGCTGCGGAACCTGCTCGTGATCGCGGTGACGATGGTGCTGCTGGTGGCCCTGTCGCTCCTCATGAAGAAGACCGTCGTGGGCATGGCCATGCGCGCGGCGGCCGACAAGTTCACCACCACGCGGCTGATGGGTGTGCCCGCCAACGTGGTGATCTCCACCGCGTTCGTGATCAGCGGTCTGCTCGCCGGTGTGGCCTCGATCTTTTGGGTGAGCCGCTCGGCGTCTGTGGACCCGCTCACCGGCGCGGCGCCGCTGCTGATCGCGTTCATCGCGGTCGTCACCGGCGGCATGCACTCCACGGTCGGCGCGGTCGTGGGCGGCTTCGTGTACGGTCTCATCTTCAACCTGCTGAGCGTCACGCTTCCCGCATCGATGATCAGCTACCGCGACGCGTTCATGTTCGCGCTCGTGGTCGTGTTCCTGCTGTTCAGGCCCGCCGGCATCATCAAGGGCGGCTACACCGAGGAGCGTGTCGGATGAGCCCCACCAACAAGATCGCCGCGTTCGCCCGGAAGCACCAGACCGTTGTGCTGCTCGCGATCCCGCTCGTGCTTGCGGGAGTCCTGATCAGCATGTTCGGCTCCCGCCTGCTGCTGGATATCTACACGTACTTCTGTGTGAGCCTGGGCATGGTCTACGGCCTCCAGGTGTTCATGGGCAACTCGGGCATCCTGTCGTGGACCCACGTAGGGTTCGTGGGCATCGGCGCCTACATCACCGGCATCCTGGCAACGCCGCCGATGGTGAAGGAGATGGGCGTGCCCAACATGTATCCGGCGCTCGTTGATCTGAGCCTGCCGGTGCTGCCTTCGATCCTCATCGGCGCGCTGGTGGCCGCGGCCGTTGCCGCGCTCATCGGCTACCCGCTGATGCGGTTGAACGACTTCGCGAGCGTCATCACGCTGTTCGCCACGCTGATCGTGATCCACGTGGTGATGACGCAGTGGGACAACGTCACCAACGGGCCGCGTACGTTCTTCGGCCTGCCGCAGTGGACCACCTGGGGCATCGCGCTCGCCGGCGCGCTGATGATGCTGCTCGCCGCGTACTGGTTCCGCGAGTCGGGCCTCGGCCTCAAGCTCCGGGCCACGCGTGACGACCGCTACGCCGCGGCCGCGATCGGCATCGACATGATCTTCACCCGCTACCTCGGCTTCGTGCTCTCCGCGCTGATGGCGGGCTTCGTGGGCGGGCTCTGGGCGCTCTACATCACGTCGTTCTCGCCCAAGTCGTTCTACATGGCCGAGATGTTCCTGCTGCTCTCGATGCTCGTGATCGGCGGCTCGGGCAGCATCTCCGGCGCCACCGCGGGCGCGGTGGTCGTGACGCTCGCGCGCGAGGGACTGCGCCAGGTGGAGGCCACCATCAACAACGCCCACGTGCTTCCGTTCGAGGTGTTCGGCCTCACCGAGCTCGTGATGGCGGTGCTGATGGTGATGGTGCTCATCTGGCGACCGTCTGGTGTTGTGGGCGGGCAGGAGCTGCGCCTGCCGCGCTTTGGTAAGAAGAAGGACGTACCGGCCGAGGTGGACGGTCTGGCGGCGTAGTCGGCGCGACGCCGGGGCTCCCTCGGCGGTCATGCTGGTACGCGGTCACGCGGTCCATACGACGTAAGGAGGCACGAGATGTCTGAACTCACACGCGACAAGGCGTTCTTCGGGTTCTCGCCCGAGAACCCGGCCGTGCTGCGCGCGCAGCAGGGCGAGCGGCTGCACCTCACCACGCACGACTGCTTCAGCGGCCAGCTCAAGACCACGGCCGACACGCTCGAGACGCTCGACTGGTCGATCACCAACCCCGCCACCGGCCCGATCTACATCGAGGGCACCAAGCCCGGTGACGTGCTGCGCGTGGATCTTCACGAGGTCAAGGCACACGGCCCGTCGGTCATGATCGCGGTGCCGGGGGTGGGCGCACTCGGCCACCTCATCACCGAGGAAGAGACCGTGATCCTCGATCACACCGAGGACACCGTGAGCTACAAGGGCAAGGTCGTTGTGAAGCAGAAGCCGATGCTCGGCGTGATCGGCGTGGCGCCGGCCGAGGGCACCGTGCCCAACTCCACGCCCGGCCCGCACGGCGGCAACATGGACTGCACGCTCATCACGAGCAACACGCGCCTGTACCTCACGGTTGCGGTTGAAGGCGCGCTCTTCGGCTGCGGCGACATGCACGCGGTGATGGGCGACGGCGAGGTCGTGGTGTGCGGCGCCGAGACTCCCGGTGAGGTCACGCTGACCCCGCAGGTGGTCGAGATCCCGGGGCTGCCCACGCCGTTCATCGAGAACGACGAGATCGTGGCCGTGATCGCCTCGGCCGAGACCACCGACGAAGCCTATAAGATGGCGCTCGACATGATGCACGGTTTCCTCACCAATGTCGCCGGTATCCCGGTGAACGACGCCGCGATGCTGATGAGCCTGGTGGGCAACCTGAAGTTCTGCCAGGTCGTGGACCCGCTGCTCACCGTGCGCTTCGAGTTCCCCAAGAGCGTGCTGGCCGATTACGGGTACACGCTGCCCGCGTAGGGGAGAGCCTTTCGGGTGCGGCGCTCACGCCGCGCTCACACGCATCCAGCCGCCGCCTCCGGAGTCGCTGCGGGGGCGTTGCTGCGTCATCGCCCACCGTGCGCTTGCGACCACTCGCGCCGCTCGGCCTGCGGTGGCTGCCGTTCGTCCACCGCTGCACGAATTCGACCTCCGCCGCTTTAGGTTCCCTAACGGGTGGGAGTATCCTAATGGCAGTGCGGTGCGTGTCGTGGTGTGTGTCGTCCTGCGAGAACGTAGGGGGATGCGTGAGCGGACAGAAGCGCGACGAGCGCGACGGGTACGGTGACCTTTCGATGTTGCTCGAGGTAAGCCTCGAGCTCTCCGAGTCGCTGGACCTGGAGACCGTGCTCCAGACAGCCATCATCGGCGCTGTTGGCGTGCTCAGGCTTGATTCGGGGGCGATCTACCTGCTCAAGGACGGCAGCCTGAAGCTTGGCGCCACCGTGCCGCCGCTGCCGGCAGGATATCGGCTCGACGGAGCGCTGCTCGCGCTCGACGAGCATCCGCACATCGCCGACGCGCTCCACACCCGCAAGCCGGTCTTCATCTCCGATGTGAGCGGGGTGGATCTTACGCACGGCGAGCGTGCGGCGATCGATGGCCGCGGCCTCGCATCGATCCTCTACGTGCCGGTCGTCGCGCGCGGGGTGCCGGAGGCGGTCATCATCGTGGGCAGCAGCGACGTGCACGAGGGCTTCAGCGACCGTGAGGTGGCGCTCTGCCAGATGCTGTCGGCCGAGATCGGCTACGCGGTGGCCAACGCGCGTCTCTACGAGGCTGTGGAGTCCGCTGCGCGCGAGCTGCGCGCCGCGTACGACGCCACGCTCGCCGGGTGGTCGCAGGCGCTCGAGATGCGCGACCAGGACACGCGCGGGCATACCGATCGCTCGGCTGAACTCGCGGTGGAGCTGGCGCGCCGCCTCGGCGTGCCGGAAGAGCAGCTCGGCAACGTGCGCAGGGGCGCACTGCTGCACGACATCGGCAAGATGGCCGTGCCGGACAACATCCTGCACAAACCGGGGCCGCTCGACGAGTCGGAGTGGTGCGTGATGCGCAAGCATCCCGAATTCGCGTGGGAGCTCCTGCGCGGGATCGGGTTCCTCTCCTCGGCGCTCGAGATCCCGTTCTGCCACCACGAGCGCTGGGACGGCTCCGGCTATCCGCGCGGACTGCAGGGGCAGGACATCCCGCTTCCGGCGCGGATCTTCGCGGTGATCGACGTGTACGACGCGCTCACCTCCGATCGTCCGTACCGGATGGCCTGGACCCACGAGGAGGCCCTCGCGTACATCGACTCGCAGGCTGGCGTGCAGTTCGACCCCACGGTGGTGCAGGCGTTCCTCGAGCACACCGGTTCGGTCGGCTATGGCCTGTCGTAACCCCGTGCTA
>CAZSUO010000069.1:0-9769 GCA_964610065.1 uncultured Coriobacteriaceae bacterium | reverse complement strand
TCGAGACTCAGGAGTGGCCACCCTTGCTCAGGAAGTACCCCATGGCCCCCACCACGGCCGCGATCCCCACGCCCTCGTACATCAGCGACAAGGGCTCCATGCCCTTGATGACCGCGCCGAGGAACGACACCGCCAGCACGACGGCGATCACGCCGACGAGTTTGCTCTTGAGGTCGTCGAGGGAATGGATCTGCAGCCACGCGGGCAGTGGGATCGAGTCATCGATGAACAGCTCGTACAGACCGAGCGCCATGATGTAGAGGACCGTGGCGAGCAGGAAGACGTCGGCGAGCTCGATGAAGTCGAGCACAGCGTCCTTCTCGTGGATGGCGCCGGTCACCACGTGGGAGATGACCCCAACCGTCTCCACAGCCGCCAGTCCGGTCAGGGTCACAGCACCGGCAAGCAGCCCCAGAACGGGAACTGCAATGAGAAATCGGGAATACGTGGGCACTCGTCGCGCAAAACCGCGCTCACTGGCGCGTGCTCCGCCGTTCGGCTCACTCATGGATGTCATCCCCCTCGGCAGCCGTCAAAGTCACAGCCCCAGCACCGACTCGAGCACGTCGAGTGTCCGGATCGGTGTAACGCCGTGATCCATCGCGAGTCCGTGTCGATCGATCAGAACCGCATTCATGCCGAGCGCACGCGCACCAAGGTAGTCTGCGTAGTGGTGATCGCCTACGTGCGCCGCCTCTGCGGGGGCTACGCCGATACGCGAACACGCAAGCTCGAAGATACGCGGATCGGGCTTGTGGAGGCGCACGTCGGCCGAAGAGACGATGTCGGCGAGGATGTCCTCGAGCCCCAGCCCGTTCAGGATCCGCACCAGACGCGAATCCCAGTTCGAGATGATGCCGACCGCGATCCCCTGTTGACGCAGCCGCTCGAACGCCGGACGGACGTCGCCGTACAACGCCCATCGATCCGGCCGTCCGAACTCGTCGTAGACGCGGCGCGCGATCGTGACCGCCTCGTCCTCGATGCCGAGCTGGCGGCACAGCAGTGAGTACATGCCGATCCAGACCGACGTGGTCCGCTCATCGTCGGTCCAAAACGCGTCGTCCTCGGCGTAGCGCTCCTCGTAATACGCGTCGACAAGCGGCATGTACGACTCGATCAGCGACAGGTCATGGGTGTGTCCGGCCTCCTCGAGGATGGCCCGGACGACCTCCGAGACGCTCGGCGAGGCATAGAGGAGCGTGTTCCCGACATCGAAGAACACCGCACGGAGTCTGGAGTCACTCACGTGAGGTAGGTCACCACATCGGTGTGACGATCACGCTCGTGCGGCTCCTCCGCGGCGAAGCCCAGGACTATGAGCGACAGGATCTCCCACCCCTCGGCGAGAGAGAACACATCAGCAAGCTTGTCGCGGATCCAGTGTGGGGACGAGATACTGCAGCCCGACAGACCCGCGCCGTACGCGGACAGCAGCACGTTCTGTACGGCCGCACCCACCGAGATGGCGTTGTCACGCGCCACGTTGCAGTCTTCTGTCGCTGTCGACGCCACCCCGATCACGACAGGAGCTGACCCGAGGTCCGCGTAGAAGCGAGCCGCATGCTCGACTCCCTCGGGCCCGAGCGCATCGATGTACTCCTCGAGATACGCCGTCGTCATAGCCATGACCTCGGCGACACGCGCCCGGGCATCGCCCGTCGCGACGTGGAAATGCCATGGTTGCGTGTTCATACGTGACGGCGCGTACGTCGCGGCGTCCAGGACCTGTTGCAGCATCCCCTGCTCGACCGGTCGCCCGTCGAAGATCCTGATCGAACGACGGCCGTGGATCGCATCCATCAACTCCATAACGCTTCCTCCCTCGGATGATCCAGCCCGTCAAGGATACCTAATCTCGCGGTGTGTGACACGTCAGGACCCGGCAGTCTCGGGGTTTCGCAGATGACGCACCAGCGTCACTGCCGTGCCTCCGTCAGCCATCCGGGTGAAGTCCACCCGGTCCATGAGCGCCCGCATGAACATCACACCACGACCGGAGGACGCATAGGGGTCTCCGTCCGCCTCGATCTCTCCGTCAAAGCCGCCCCCGCGGTCCGTGATCACGAGCGCGACCCTGTCGTCATGCGCCGACACGGAGACCGTGACGACATCGCTGGCTCCACGGGGCGAGCCATGCCTGATCGCATTGGCCAGCGCTTCTCCCACGGCGACGCGGATGTCGAAGAAGACCGTCTCGGGTATCGCCATCGGCTCGAGCAGGTCGCACACCGTTGCGCGCGCCTGCGCGAGCGAATCCGGGTGCGCCGGAAACTCCAGCTCACGGACCCAGAGCGGCTCCGTGGACGGGGACGTGAGCTCCAGACCCGACAGCGCGACCGCCGGATCGGGGGCTGCGGAGATGCGTGGCGCTGCGCTCACCAGCCCCGAGATCTCGAGGATCCGCGCGATGTTTCGATCCGCCCCCGCCAGGACAAGCTTACCCTGCCGAGGACCGAGCTCCCGGTCTGCCCACACCAGCAGTCCGAGGGCGGAGCTGTCCATGTAGGTCACGCGGGCAAGGTCGAGGACGACGTTGGCACATCCGCGATTCATCGCCGACTCGAGAGCCTCGCGCACCTCGGGTACGGTCACCATGTCCACCTCGCCGTTGAGACGGACCACGCACGCGGCGCCGTCACCATGGTGTTCGGTCACAATCTTCATACGCTCTCTTTCGGGCGTTGCCCGGGATCACGCCTGATCGGCCCCGGAGACGTCGTCGTCGGCTGCGTATCGAACGGCAAGGATCG
Organism: uncultured Coriobacteriaceae bacterium; assembly: GCA_964610065.1. Lineage (GTDB taxonomy): Bacteria > Actinomycetota > Coriobacteriia > Anaerosomatales > Anaerosomataceae > Anaerosoma. Next base: position 7,016 of record CAZSUO010000069.1, on the reverse strand, counting down.
CCGCATCGTCACGTATATCCCCGCCGGTGAACCGCTGTACCGCGGCGAGTATCCGTTCGGCGACAGCGGTCGCGGAGCCACCCGGCCTCACGGCGCGGCGCACGCGCCCCTCGCCGAAGAATCGAGTGCCACTCCGGGCTTCGGTCACGCCGTCGGTGTACAGGAGCAGCGTCGCGCCCGGATCGAGTGTGACCACCCGCTCGTCCCACGTGGCATCCTCAACAGCTCCGAGAAGCGCCCCGGTCGTACCCAGACGCTCTATGGTCACCCGCCCATCCACGACGGACCGCAACAGTCCAGCGGGATGCCCGCCGTCGGCGTACCGGAGCTCTCCCGACGCCAGGTCGAGTTGACCTACCCAGAGCGTCACGATACTCGTGGCGTCTCCGGACTCGAGCAGCATCCTGTTGAGCTCCTCGAGCATGCGCGCAGGCCCCGCACCGGCCGCCGCCATGCCCCGGATCGCGTACTTGATCATCGACGTCTTCGTGGCTGCGACCACTCCTTTGCCGCACACGTCGCCGATGGCTATCGCGATCGAGCCCTCCGGAGTGACGAACAGGTCATAGTAGTCACCGCCGATGTCCGCGTCGGTACCTGCCGGCAGGTACACGCTGCCCGTGTCCAGCCCCGGTATCCACGGCAGCCGGGACGGGAGGATGCTCGCCTGCAGGACGGATGACACGTGGTGTTCACGGCTGAACAACTCTGCTGTGTCGATTGCAAGCGCCGCCTGAGCGGCGAACGTTCTCAGCAGGTCCATTTCCTCGCTGCTGAACGCACCCACCTCACGCGCAAACACCACAAGCGCCCCGATGCTGCGTCCGCGGGCAAGCAGGGGCACCGCAAGCAGCGACTCCAGACCCTGCGCCGACGCCGCGTTGAGCAGGCGTGTATCGGTGCCCGATATGCGATCGTACCGCTCGGGCTCGAGCGTCTCGAAGACGCGACCAGGCACGTCTTCACCGGGCCGGAACGTGATATCCAGCATGTCCCTGTGCAAGATCCCGCGTGCCATCGGAACGGAGATGGTCTTGCGCTGCGCATCGAACGTCATCAGCATGACCGCGTCAGCCGAGAGGATCTTCTGCACCACGTCGAGCACGCGGTTCAAGACGACTCGCGTCTGGAGCGACGAGCCGACCGCGTGGGAGATGCGAAAGATCGTCTCCAGGTTGTCAGCACGGTTCTTGGCCGCCTGGAACAGGTACGCGTTCTCAAGCGCGAGCGACGCCTCGGCGCCGATCGTACGGGCGAGCCCCAGACGCCTCGCTCCCGACATGCGGGAGGGGTGCGAGGCCGTACACACGAGCAAAGCGACACACTCGCCTTGGCGGACCAAGGGCGTCAAGAGCGCGGACAGCGAGCCTGTCGCCATCAGCGCTGCCGCAACGTCGGGCGCAGCGGAGTCGATGGTCACGTGCACGGGCTCAAGCCGCGCGCCATCGTCACTGGCCTGGCGCCATGCGTGGGCCCACAGGGACTCCGCCCCCGCGTGGGCACCCTCGATCCCGTACAGTCCGGGGTCGTCGAGGATCACGACCTCGGCGTCGTCGTAGCCGAGCAGCTCGGCCTCAGAGACCGCGATGTACCGCAACGCCTCGAGCGCCTCCGCGGCCGAGGCGACGCGTTCGGCGATCTCCCGCAGCGACTCCGCCTCACGCCGGGAACGACGCTCGTTGTCGAACAGACGGGCGTTCTGGAGCGCGACCGCAGCCTGCGAAACATAGGAGCGCAGTGTCTCCCGCTCGCCGTCCGTGAACGGCGTACCCACCGATCGCATCACCGCCACGACACCGACACAGTCACTCCCTGCCCACAACGGCGCCGCCATCCCGGCGACGACACCGTCTCCGTGCAGCGCGAACAGCGCGTCATCAGGATCGTGCACCGCGACCACGGACTCGCCGGCGGTCAGACACTCGGCCAGCCATCCGAAGCGCGGTGCCGCGATGCGCACCTCGTCAACGCTCTCCAGCGCGCCGTGCGCGACCATGAGGTCAAGGTCACCCTCATCCGACAACAAGAACACATCGACATCGACCCCGTCGTACATGTGCGCCACCGAGCTGGCGATGCGCTCGAACAGCTCCTCGCGATCGTCGGTGCGCGCCAGAAGCTCGACCGAGTCGGTCAACCGGTTGAATCGGGTCACCACGGAATTGAAGGCGTCGAGCAGTCGCGCGACTTCGTCACTACCGGTCACCCGCTCGGGCTCCACCCGGTCACCCGCTCCGATAGCCCGCGCTCTGCGCTCGAGCTGGCGAAGGGGACGTGTGGAGCGATCCACCACAGAGAGCGCACCGGCAAGGGCAACGCCGAGCGCGGCCAACCAGCCGAGCAGTCCCGGTCGGAGAGCCCGCCATGTCTCACCCCACACGCCCGTCTCGGACTCAAGCACCGCAACGCGCCAGCCGAGATCGTGGGCGTCGGGTATGCCCGAGTACCGGCCGACCAGCGTGTGTGTCGACTCGAGCGACACGCGTCCACCTACAGCGTCCTGCTCATCGGGAGTGAACTCGGCGCGCACGGTTTCGAAGGACGCGACCGGCGTGGTAGCGAACACGGCACGCCCGGCGGCATCGAACACGATGGCAAGCGGCGCGCCCGGCAACTCACCGGCCACCGACAACTCCCCCTCGATCAGTGACGACCGGACACGGACCGCCAGGACACGAGGCGGACCCCCGGGCATCGGGACCGCGTGGACGGCCCAGAGGCCTCCGCGAGAGTCATTCGTCGGAGAGACCCATATCACGGTACCGAGGTCATCGGCGCGGCCGAGGTCCTCGAGCGCCGCGCGCGAGGCCGGATCCAGCGTCTCGCTGGGCCACGCCGCCGGCGTGCTGGTGGGCTCCCGTAGGAGAACCGCACCCTCGATGAATCCGGTGTCGTCGAGCGCGACGCCGGCGAGAGCCGCGCGCAGTGCGCCGTCACGGTCGCTCGTCAGATCGGGGTCGAGGGAGGCCGCACGCATCTCGGCATGGATCGCGGCAAGTCGCCCGCCGATGCGTGAGACCAGCACGTCGCCATAGGCGGAGTGCCGGGTCGACTCCTGGCGGACGACCATGTTGTACACCCCGGCCGCCGAGGTGCCGATCAGCAGCACCGTGGTACTCACGACGATGAGCGCCGCGAGGACCAGCAGTCGGTTGGTAAGTGTGAAGCGCTCGCGCGCTCTCATGCGGCCTCCAGGATGCCTGCGCTCCGGGACCAATCGTAGAGCACGCTCACCCACTCGGCAACGCGCACCCCGCCATCAGCCAGCGGCTGCAGCTACACGGAGGCTATCCGCCAAGCTTGGGGATGAAGATCGACAGCCAGCCCACGACCGGCCCGATCAGACCGGTGAGGATGAGCAGACCGAGGACCATGAGAATGCCGCCGGCGACACGATTGATGACCAACGAGTGGCGGTTGAGCCAGTTCAGGACCGGCTTGACGCGCCCCAGCAGGATGGCCACCAGAACGAACGGCACGCCGATGCCGAGCGAGTACACGGCGAGCAGGAGCGCTCCCCTGCCGGCCTCCGCGCTGTTGGCCGCGACCATGAGAATCGAGCCGAGGACAGGCCCGACACATGGAGACCAGCCGAAGGCGAACGCCATGCCCATCAACAGGGCGGCGAACCCGCCGAATCGCTTTGCCTTCTGCATCTCGAACCGCGCCTCACCGTAGAGCCACGGTACCTTCACGATGCCGAGCATGAAGAAGCCGAGCAGTATGATGATGACCCCCGCGACCTTCTCCAGAACGCCCTTGTACTGGGCCAGGAAGGAGCCCACCACGGAGGCCGAGGCACCCAGTGCGACGAACACAATGCTGAAGCCCAGCACGAACAGCAGCGAGGGTATGAGGATCGCGGAGAGTTTGCGGTCCTCCGACGTGAGCTCCGCGGCGGACATGCCCGTCATGAACGCGATGTAGCCCGGGATGAGCGGCAAGACGCACGGTGACAGGAACGTGATCAAGCCGGCCCCAAGCGCGGCGAGCAGCGACGCGGTATCACTCACAGTGCCGACCCCCTCTGATAACGGATGGACTATAGACTCACTTATACCCCGAGGGGGTATTCTTCGTCCAGCGCCCGATGGTCGCTACTCGTTTCCTGCAACCTCGGCGCCATACCCCGCCCGTACGATCGCACCCACGATATCGGCGGGGCCCAGGATCGCGTCATCGTAGACGACCTCGGTCATCCCGGTCCGGTGATCGGACTCCGCCGAGGTGACACCATCAAGCTCGCCGACAACCATCTGGATCAGCATCGAGCACGACGGGCAGTGCATCCCCGTGGTAGTGAAGCTCCGCGTCCTGATCGTCATGTGGAGATCTCGCCTCCCTCGGGCAAATGATCGGACCCAACCATCGCGCCGCAGTACGGACACATCCGCCACGCTCCGTGCACCACGCGCCCACATTCGGGGCACGCGTGTCGCTCGACCGCGCTGTGTCCACTATCGGCTTCCCGGTCGATCTGGCGCAACAGCGCCCGGGCGGCCACCATCAGCACGAGCAGCGTAAGACCGATCACGGCACCACCGGCCGGCGTGAGGATCGTGCAGGCCGACTGCTGCGCGGTATGGTTCACGACCGAGACCGTCACCGCTGTGAACACGGCGAGGACGACCACGGTGACACCCATCATGTTCCGGGCACGGACGCGCTTCACGCTCAGCTCCGCATGTCGATTGCCTGACACGCTGTGAGGTGCAATCCCCGTGCCAATGCCGCGTCCGCACGCTGCGGGTGCTACAACCCGAATCGCTCCATCCTGGCCTCGAGCGTCCTGGTCGTCAGGCCGAGCAGCTTCGCCGCCTTCGGCGTGCTACCGCCTGCGCGCTCAAGCGCCTGCCGGATCAGGTCGAGCTCCGTCTCCTCGAGGTCGATACCAGCCTCGGGCAGCACGAAGCACCGCGACCCGGCGTCTACGATCCCCACGCCCGCACGAACCTCGGCTGGGAGGTCGTCCGCCTCGATGACGTCGCCGTGTGAGAGGATCGTGATCCGCTCGATGGTGTTCTCAAGCTCACGCACGTTCCCGGGCCACTGATACGCCACCATCGCCTCCATCGCCTGCGATGAGATCGTGCGGGTTCCCGCGCCGAACTTGTCCATGAAGTGTGCAACGAGAGCCGGTATGTCGGCCGGGCGCTTGCGCAACGGGGGGATCGTGAGCGGCACGACGTTCAACCGGTAGAAGAGGTCTTCGCGAAACGTACCGTCGGCGATGAGTTGCTGGAGGTCGCGGTTCGTCGCCGCCACCACGCGGACGTCGACCCCCAGGCTTCGTGTCCCGCCGAGCCGCTCGAACCTACGCTCCTGCAGCACGCGCAGCAGTTTGACCTGAACCGCCGCGGAGATGTCACCGATCTCATCCAGGAAGAGCGTGCCACCGTTGGCCATCTCGAAGCGCCCCGGCTTCGCCGTCATCGCGCCGGTGAACGCGCCCTTCTCGTAACCGAACAGTTCGCTCTCCAGAAGGGTCTCAGGCAGTGCGCCGGCACTGATGGAGATGAACGGCTTCGACGCGCGCGGCGACAGCCGGTGCAGCGCGCGTGCTACCAACTCCTTGCCGGTGCCCGACTCGCCGTAGACCATCACGGTGGCGGCGGTGGGCGCGACCTTCTCAACGGTGGTCAGTAGCTCCAGCATCGTCGGGTCCACCGCGACGATTCCCTCGACATCCCAGTCCCGCTCCAACTCCTCGCGCAGTCGATCGACCTCGGCGGCAAGGGCCTCCACCCTGAGCGCCTTCTCGATGCCCAGCTTCAGCTCCTCGAGATCGAACGGCTTGGTCAGGTACTCGTTGGCCCCTGCCTTCATCGCCTCGACGGCGGTCTGCACGTTGCCATGCGCCGTGAGCATGATCACCGGGAACCGATGGCCCTTGGCACGCAAGCGGCGCAGCACCTCCATACCGTCTGGCGCAGGCATCTTGTGATCGAGAATGACCACTTCAGGCTCGTGCTCGGCGATCGCCGTAAGCGCCTCCTTGCCGTCCGAGGCTTCGAATACCTCATATCCCTCGGCCTCAAGCGCCTGGCTGAGCACCCAGCGCATGTTCTTCTCGTCATCCGCGATGAGTACGCGACCCTTCATCGAGCAACCCCTCTTCCCTGTGCGGGCAGTACGACGGTGAATGTCGTTCCCCGTCCCGGCACGCTGTGGACTTCTATCCTGCCTCCGTGCTGGTCGATGATGCGGTGGACGATCGTGAGTCCAAGACCGGTGCCATCGTCGCGCGTCGAGAAGAACGGGTCGAACACCTTCTCAGCGATCTCAGGAGCCATCCCGGGACCGGTGTCCTCCACTGCTATGGAGACGTACTCGCGATCGCCCCACACCCGCACGTGTATGGTACCGCCAGTCTCCCCCATCGCCTGCACGGCGTTGGAGACCAGGTTCACCAGCACCTGTTTGAGCTGGTCGGCATCGGCGAAGACGGTGAGCCCCTCCTGCGCATACTCGATCACGATCTCGACCTGTGCCTGCCCGGCGAATCGGCTCGTGAACAGCACCACGTCGTCGAGCACCGACTTCACACCGGTGGGCCGCAGTGTGGGCGATGAGGGCCGACCGAAGTCGAGGAGCGCCTTGATGACCCGGTCAAGACGATCGATCTCCTGCCGGATGACCCGCATGACCTCCTTCATCCGAGCAGGATCGCCACCCGGCTCCTCGACCAGCTGTACGGACGCCTTGATGATGCCGAGCGGATTCCGGACCTCGTGCGCAACGCCAGCGGTGAGCTCGCCCATCGCCGCCAGACGGTCCGCGCGGATGAGTTGGTCCGTGAGGGCCTTCACCTCCGAAACATCCTCGATGCTCACCACGGCGCCGAGCACACGCCCACCATCGTCACGCATGCGCGCGATGGAGACACGCGCCTGGATCGTCTTGCCGGCCCGGGTCTGAAGACTCATCTCGTTCACACGGCGCTGCGCCACGCCGCGCAGGACCTGCTGGAGCGCCTCTTCCAGCCCGCCGTCTTCACGGAGCAGCACGCCGAGCCG
>CAZSUO010000068.1:7962-9825 GCA_964610065.1 uncultured Coriobacteriaceae bacterium | reverse complement strand
GTCGCCCGCCTCACCGACCCCTCGGCCCCCTACGCCCGGGTCTCGCTCGGTACTGGCGCCTGGGCGTGCATCGCGATCGCCTACTCCCTCGTGCTCGCGTCGAGACGGGAGGATGGCCTCCCCCGTCTCGCACGGGCGGCTCTCACGCTTGCCGCCCCCCTCGGCATCGCGGTGATGCTGGCGACAGGCGCGCTGGACGACCTCGCCATCATGCGGGAGTACGCGAACCAGTCGGATCGCTTCTGGGCCGAGGTCGCCGCGCAGCTGCGGTTCGCGGGCATCGCGGTGACTGTCGCGCTCGTGCTCGGCACCGCCCTCGGAGTGCTCGCGTTCCAGCGACCACGCCTCCGAGGCCCCGTCTTCGCCGTGGCGAACATCTTCCAGACGATCCCGGGCCTTGCGATGGTGGGGCTGTTGTTCGCGCCGCTCTCATGGCTCGGCTCGAACATACCCCTGTTCGGACGCCTCGGCGTCGGCGGTCTTGGATGGGCACCTGTGATCACCGCGCTCACGCTGTACGCGCTGTTGGCGATCGTGCGGAACACGTACGCGGGTCTCGCGTCGGTGCCGGCCGCCGCGGTGGATGCCGGGCTCGGCATGGGAATGACCGAGTGGCAGGTGATGCGTCGCGTGCGCTTCCCGCTCGCGATGCCGGTCATCTTCGGCGGCATGCGGACGGCGGCGGTGCAGACGCTCGGCAATGCAACGCTCGGCGCGTTCGTTGCGGCGGGCACGCTCGGACTCTTCGTGTTCGGCGGCCTATCCCAGCAGGCCATGGACCTCATCCTGCTCGGGTCCGTGGCGCTCGTCCTACTCGCACTCACACTCGACGGGATCCTGCGCGCACTGCAGGGGCTGGTCTCGCCACGGCACCTCCGAGGACACGAAGGGGCGTCCCGATGATTTCGATCCGCAACGTGAGCAAGTCGTACCAAGGTACCGGCGCCCCCGCTGTGCGGGACCTGTCCTTCGATGTCCCCGCAGGCGAAGTGGTGGTGCTGATCGGGCCGAGCGGCTGCGGGAAGTCCACGACCATGCGTATGGTGAACCGCCTGGTGGAGCCGGACGCGGGCACCATCACGATCGACGGACGCGATGTCCGCGAATACCGGCCCGAGCAGCTGCGCCGTCATATCGGCTATGCCATCCAGGGCGTGGGGCTGTTCCCGCACTGGACGGTCGCGCAGAACGTCGGGGTGGTGCCGGGGCTGCTGGGATGGGAGCGTGAACGCGTCTCGGAGCGCACCACCGAACTTCTCGAGCTCGTCGGCCTCGAACCCGCTGGATACGGTGGCAAGTACCCGCACGAACTCTCCGGCGGGGAGGCCCAGCGTGTGGGTGTGGCGCGGGCGCTCGCGGCAGACCCTCCCGTGCTGCTGATGGACGAACCGTTCGGTGCGGTGGATCCGCTGACACGCGACAGGCTCCACGTGGAGTTCCGGGCGATCCAGGACCGCCTGAAGAAGACGGTGTTGTTCGTGACCCACGACATGGACGAAGCGGTGAAGCTCGGCGACCGGATCGTCGTCATGCGTGACGGGATGCTCGTGCAGCAAGACACGCCCGAGCGCGTGCTCGCCTATCCGGCGGATGCGTTCGTCGCATCGTTCGTGGGCGCCGAGCGGGCGCTCAAGCGCCTCTCGCTCGCTCCGGTGACCGAGGCTCTCGACCCCCCGGGGCTGGCCAGAGCCTGCGACTGCTCGGTCGGCTCCACCGCGTCGCTCCGCGAGGCGCTCGCACGTATCCTGGAGCTGGGCGTGCCGGCGATCGACGTGCATGACGAGCGAGGCGAACGCATCGGGACCGTGAGCGTGGAGTCGATCGTGGAACGATTCAAACGGCCGCTCACATGAGAGCGCTCAG
>CAZSUO010000068.1:0-7862 GCA_964610065.1 uncultured Coriobacteriaceae bacterium | reverse complement strand
CGAGCCGGCGCGGCGTTCCACGATGTGGTGAGCGACCTCACCAACCTGGGCCAGACGTTCCCGCCTGTGGCTGTCTTCACGCTCGCCGTGCCGCTTCTCGGGTTCGGGCTGCGACCGACCGTTGTCGCCCTCGCGCTCTACGGCATCTTGCCGGTGCTCCGGAACGCGGTCGCCGGCCTCAAGGGCGTGCCCGCCGAGGTGCTCGAGAGCGCCGCCGGCATGGGCATGCGACCCGGCGAACGGCTACTACGCGTTGAGCTGCCGCTCGCCGCTCCCGTGATCGTGGCTGGCATTCGCGTCTCGGTGGTCGTGAACGTGGCCACGGCCACGATCGGCGCCATAGCGGGTGCCGGAGGATTCGGCGCACCGATCATCAACGGGCTCGTGAACCTCGCGCCCGCCGTGACCCTTGAAGGAGCGCTTCTGGCCGCCGGTCTCGCGCTCGTGCTCGACGCGCTGCTCGGTGGCGTGGAGCGCGCGCTTACCGGCGGACGCCCCTCGGCGGTCTGAAGTCCCTGCGTATCGTCGCGGCCAGCAGAGCCGACGCCGAACCGGCTACGGCTTCTCGGAGGCCACCCGGGCAGCGAACTCGTCAACGCCCATGGCGCCGATGTCGCCCGCCGTGCGCTCCCGCACGCCCACGGTGTCGGCCTCGATCTCCTTGTCGCCCACCACGAGCATGTACGGCACCTTCTGCTGCTGCGCCTTGGCGATCTTCACGCGCATCGGCTCGTTGTCGGCGTATACATCGGCGCGAACGCCGGCCCTGGCCAGACGCGCCCGCACGGACTCGCAGTGCTCGAGGTGCCGGTCGGCGATCGGGATGATGACGGCCTGCACCGGCGCGAGCCACGTGGGGAACGCACCGGCCGTGTGCTCGATCAAGATGCCGAGGAATCGCTCCATCGAGCCGAAGATGGCCCGGTGCAACATGAACGGCTGCTCCTCGGTGTTCTCCGCGGTGCGGTAGGTGATGCCGAACCGCTCCGGGTTGTTGAAGTCCACCTGGATGGTGGAAAGCTGCCAGATGCGGCCGATGGCGTCCTTGACCTTGATGTCGATCTTGGGGCCGTAGAACGCGCCGTCGCCCTCGTTGATCTGGTACGGCAGACCCCACTCATCGAGCGCGCTCATGAGCGCGCGCGTGGCGAGCTCCCAGTCCTCGTCGCGACCGACCGACTTCTCCGGACGCGTAGAGACCTCGGCGGAGTACTCGAAGTCGAACGTGTCCATGATGTACTTGACGATGTCGAGCATCGCCTTGACCTCGGGGATGATCTGCTCACCGGTGCAGAAGATGTGCGCGTCGTCCTGAGTGAAGCCGCGCGCACGCATGAGCCCGTGCACCACGCCGCTCTTCTCGTTGCGGTAGACGGTGCCGAACTCGAACAGACGCATCGGCAGGTCGCGGTACGACCGCACGCTGTCGCGGTACACGAGGAGCGCGCCGGGACAGTTCATCGGCTTGACCGCGTAGTCTGTCGGCTCCTTGCCCTCCCCTTCATCGATCTGCAGGGGGAACATGTTGTCCTGGTAGTAGTCCCAGTGACCGCTCGTCTTCCACACGTCGGCCTTGTAGATGTGCGGCGTGCGGATCTCCACGTAGCCGCGCTCGTACAGGTCGGCCGAGAGCCACTCCACGAGCTCGTGGAAGACCCGGGCGCCCTTGGGGTGATAGAGCACCAGACCGCTGCCGGCGAGCTCATCGAAGTGGAACAGGTCGAGCTCCTTGCCGAGCTTGCGATGATCGCGCTTCTCGGCCTCCTCCAGGCGCGTCAGGTACGCCTCGAGGTCCTTCTCCGAGAACCACGCGGTGCCATAGATGCGCTGGAGCATCGGGCGCTCGGAATCGCCACGCCAGTAGGCCCCGGCGACCTTCATGAGCTTGAACGCCTTCACCCACCCGCTGTGCGGGAGGTGCGGTCCGCGGCACAGATCCGTGAAAGGACCCGACGCATAGGTGGATATCTCGGCATCCTCCGGCAGTTCGCGGATGAGCTCGAGCTTGTACGGCTGATCGAAAAAGGCCTTCTCGGCCTCCGCACGGGTCAGGACGCACCGGCCGAATGGCTGCTCGGCGGAGACGATCTCCCGCATCTTGGACTCGATCGCCTCAAGGTCCTCGGGCGCGAAGGTGCGCCCGATCTCGAGGTCGTAGTAGAAGCCGTCTTCGATCGCCGGTCCGATACCGAAGTGTGCGCCAGGGAAGAGCTCGAGTACCGCCTCGGCCATCACGTGCGCCGCCGAGTGCCGCAGCAGTTCGAGCGCTTCCGGGTCGCGCTCGGTCACGATCGCCACTTGCGCGCCATCGGCAAGCGTCGTGGATAGATCGACCAGTCGGCCATCGACGCGTCCGGCGATGGCCGCGGCCGCAAGACGCGGACCGATAGCCGCCGCAACGTCGCCGACACTCGCCCCAGCGGACACCGACTTGACGCTGCCGTCGGGCAGCGTGATCGAGATCTCAGACATAGCGACGCTCCCTCTTAGCGACCGAGCGGTCCGTGGTGCGGACAGAAGGTCACTGCTTGGTCTTGCAGTACGGACACACCTGCCAGTCGAGCTTGAGAGCCTTGCCGCAGCTGATGCACTCCTTGCGCAGCTTCTTCATGCACGACGGGCAGATCAGGAAGTCGGGCTCCACCGGCTGGAAGCATGCGGGGCACGTCTGACCCTCCCGCAGGAGTTCGACCTCCTTGGCGCGGATCTCGAGCTCGCGCTCGCGCGCATCGAGAGCGCTCTCGGGCGGACGGACCACCATGTAGATGGCCCAGCCGAAGACGTTGAAGAGCAGCACGACGAGCGCCCAGAACCAGGGCATCACGCCGCGACGGTCAGCGTCGCGCCACGTCCAGAAGACGAGCGCGATCGAGAAGACGACGAAGAACAGCAGGCACAGGTTCGTGGTGAGCTTGAGTGCCGGCTGAATCGGAGCAAGGAGTTCTCCGAGTGCTGCTTCCATGCGGTCCCCCTCCAGGGTCTAGGCTTGCGTGTGTCCAACGCCCTCCTGGGCATACCGCACCGCGGTGTCTCAGGGAGTATGACAAGACTAACGGGATTCTAACAGAACACAGACAGCTCACACCGCCCAGGGCCCGAGCATCGATACCGTGCGGTCACCATGGCGGTGGCTTGAGAGGAGCGGAGCGGGATCACCCGGCCGCCGTCGATCCGAGCGCCTTGACCGCACCTGCGGTGTACAGGCTGCCCGACACCACCACCCCGCGCCCGCTGGACAGCCTGTCGGCGGCCCGCAGTGCGTTCCCGACATCGGGAGCCACGGCAGCCGGGGTCCCCGTGACGCGAGCGATGAGATCGGCCAGTTCGGCCGCGGGCATGCACCGGGATGAACCGTTCTCGGTAGCGACGAAGGCGGATCCCGCGGGAGCGAGTGCCCGCACGATGCCCTCCACGTCCTTGTCGGCGAATATGCCGAGTACGAGCACGGGCAGCCCGTCACGGAACGAATCACAGATGGCGCTCGCGAGGACCGCCGCGGCATCAGGGTTGTGCGCGCCGTCGATCACGAGCGGGGGCGTGCGGCGCAGCACCTGGAACCGGCCCGGGAACGTCATCGCGCGCAACGCGCGATCGCTGACCTCGGGGTCGAGCACGTCATAGAGAGCGGCGCCAGCCGCCACCATCGCGACCGCGACGTTCGGCGCCTGGTAGGCCGGCGCATGGACTCCCACGCGGTACTCGCGGAGTCCATGGATGTCCAGCGTGAGGGTCCCGCCAGGAACCCTCGGGCACCGAACGACATCCCACGTGACATCGGGATCGTCCCCGAGACCCACCCTTAGCAGCCTGGGGTGGCCGAGAGCCAGCGCCCGCTCTTCGAAGATGTGGTCGACCCCGGCACAGCCCGGCCCGATTATCGGGATCGAGCCGGCGGTGATGATGTGCGCTTTGTCGGCCGCTATCTCCTCGCGCGTGGTACCGAGCCTGTCCGTGTGATCCAGTGCGACGCCCGTCACCACCGCAACCGTGGGATCGATGGCGCTCGTTGCATCCCATCGACCCCCCATGCCGACCTCGAGGCAGGCGAACTCCACGCCGTGCAGCTTGAACGCGTGCAGTGCGCCAGCGGTAAGCAGTTCGAACTCGGTGAACTCCCGGTCCAGCCCTGCCGCCGCTTCAAAGACATCGGAGAACACCAGGGCGAAGTCGGCCTCGGACAGCGGTTCGCCGTCGATCTCGATGCGCTCGGTGTATGACACCAGGTGCGGGCTCGTGTACACACCGGTGCGATAGCCGTGGGCAGAGAGCAGCGCACCGGTCATGCGGGTGACCGAGGTCTTGCCGTTGGTGCCGGTGACCTGCACGCACCGGCACTCCCTCTCGGGGCACCCGAGCGCCGTCGTCAGCTCGCGGATCCCGTCGAGTGACGGATTGATCCCGAACTGCAGGGCGCCCTGGAGGCGCTCTATCGTCGATGCATAGTCAGCACCGCCAGTGGGCACGGTCACTCCGCGAGGTCGGCCAGCTGTCCTGTGAGTTTCGACACGGTCGCCGCCAGCTCGGCTGCACGCGCACGGTCTTTCTCGATTATGTCGGGCGCAGCTTTCATAAGGAAGCCTTCGTTTCTCAGCTTCTTCTCGAGCTTCGCAAGATCGCCTTCAGCACGTCCGAGTTCGGTGGTGATCCTGGCGCGTTCAGCCTCGAAATCCACGAGCCCCTCGAGGGACACGTAGACCTCGCTTCCCGCAGCCACAACGACCGAGGCGTGTGCCGGTCGCACGGTGTCGGCGCCCACAACGAGCCGCTTGATCCCGGCGAGTGCGCGGACGTCGGCGGCCATCGACTCGAGCACCTGCCCCTCGGCGTCGGGAGCCTTCACTCCGACCTCGAGCCTCGTCTTGGGGGAAACCGCGTAGCGCGCACGCACCGTGCGCACAGAGGTCACGAGCTCCTGGAGCAAGCCCACCGAGCGCTCGGCGTCTTCGTCGCGGAAGCGGGCCAGGCGCGCCGCATCAGGCCATGCCGCAACCATCAGTGACTCCGCGTCTCGGGTATCGCCCAGCGGCAGGCGGCCCCAGATCTCCTCGGTCACGAACGGCATCATCGGGTGGAGGAGCCTGAGCGCCGTGTCGAGCACGAACACGAGGTTGCGCAGCACCGTCTGGCGGGATTCCCCTCCCGCTGCCAGCCGCGGCTTGGCGAGTTCGATGTACCAATCGCAGAACTCACTCCAGAAGAAGTCGTAGAGGACACGGGCCGTCTCACCGAACTCGTAGGTGAGCAGCCCCTCATCCACGCGAGCGGCGAGGTCGGCCAGTCGCGACAGGATCCAGGCATCGGCAACGGTCTCCACGGCGGGCGCGCCGGGCTCGAAGTCCTCCCCTGCGTTCATCAGCACGAACCTGCTCGCGTTCCAGATCTTGTTGGCGAAGTTGCGCGAGGACGCAAGCTTCTCCTCGGCGAACTTGATGTCCTGGTTGCCGGTGACCTGCAGCATCAGGCCGAACCGCATGCCGTCGGCGCCGTAATGGGCCATCAGGTCGAGCGGGTCCACGCCCGTGCCGAGCGACTTGCTCATGCGCTTGCCCTCGGCGTTGAAGACCGTGGGGTGGATGATGACGTCGCGATAGGGCACGTCGCCGATGAAGTCCAGACCGCTCATGATCATGCGGGCGACCCATAGGAACAGGATGTCGCGCGCCGTGGAGAGCACGGTCGTGGGATAGAAGAAGTCGAGCTCAGGGGTCTCGTCCGGCCAGCCGAGCGTGGCGAATGGCCACAGCTGAGAGCTGAACCACGTGTCGAGCACGTCCTCGTCCTGACGGACCGCGGCGCCGCACTCCGGGCACGTCTCGAGGTCGTCCATGCTCGCGCCCTGCCACCCGCAGTCATCGCAGTAGAACACCGGGATCCGATGACCCCACCACAGCTGGCGGCTGATGCACCAGTCACGGATGTTCTCCATCCAGTGGTAGTACACGTTCTCCCACCGCTGCGGATGGAACACGACGCGGCCGTCACGGACGCACTCGATGCCCGGCTCAGCGAGCGGCTTCATATCCACGAACCACTGGTCGGACAGCCAGGGTTCCACGACCGTGTGACACCGGTAGCAGTGCCCGACCGAGTGGATGTGGTCGTCGATGGACGCGAGCAGCCCGGCGGCCTCGAGGTCCGCGACGATACGCGTGCGCGCCTCGTAGCGGTCGAGGCCCTCGTAGGGACCGCCCTCGGCGGTGATCGTGGCGTCGGCGGCGAGGACGTTGATCTTCTCAAGCCCGTGGCGCTCGCCGATCTCGAAGTCGTTCGGGTCGTGTGCCGGGGTCACCTTCACCGCACCGGTGCCGAACGAGGGATCGACGTACTCGTCGGCAACGATCGGGATCTCGCGCCCGAGGAGCGGCAGCACGATGATGGCGCCGACAAGGTCCCGGTAGCGCTCGTCGTCCGGGTGGACGGCCACGCAGGTGTCGCCCAGCATCGTCTCCGGGCGCGTAGTGGCCACGATCACGTGGTCGCGGCCGCCCACCGGCTCCTTGAGCGGATACCTGAGGTGCCACAGGTGGCTGTTGAGCTCCTCGTGCTCCACCTCGATGTCCGAGAGCGCGGTGGAACAGCGGGGGCACCAGTTGATGATGCGCTTGCCGCGGTAGATCAGCCCACGCTCGAACCACTCCACGAACACCGTGCGGACCGCACGCTGGTAGCCCTCGTCCATGGTGAAGTGTTCATCCTGGTAGTCGCAGCTGCATCCCATGCGCTTGAGCTGCTCGATGATGATGCTCCCGTGTTCGTGCCGCCACTCCCAGCACAGCTCCACGAACTTCTCACGACCCACGTCGTGACGGGAGAGCCCCTGCCCGGCGAGCTTCTGCTCGACCTTGTTCTGCGTGGCGATACCCGCGTGATCGGTGCCGACCACCCAGCGGGTCGGACGACCGGTCATGCGTGAGCGCCGGACCACCACGTCCTGGATCGTGTTGTTGAGCGCATGCCCCATGTGCAGCGAACCCGTCACGTTGGGCGGCGGGATCACGACCGTGAACGGCGCCTCACCCCCGGGCTCCTGCGCGAAGTGACCACCATCCACCCACCGCCGGAACACGGGACCTTCGACGGCATCAGGGTCGTATGCTGAAGGGAGTTGGCTCATGGAGTTGGGACATCCTTCCGGGTACGGGTTCTGTGAGGATTCTACGACATTTCTCCGACATGCCCGGCGCGCGTTCGTCGCCCGCAGGAGACCGTTCGCCCGAATCGATACCCCATACCGTATACGTTTCCGCTAACGAACTGGCGATATACTCTCTAGAGTCCACCGATGAAAGGTCGTGAACCCTATGGCCGATTGCGAGTGCCTGCCTACCTGCCCGTTCTTCAACGATCAGATGGCGGACATGCCCTCGATGTCGGAGATCATCAAGCAACGGTACTGCCGCGGCAGTAACGTGCACTGCGCGCGCCACATGGTGTTCAGGACGCTGGGGCGTCCTGCCATCCCCAAGGACCTCTACCCCAGCCAGGTCGAGCGTGCCGAGGAGCTCATCGACGCTTCACGCTAGGCAATCACAGTGAACACACAACGGGCCCCGCACGGGGCCCGTTGTGTGTTCGCGGCGGGAGTCGGAGCCGAAGGTACGCTACGCGCTGGCGTCCCGGGCGCCCGCGAGGGTGAGCACCGGCTGTGCCCCTCCCCTGACCACCTCATCGGTGATCGTGACGCGCTCCACGTCGCTTCGGCCGGGCAGGTCGTACATGGTGTCCAGCAGGAGCGACTCGAGGATCGAGCGCAGGCCACGGGCTCCCGTCTGGCGCGAGATCGCCTGGCGCGCGACCTCCTTCAGGGCCTCGTCGGTGAAGACGAGTTCGACGCCCTCCATCTCGAAGAGCCTGCCGTACTG
>CAZSUO010000067.1:7061-9858 GCA_964610065.1 uncultured Coriobacteriaceae bacterium | reverse complement strand
CCGCCACGAAGGTCAACGCAATCTGTCGTGTCGACGATTGAGCTCAGGCTATCGAACGTACCCTTGTCGATGGAGGCACTCAGCGTCGCCTTCTTGTTCGACTTGGCTGTGATTTTGATGTCGACAGTACTGTTCTTCAGCGGGACGAGATCGGGCATGCTAACCGTGCCTGGTGCCTGGAGTTCGAGCAGCGCCGGGACAGCGGCGCTAACTATGGTTTCACCGGGCGCAGCAGTCGCGTAGCTGATGACGCCGAAGACGAGGGCGACAACGGAAAGTGCGATAATCAGGGTCCGCTTCATTCAGTTCTCCTTTGCTCTTTCTTACTGACTATGACAGTACGTTCCTTCGCGGCGTCTGCCGCTCCGGGCCTGCATGGACCGGGTGGTACCTGCAAGAACCTATTGGAGGTCCGATCACAGACCACCCCCGTCCACCGATGGGTTGGGTACAGTCCCCCGGGCACCCGCACACTGGTGCGGTATCAGTATCGGCATCGGCATCCGATAAAATGAGCGTTCTGGCGCATATTGTGACGAATGAGCCACTGCGCGTGATGGGCGGTAGGACGTGGGCTCCGTTATCCGATGAACGGTCATCATCGCACTCACCTGGGCACGATCGTGTAGGTGACGGTGGCCTGGTATGTGCCGGGTTCCGTTGTCCACGGGGCGAGGATCCCGATGGTGTCCACATAGGCGCCGTTCTTCACGGCGCTGCCCTCCACTGCGTTCAGGGTGCGCGTAAGCCCCAGTTCGGTGAGGTCACCAACTGCGACGCCTCTGAGCTCGAAGGGCAGTGAGGCGTTCACGCTGACCACGACATCAGACCGGGTGTACTGCACACCGGGCTGGATCGCCCCGAAGTCGACGGTAGGGGTGCTCACCGAAAGGCTGAGCGCCGGTTTGCCGGGCGCAGCGAAGAACGTGGTCGTCCGGGTGTCGAGCGTCATCCCGTCGGCGCTCATCCACACGGCGCTGAGGGTGTACGTGCCCGCGAACTTCAGGTACTGGTTCACCACGCTCCACGCGTCGGTGAGCACCGCTGTGTTGGCCGGTACGGTGAAGCCCGACGTCCTGTGTGTGTAGCCCACGCCGGTACCGGGCTCCGTCCACGCGCCGTCACCGGCGATGTATGCGTCACCCGCGTTGAGCGTCCCGTCGCCGTCGGCGTCGCGCCACAGCAGGTACGTCACTTCCGTTCCGGCGAGCGTGACGGCGCCTCCGTTGTGGAAGACCGTCGAGACGGCGATGGGGGATCCGGCCTCGTCACCACCGCTTGTGGTCATCGAGGTGATCCGAGCCCGGTATCCCACGAGGAACTGGTGCTCGCCGAGGAGCGTGCCACCCATGTACGTGCGCACGAACCACTCGCCCGTCTCGTCCGTGGGGGAGAGGTCGTAGCTGGACTGCGCGATGCCGCCAGCATCGCTGCGCGCCGTCTCGAGCGTTACGACACCGCTCGGACTCGTCCACTCGAAGGTGATCGTCTGACCAGCCGTGAGCCCCATGCCACGCGCGTACACGCGATCGCCGAGGGCGAAGTCGTCGAGCGGTGTTCCGAATCCTCCCACGCCGAACGTGGCGAGGCTGCTCACAACCGTGGTATCGACGACTGTGGCGAAACCGGAGCCGTCGGCGACCCTGAGTGTGGTCATATCGGTGGTGAGCTCGGCTGTCCCTGCGGGAACGGTCACCCGCACGGTCACCGGCAGTGAGCCGCCGTTTTGCGGGATCGTGACCGACGAGAGGGGCGTTGCGCCATCGGCGGCGAGGACCTGGACCGGCCAGCCCCTCGAGGATGTCGCTGTGAGCGAGAGTGTGCGGGCCGAGGCCGTGTTGTTGGTGATGGTGTGACGGTAGAGCACGGAGGTGTTGGCGCCTGCGGGGAGCGTGCCAGGTGGTACGACCGTGAGCGGAGCACCTACGGTGACTGTGTCATAGCCGACCGCCTTGACCTCGGGAAGCGCCACAACTGCCGCCTCGACGCGCGTCACGTCAACGGTGCCGAGTGTCGTGCCCGCAGGTGCGGTGATGTCCACGAGGACGTCCACCGACTGGCGGGGCGTGAGCGTGAGCTCAGTGAGCGGTGTGCCGCCGGTGGTGCGGATGGTCACGGGCCAGCCCCTGTCCGACAGGCCCTGGAGTGCGACGGTGATATCGGCGTCGGTGTTGTTTTGGACTGTGTTGGTGAACCTGATGGTACCGCCCGGTGTGATCGAGCCGGTTCGGTCGGGGATGACGAGTATCGGGCCCACCGCCGCCTGGTCGGTCGCGGTTGCCTTCACGTTCGGGTGCGTCGTACTCGCGGCCGTGATCGTGATCGTGTCGCGGGCGCCATCGGGTGCGTCGATAGGGATGTCGAGCACCGCCTCGATAGTGATCGCCGCACCGGGCGCGAGGTCAGCGGGGGCCACGGGAGCCCCGGTGTCCTTCATGCGGAGCGTGATCGGCCATCCGCGCGTGGACGTCGCCTCAACAGAGAGTGGGAGCGTCACATTGCCCGTGTTGGTGATGGTGTGCTCGTAGACGACCTGCATACCCGCTGCGGTGCCTGCGCTTCGGCCGCCGCTGATCGTGACGTTGCGTTCCAGGAACGAGATCGTCTCCGACTGGTCACTGCCGGCCCCTCCTTGCTGAAGTGAGAAGCTCAGCGAGATCGGGGAATTGGCGGGGACGCCGAGGTTGTCCCACGTGATCGAACCCTCGAACTGCACGCCCTGGTTCTCGACCCAGCTCTCCCAGCCGGTCCCTGAAGCCCGGCCGCTCTTGAAGTCGAATACCAGCGTGCGGTCGGT
>CAZSUO010000067.1:0-6961 GCA_964610065.1 uncultured Coriobacteriaceae bacterium | reverse complement strand
TCATCCGCTCGTACCGCGCTTCCGTGCACCACCATTTCCGGCGCACCACATCACGGGGTGCTGTCCTCGACCGTACTATCCACTACGTGTATCGGCCGCGGCCATAGATGAATAAGCGGAATCCGCCGGCCGTCGTACATAATGTGATGAACGGCGCTTCGGGACCGCTCGGCGGCGCGCTGCCACACGCAGTGCGCAATGATACCACGGGAGGTATGCCGCTGGGTGCCGCTCGGTCGCGCCGTAGTGCGCGTCGTCACTGACCGCGTACCGCCGCACGTGGCAGGGGTCGGGGCGGGCGTCCGGGACGCCTGATCGTGACCCGCGCGAGGTCAGTTCCTCAGGCTGCCGAGGGGTGCCGGCATGCGTCCGCCGCGGTTGATGAGTCTCGCGCTGCTCCAGCGTGAGACGTCCATCACCGGCGCCGCGCCGAGCAGGCCGCCCCAGCTCACGTGGTCGCCAGCGACCTTGCCGACAGCCGGTATCAGACGCGCCGCGGTGGTCTTGTTGTTGATCACGCCGATGGCACAGGCGTCGGAGATGATACCTGCTATGGTCTCTGCCGGTGTGTCGCCCGGGATCGCGATCATGTCGAGACCCACCGAGCACACCGCGGTCATCGCCTCGAGCTTCTCCAGGTTGAGTGCGCCGTCCTGCACCGCGCGGACCATGCCGGCATCCTCCGAGACAGGGATGAACGCCCCCGAGAGCCCGCCGATCGACGACGTGCCCATCGCGCCACCCTTCTTCACGGCGTCGTTCAGAAGCGCGAGCGCGGTGGTGGTGCCGGGTGCCCCGCACCGCTCCACGCCCATCGCTTCGAGTATCTCCGCCACGCTGTCGCCCTCGGCAGGGGTGGGTGCGAGCGACAGGTCCACGATGCCCATGGCAACGCCGAGTCTCCGGGCCGCTTCGCGGGCCACCAGTTCGCCCGCACGGGTGATCTTGAACGAGGTCGCCTTGATCGCCTCGGCAACGGCGGTGAGGTCCGCGTCATCGGGGAGGGCCTCGATGATCGCACGGACCACTCCGGGGCCGGAAATGCCCACGTTGATCACGGCGTCGGCTTCTCCTGCGCCGTGCACGGCGCCTGCCATGAAGGGGTTGTCCTCCACCATGTTGGCGAAGACCACGAGCTTGGCGCAGCCGATGCTGTCGGCCTCGGCCGTGAGCGCGGCGGTCTCCTTCACCGTGTGCGCCATGCGCGCAACTGCGTCCATGTTGATGCCCGCGCGCGTGGAGGCAACGTTCACCGATGAGCACACACGCTGCGTGGTTGCGAGCGCCATCGGGATGGAGCGGATGAGCGCGTCGTCGGCAGCGCCGACGCCCTTGTGCACCAGGGCCGAGAACCCGCCGATGAAGTCGACTCCGGCCGCCTCGGCGGCGCGGTCCATGGCGAGCGCGACGGGCGTGAGGTCGTCGCACGCGCAGCGGCCGGCGACGGCGGCCACCGGACTCACGGAGATGCGCTTGTTGCGGATGGGGATTCCGTACTCGCGCTCGATCGCTTCGCACACCGGCACGAGCCGCTCGGCGGCGCGGGTGACCTTCTCGTAGAGCCGACGGCCCATCTCGTCGGCGCTATCCGCGCCGCAGTCGCCGATCGAGACGCCGAGCGTGACGGTGCGGATGTCGAGGTGCTGCTGGTGCACCATGAGGAGTGTTTCCGCGATCTCCTCGGGGCTGATGTGGAGCATGAGTGATACCTCCGGATGCGGCTTGTGGACGGCGACGGCGCACGGGTCGCGGTGGGTATGGCTAGACGCGATGCATGAACCGGAACACGTCCTCGCGCTGCAGTGTCACCTGCATGCCGATCTCCTCGGCCACTGTTGCCAGGCGCGCTTGGATCTCCTCAAAGGGGTGGAGATCCTCATCGATGGTGACGAGCATCGTCATCGAGAAGACGTCCGACAGGATCGTCTGACGGATGTCCTCGATGTTGACGGAGAGCTCGGCGAGCGCTGTGGCGATCATGGCGACGATGCCGACGCGGTCGGCACCGAGGACGGAGAGTACGGCTCGGGTCTTCATGAGGCTCCTTCGGGCGACCGGCGGCACGGCCGGCTGATCAGTGAGTGTCACGCGCTATACTCTACCCGCCCTGTCCTGCTGGCGCGACCGAGCATGGAGCCATCGTGGCCGTTCCGATAACACCGATCCGCATCGGCGACGTCGTGCGCCTCAAGAAGCCGCATCCGTGCGGGACGAACGAGTGGGAGATCACGAAGCTCGGCATGGACATCGGCCTGCGCTGCGTGGGGTGCGACCGCAAGGTGAGGCTCGAACGGTATGAGTTCGACCGCCGGTTCCGCGGCTACATCAGGCGCGCCGAGAGCGAGAGCGCCGGGTAGGGCTTCTACGGGCGGATCCGCCCGATGTCGCCGTCGATCTCCACGATGGTCTTGCGTGGGGCCGAAATCGTCTTGAGACGCTCGAGGATCACGGTGGCCTCGCGGCCAGTGACGTAGTCCGGGACACCGTATGTGTCGTCCAGGTACACGGGGACCGCGCGGGCGTTGGCCACGCCGTTCGGACCGAGCTCGGCCTCGAGGATGAACGCCTCGCCCGTCTTGCGCGAGTAGTGGTCGAACACGAAGTCACCGAGTGAGTACGCGATGAGCTTGCCGTTGTAGTACTCGACCCCCTGGATGACGTGGGGATGATGCGACAGCACCATGTCGGCTCCCGCGTCTATCGCGCGATGAGCGTCCGCCACCTGATCGCCGTTGGCGTGATCCTGGTATTCGACACCCCAGTGGAATGACACGAGCACGTAGTCGTACTGTTCCTTGGCCTCCCGGATAACCGTCTCAACGGCATCCATGTTGCCGCGTCCCCGTGCGATGCCCGCCGAGGTGTCCGTGGCGACGAATCCCGAGGGAAGGATGTGGGAGAACCCGAAAAAGGCGACGGTGGTGCCGTTCACGTCACGCACGGCCGGCGTCCAGGCTGCGGCCTTATCGGCTCCCGCGCCCGCGTGGCCGATGCCGTTGGCCTCGAGACGCGCGATGGTGTCGAGCATCGCTTCGCTCCCGCAGTCCAGCGCGTGGTTGTTGGCCAGCGAGAGGAAGTCGAAGCCGGCCAGGGCCAGGCCTTCGACGCCGCGTGGATCGCCTTTGAACGTGTAGTCCTTCTGCGCGTTCCGCGTGCCAAGCTCGGACAAGGTGCTCTCCAGGTTGCCCACGGCGATGTCGGCGGCGGAGAGCCGGTCCGCCACATGTGCAAGGGGGGCCGTGCCTCCGGAACGGTTGATGGCTTCGCGCACCTTGCGGTCGAAGTGCATATCGCCCACTGCCGCTATGGTGATGGTGGCGGGACCCGAGGGCAGGGGCGGCTCCGTTGGCTCAGCGGACGCGGCTGGAACGGGTGCGGGGGCGGTCTCTGTCGCAACGCCGGGATCGGGGGTAGCGGCGGTGACAGGGGCGGGCTCCGATGCGGGGAGGTGGGTGAGCGTCCATGCCACCGCCGAGCCGAGCACGAGCACCGCGAGTCCGGCGAGCACTGCGGCAGCGCGCTGTCGGCGCACTGTGCGGCGGCGCGCCTCTCGGCGTGATGCGGTTCTGGTGGCGTGCGGGTAGGACATCAGCGGCTCCGTTGGCAGGCCCTGGTGACAGGGTGTCCACTGTTCATGGCGTACTATACTGTAGCAACCCGCGGGCCGAGACCGCGTGGTTGGGATGTGTCGCATGGCGAGAACCGGGGTGGGTACGTGGAGAAGCTCGAGCGCATCCTCGATGCCGAAGAACGCGCCGCGAGTGTGATCACAGGAGCCCGCGAGCGCGCCGTCATCATCGAGCGCGAGGCCGGCGCCGAAGCCGCTCGCGTGCGCCAGCGCGTGCTCGCAGACGCTCGTGCGGCGGTGGAAGCCGAGACCGCGGCGCTGATCGATGAAGCCCGGCGCGGGGCTGACGAGCTCGTGACCCGTGCGTCGGACCGGCGCGCCACGGTGATCGAAGCCGCAGGTGATCGCATCCCCGATGCGGTTGCCGCGGTACTGAGGGGACTGGCGGACTGACCGTGGCTGTAGCCCGTATGCTCCGTGTCACCGTGCTCGGACACGCATCGGTGCTCGATGACCTTGTCGAGCGCATGCAGCGTGTCGGCGTGCTCGACATCGAGGCGATCCCCGAGGACTCGGCGCCCTCGCGTGGCATGGCGAACGAGACGGACGTACGGCGACTCGAGGAGTATCGCGCGGACGCGGTCTTCGTGCGCGACTTCCTCGGCAGATATCACACCAACGAGCAGCCGTTCGGGTCGTTCATCTCCGAGAAGCTGCACATGAGCGAGGATGACTTCGCGGCGCTCGAGGTGGACACCACACTCCTGCACGTGTACCAGCAGTGTCAGGGTGTTGCCGACGCGATGGCCGCACTGGGCCGCGAGCGTACGCGGCTGAAGACGCTCGCGCACGAGCTCGCGCCGTGGGATGGTCTCCGGCTCGAGATCGGACGGTGGCAAGGCACCGAGAACGTGGTGCTGTTCACCGGCGTGCTGACCGCGGCCGACGATCCCGCGGTCCGTCAGATGCTGCGCGAGGTGACGCCGCTCGTGTCGGTGGAGGAGCTGTCATCGGTCGACGGCAGGTGCGCGTGGGTCGTGATGGCCCATCGGTCCGTGGTCGACGAGGTGCGCGCGGCCCTTGCGGGTACCGCCTTCGTGGACGTGTCGTTCCCGGGGCTCGTGGACTATCCCGCCGAGGAACGGGCGATCGCGCTCGAGCGCATCGCAGAGATCGAGCGTGAGCTTGTCACTCTCGACGAGCGCGCCGCTGTGCTCTCGGAGCAGTACCACGCCGATGCGGTTGCGCTGGTTGCGGCGATCGACACCGACCTCGAGGCGGTCACCATCCGTGAGCGTTTTGGCGCTACCGAGCGAACCTTCGTGATCTCCGGCTGGGTAAGTGCGCGACGTCGCGACGAGCTCGAGGAAGCACTGGAGTCGTTCGCCGAGGCGCTCGATGTGACCTTCACCGACCCGCAGCCCGGTGACCGCCCGCCTGTCGAGCTCGAGAACCCGAAGCTCCTGCGCCCGTTCGAAGTGCTCACGGACCTGTACGGCCGCCCGCGGTACGACGAAGTGGACCCCACGCCGCTCCTGGCGCCGTTCTTCTGGGTATTCTTCGGCATCTGTATCGGCGACGTGGGATACGGGCTGATGCTGATCGGCGGGGCATGGCTCATCAAGAACAAGCTCGATGTCGCCGACGGCGTGAAGAAGCTGATGGATCTGTTCATGGCGGGGGGCGTCGCGGCGATCATCGCGGGCATCCTGACGGGTTCCTACTTCGCGTGGGACCTCGAGCTGCCGCCGCTGCTCGAGAGCCTCCGGATCATCAATCCCATGGAGGAACTGCCGACGTTCCTGATCTTCACGGCGGCCCTCGGTCTGCTGCAGGTCATCTTCGGCGTGCTCGTCTCGGCGTGGGACCTTGCCCGCAAGGGTGACTGGGCCTCGGCTGTGTTCGACCAGGTGTCCACGGTCCTCCTGTTCGTGGCGATCGGTGTGGCCGCGGCGGTGCCCGGACTCGCGCTGCCGGCGATGGTGATCGGCATCGGTGCTACCGCGCTCGGCAAGAGCCGCGCCATCGATGTGGCGCTGCGCGAGGTCGAGGCACCCGCGTGGGACAAGGCGCTGGGCGCGGCCTGGCTGGCGGTGTTCGCCGTGTGGATGCTGACGCTCGCGTTCAGCTGGACGGTGCCCGCGGGTTGGGCGCTGCTCGGGCTCACTGTGATCGGGCTCGGGCTCTCGAAGGCGACGCGCCGGGTCGTGGTGGCCATCCTCGGCGGTGCGTACGCCGTGTACGGGCTCTCGGCGTTCATCGGTGACATCCTGAGCTACACGCGTTTGGCGGCGCTCGGTCTCTCCGGCTCGCTCGTGGGCATGGTGTTCAACCTGCTGGCGCGGCTGATCGGCGGGGGCGCCGGCGGGATGATCGAGCAGGGCGGCGGCGCGGCGATAGGCGGCGTCGTGGTGTTCCTGCTCGCGGCGCTGGTGTTCGTTGTGGGGCACATCTTCAATGTGGTGATCAACCTGCTGAGCGCGTTCGTGCATCCCGCGCGCCTGCAGTTCGTCGAGTTCTTCAGCAAGTTCTACGAGGGCGGCGGCCGGGCGTATGAGCCGTTCGCCTTCAGGTCAAAGACGTTGGTGCTGCATGCCGATGGCGCGCGGCAGGAAGGAGCGGGAACGTGAACGACCTCTTCTGGGGACTCTCGGGTGTCGACTGGGCGCTGATCGGTGGTGGCGTTGCGGCGATCCTCGGGGGGATCGGATCGGCCATCGGTATCACGGTGGCGTCCGCCACGGTGTCCGGGATCGTGACCGAGGACGGTGAGAAGTTCGGCAAGCTGCTGCCCCTGGCCGCGATGCCGAGCACGCAGGGCATCTACGGTTTCATCGCCGCGGTGCTCGTGCTCATCTTCTTCAACCTGCTGGGCGGCGAGTCCACGCTCACCGGGCCGCAGGGCTTTGCTGTCTTCCTGGCGTGCATGCCGGTGGCGTTCCTCTGCATGATCTCGGCCATCTACCAGGGCAAGACCGGTGCGGCCGCCGCGGGTATCGTGGCGCGACGCAGCGAGGACTCGGGCAAGGCGCTCATCTTCCCGGCGCTGGTGGAGACCTACGCGGTCCTGTCGCTGATCGTGACCGTGCTCATGCTTACGGCGCTTCAGGCGACGTACGGTGGCTAGTGAGGCGGGACCGACGTGGCGATAGCTGACATCATCACGCGGATCGAGCTCGACGCGCAGGCCGAGGCCGACGCGCTGCTCGCCGCCGCCCGTGAGCGTGCTGAGGCGGCGATCGCCGCTGTGAGAGCCGAGGCGGAGCGCGACGCCGCGCGCATCAGGGCCCGCGGTGCCGCGGGCGCGCGGGTGGAGGCCGACACACTGCTGGCCAACGCCCGCCTTGCCGCGCGCGACGGTCTGCTGGGCGCCAAGAAGGAGCTCGCGGAGCA
>CAZSUO010000066.1:0-9893 GCA_964610065.1 uncultured Coriobacteriaceae bacterium | reverse complement strand
CCACCGCGGCGTCGCGCTATCGCTCGTGGGTGACTTGTGGTAACCTATCGCTTCGTTTGCTGGAAAGAGGAGTCTGTGTGACGTGCGCCAGTGAGCCGAGGGGCCGCTGCGCGGGACCGGCGACACCAGATTGCCCGGCGAGATAAGACAGGCCGACTGCGCAAGGGTGCGCGGGGCCCGAGGATCACGGTCAACACCACGAACAGCAGAGCACGTGCTGGGTGGCCAAGGCGGCGGATGCGTCCGATCTGCGTGGCCAGGAGCGCGGCGACATGCTTCCCCTCTCGCACCACCTTCCGTAGTCGTCGTATGCCTGGACTGCCGTCTGTCCTGTATCCGTACATGGAGGACAGTGTGAAGGTAAGAAGTAGACGCAGCTCCAGGAAGAGGCCGTCGAGACTCGCGTTCGTCAGTGCGACGCTTGTGATCACGGCGCTGGCCGGAGCGGGATCCGTACCGACGTTCGTCGCATTCGCCCAGATGGTCGAAGACGATCAGATGGTGATCGCCGATGCGGGGCATAGCGTCGTCGTTGCCGAGAGCCGTCCGGATCCAGACATGCTGCGCACGCCCTCGGGGCTTGGTGCTCTTGAGGAGAAGGTGAGCGGGCTCCGCACCACCACCATCGTCGCCAAGCCCGCACCCGCAGCCCCCCGCACGGCAACCCCATCGCATACGGCCCCGAGGCCTGCAGCCGCGCCTGCGGCGAGCGCACCTTCTCCCGCCCCTGCCACACCGGCGGGAGATGGGTGGAAGACGGCGCGGGCGTCCTGGTACGGCCCCGGCTTCTACGGAAACACCATGGCCGGTGGCGGTGTGTTGACCCCCGACAGCATGGTGGTCGCCCACAGGACCCTACCGTTCGGCACGCGGATCGAGTTCTCATACAAGGGCCGTACCTGCATCGCGGTGGTGCAGGACAGGGGTCCGTTCACGGCCGGCCGGGTCTTCGACCTCGGCCCCGGCACCGCCAAGGCGCTCGGTTTCTCGGGTGTTGCGATGGTCGGCTACCGCATCCTGTAGCGGCGTGTGTCCGTGACTCAGAGGCGGCGTCTCAAAAGGGGCGCCGCCTTTCTTGTTCGTAGGCGTGGCGTGTTTGGGGTATCTTCGGAAGTGGCGTCACCGTTCATGAGGAGGACACCATGGCCGCACCCGGCAGCAAGCCGAACGGCACCACAACGGGATACGAAGCTGTGATCGACGCGGTGGCGGATCTGCTGCAGACCGCGGTCGACTGGCTCCGCCAGGAGGCTGCCGGTGTCGTGCAAGAGAAGATCGTCGCACCGATACAGCGCCTCGGCCTGACACTCGCATCCGCGAGTGCGGCGGCGGCGCTTCTGGTTCTCGGACTCAGTTTCATCGCGGTCGCACTGTTCCTGCTTCTTGCCGAGTGGGTGGGCTATCCCGGCGCCCTGCTCATCATCGGGGCGGTGCTGATGCTTGGTTCTGTCGTGTTCCTCGTCATCAAGGTGAGGTCGATGCAGAAGTGAACGAAGCACGGGAGACAGCGCTGGCCCCGCGTCAGCTGACAGTGGAAGACCTGAAGCAGAAGGCCATGCACGTGCGCGACGTGGCGGAGTCGGAGACCCGTGCGGTGCTCAAGCAGGACACCACCAAGGTGCTCATCGCGGGCGCCGTCGCCGTGGTCGCGGTCGTGTCACTGGCGTATTACCTGGGGACCCGTCGCGGGTGGGACGCGGTGAACGAGCTCGCGTGAGCGTCCTGCGGCTCCGGGGTGTGAGGGTACTCGATGATCGCGTCGATCTGATCGTCACGGTCGAAGGCCACGACACGCCGGGCCTCTCATCGCGCGAGGCCGCGGTCGAGCGCTTGCTCGCCTGGCTACCCGGCATGGTGTCCCATCGCTGCTCGACGGAGACATCCCGCCCGTTCATCGAGGAGATGCGCGACACCGAGCTACCGCACCTCTTCGAGCACATCGTTCTCGAGGTGATGGCCTGTGCGGGGTCGCCCCGCGATGTGTCAGGGCATACCGTGTGGCGCAAGGGTGAGCAAGCCTTCCGCGTCTCCGTCTACGACGACGACGACGCCGTGTGCGTCTCGGCCGCACGTGCGGCGCTCACGCTCCTCGACTCCGCGCTGCGGGATGACATCACGGTCGACGTGGACGCCATCATCGGCAGCGTTGCCGCAGCGCGCGTGAAGCCGAACCGTCATCCGGCGGCGATTGACCCTCGTTGAGGCACGGTGCTAAGGTACCTGGCATCCCCGGTTCGCCGGGGGCACATGTGGTGGACGTGAGGGAAGAGGGCATCATCGGCCCGGCCACCCCTCCGCAGGTCCCCCGCCAGCACCGCTCCTGTGAGCGGCGGAAGCGGGCGGTCGACCCGGGCCGTTATCCCGGGGCCGAGGTCCGGCGGGTATGCACGAGCGCCGGACGAAGACAGGTGGTACCGCGACGACCCTCGCCCTGTCGGCAGGGTCGTTTTCTGTCGTCTGGGGACGCATGCGCGTCTTTGAGGAGCAGTGATGGGTACCGCACGAGTGGTGTTCGACCGGTGGAGTGACCGCTACGCACAGCGGATGGCCGATGTGCGCTCGAGCGCCGTGCGCGACCTGTTCGCCGCGGCTACGCGCCCCGACATGATCTCCTTCTCCGGTGGCATGCCCGAGATCCGGCGCGTGCCCATCGATTCCGTCATCAACGCCACGGCCTCCGCACTCCGTGACTCCGGCACCGAAGCCCTGCAGTACGGCTCGTCCGAGGGGCGTCCGAAGATCCGGCAGGTGGTCGTCGACCTCATGGGTGAGATCGGCGTGCGCGTGAAAGCCGATGACCTGGTGATCACCGCCGGCGCGCAGCAGGCGCTCGATCTCGTCGCGAAGATATTCATCGATCCCGGCGATGTCATCATCACCGAGGGACCCACGTACCTCGGCGCGCTCCAGGCGTTCTCCGCGTATCAGCCCAACGTCGTGTGCATACCGATGGATGCCGAGGGCATGCGTACCGACATCCTGGCCGCCGAGCTCAAGCGCCTGGGCCCGCGCGGCGCCAAGTTCATCTACACCATCCCCAACTTCCAGAATCCGGCGGGCGTCACGCTCACGCCGCAGCGTCGGCGCGAACTGCTCGATCTTGCCCGTGAGTACGACATCCCCGTGATCGAGGACGACCCATACGGCCGGTTGCGTTTCGAGGGCGGCCACTGTCTGCCGCTCAGGGCGCTGGACGACGAGGTCATCTACCTCGGTACGTTCTCCAAGATCTTCGCGCCCGGCCTGCGTCTCGGCTGGGTGATCGCGCCGCGGCCCATACTTGCCAAGTTCTTGCTCGCAAAGCAGGCGGCCGACCTGTGTGGCAGCGCGTTCGCGCAGACCACCGCCGAGCGCTACTTCGCCGACACGCGCTGGCGCAGGGTGTTGCAGGACCTCACCCGCGCGTACGCGGAGCGGCGTGACGCGATGATCGAGGCGCTCTCCGAGCACTTCCCCGCGGAGGCGAGCTGGACGGCGCCCGAGGGCGGGTTCTTCGTCTGGGTCGAGATGCCGGCGTTCCTCGACCTGAAATCGATCCTTGCCGAGGCGGTGGAGCGCGGTGTGACCTATGTGCCGGGCGACGCCTTCTTCCCGGACGGTCGCGGTCGCAACTGTATGCGTCTCGGCTTCTGCTACGCGGAGCCCGATGCGATCCGCGAAGGGATCCGCCGTCTCGCAGAGGTGCTCGAAGACAGGCTCGAACTGTACAGAGCGTTCGCCGCGGCAGGTGCGTTGCCAACGGTCGACGCGGATGAGAGGGGCTGATCGCGTGAACGAGAAGATAGCGGTTCTCATGGGGGGCCAGTCGCTGGAGCGCGAGGTCTCGCTCATGAGCGGTAAGCGCGTGTGCGATGCGCTCGAGGCCGAAGGGTACCGGGTGTTGGCGCTCGACGTGACCTCCGACCTGACTGCCACATTGCGCAGCGAACGGCCCGACGCCGTGTACATCGCACTCCACGGCAAGTTCGGGGAGGACGGCACGGTGCAAGAGCTGCTGGAGTTCCTCGGCATCCCGTACACCGGTCCGGGTGTGGTCGCCTCGGCGCTTGCCTGGGACAAGGCGCTGAGCAAGCGGCTGTTCGTGGCCGACGGGGTGCCCACACCCGCGTGGGTGACCTTTACCGCGGCCGCGTTCAAGCAGATGGGCGCGGCCACCGCGCTCGACCTCGTGCCCGAGGCCGTAGGCGGGTTCCCGGTGGTGGTGAAGCCCTCCAAGCAGGGCTCGGCGCTCGGTCTCACCAAGGTCGATGACGCGTCCGGTCTTGCCGAGGCGCTGCTCACGGCGCTCTCCTACGGCGATACCGCCATCGTGGAGAAGTGGGTCGACGGTCGTGAGCTCGCGGTCTCGGTGGTGGACGATCCGCAGGGAGACGCCCGGGTCTTTCCGCCGGTGGAGATGGAGCCCAAGAGCGGGCTGTTCGACTTCTCGGCTATGTACACGCAGGGGGAGACCGACTACTACGTGCCCGCCCGGCTCGACGCGGCCACCACGGAGGCGGTGACCGGGCTGGCCGCCCGCGTGCATCGTCTGCTCGGGTGTGAGCGGGTAAGCCGGGTGGACATGGTGGTCGATCCGAGCGGACGGCCCTACGTTCTGGAGGTGAACACCTCGCCCGGTATGACGGAAACATCGCTGTTGCCGATGGCCGCGGCCGCCGAAGGCATCGGTTTCCAGGAGTTGGTAGCGCATCTGGTACGCTCTACACTGGAGGCGGCGCGGTGATTGGGTACATACACCACTGTCGTCACCTGTACGGACTGTCCGCTTGCTAGCTCGGAGGTGGGTTCCCGATGTACGACTATCGCAGAGGTGAAAGCATTCTTGCGGCGTTCCTGCTCGGTGGGGTCGTGGGCGCTGTGCTTGGACTGCTCTTCTCGCCGCGTTCCGGACGCGAGAACCGCGAGTTCATCGCCGCCAAGGCCGATGAGTACTGGGGCGAGGGCAAGCAGTTCTACGAGACAAGCCGCGCCAAGGTCCTCGATGAGACCGAGGAGATGCGCGTGAAGATCGACGCCGCTCGCGAGCGTCTGAAGGAGCAGGTCGACACCGTCACCCAGCAGGCGAAGGGCAGGATCCAGGAAGTCGCCCCCGTCGCCAAGGACGCCGTCCACAAGGCCGGGGAGTCGGTGCGTGCGGGTATCGGTACGGCCGAGACCAAGGCGCAGGGCGTTCTCGACAAGCTCGCTGAGAAGACCGCGACGATCGCCGACGATGCCGCCGCAGTGGCAACAGACCTGCCGGTCGTGGAGTAGCGTTCCATCCACTCGCGGTATGATGCAAGGGCCGGTCGCTGAGGCGACCGGCCCTTGCGCGCTCCATGAAGCCGTACGAGGAGGTAGGCACGTGCCAGGTATCATCGATTACGAGCGCCGCACGCTCGTGGGCAAGGACGGGCGGCCACTCGGACGAGTATCGGCGGTGCTGTTCCATCCGCGGGAGCCGCGCGCCGTCGGGTTCCAGATCGATCGTGGCGCCGTGCTCGGCGTAATCGACCAGCGACCCCGGTATGTGTGTCTGTCCGATGTACGGTCGAATCCGGAAGGAGAACTGGCGATAGACAGCGACACCCTGCCAAAGGACGCAGCCGGCGAACGCGCCCTCGGCTACAGCTGGGACGCCACGGTGGTGTGGCGCGGCATGCCTGTGCTCTCTCCATCCGGAGAGCAGGTGGGCTTCGTTCACGACGCGGGTCTTGATGCTGAGACAGGTGCGCTCACGTCACTGCATCTGTCGACGGGCGCCCTCGGCGATGCCGCGGTCGGCAGGCTCGAGGTCCCCTCGGCGCTGGTTCGTGGTTTCGACGGCGAATCCGTGGTGGTCGAGGCTGGATACGCCGACATCGAGGCGACGGGTGGCGCTGCCAAGGTGGCCGCCAGTGGTGTGACCGCGATCAAGGAGCGCACCGGTCAGGTGGCCGATGGCATGCTCGAGGTGGGCGTGGCCGCCGCCGGAGCCCTCGGCCGCTCGCTCAAGAGCGGCATGGGGCGCAGGGCGCTCGATAAGATGAAGGCGCTCATGGACGACGAGGAGTAGCGCGACCGTGCGGAAGATCATCGGACTCAGCGTTGCCGATCGAGACAGGCTTCCGGCCCCGTGTGCCGGTTGCCTGTACTGGGAGAGCGCCGATGCGCTCCCGTTCGAGTGTGGCGCGCGCTGTGACGAGGCCAGAGCGAATGAGAACGTGAGGATCATAGCCGCCGAGTGGGGCGAGTGCGGGCGGGTGGCACTGGAGGACGGGGAGGTCCTCGGCTTCATCAAGTACGCGCCACCGGCGTATGCCCCTCAGAGCAGGCACCTGCCTGTGGGCCCACCGGATGTCGGTGTCCCGCTGATCACCTGTATGCACATCGACCTCGAGGCCCGACGTAAGGGAGTGGGCGGTCTGCTGTTGCGCGCCGCCATGCGTGATCTCGCCCAGCGCGGAGAGAAGACCGTGCAGGCGTACGCCACCACCGCCCGGGGCGACATGTCGCACGTGCCGGTGGTGGGGGTGGAGTTCCTCTTGCGCAACGGGTTCACCGTGGCCCGGCCGCACCCGCTGGTCCCGCTGCTCCGGGTGGATCTCAAGAGCCTCGTGTCGTGGACGGAGAACCTTGAGGCCGTCCTGGACTCCCTCAGGCTTCCCGTCCGGGCTCCCCGGCGTGAGCCGGTGACGCTCTCGAAGGCGCGCCGGTGATGGGCGTGCGTCACGCAGCCGGCACACACCTGCGATGGGCCGCCCTCCTGGGAGCGTGCGTCTGCATGCTCGGGTTCGCTCACGGTTCGTACGCCCGCATACCAGTCACGGTGAACGAGGTCACGGTCTCCGCCCGACCGGGCGAGACGGTCGGCGCTGTGATCGACGCCGTCGGCGGATACGAGTCGCCCAAGATCCTGGCGGCCACAGACGGCAGGGTCGTTGGCGCCAGACCGGAAGTGCGACCGGTCATCCTCAGAGACGGCATGCCCGTGGCCGAGGATGCGCAGGTCGGCTGGGGCGACCAGATCAGGATACGGACGGCGAGCAACATCGTGGAGCCCACGCGAATCGAGACCCGCGCCGTGGAGGTCCAGCCGCGGGTCTTCGGGCGCGGGGTGACCACCACCACGATCGACCCCGGCGTGGTGGGCGTGGAGCAGCGCACAATTGGAGTGGTGTCGGGTGATGTGATCGAGACGACGATGGTCGTGCAGCCGCGGCCGGGGCTGTGCCGGTTGGCGCCCGCGGCCGGGGCGCCGGTCGTTGCGCTCACGTTCGATGACGGTCCATGGCCAGGGCAGACGGAAGCGATCCTCAAGATCCTGGCGGACCGGAACGTTCCAGCCACGTTCTTCATGCTGGGATCATGTGTCGATAAGCGGCCCGCTGTTGCGCGCGCGGTCGTGCAGGCCGGTCACGCGGTGGGCAATCACACCTACCGTCACACCAGGCTTGACGCCACGACACCAACGACCGCCGAGTGGGAGATACGCGCGACGAACTGGGCGATCCAGCAGGCCACCGGCGCGCGACCTCACTGGCTGCGCGCGCCGGGAGGCCGCCTCGAGGGTCCGGCTGCCGCGTACATCAGCGCTTCTGGCATGGCGTCCGCCCTGTGGACCGTCGACCCTCAGGACTGGCGCAAGGAGGCCACGTCGGCGGGCATCGCTGACACGGTCATCCGCTCCGTCAGGCCGGGTGCGATCGTGGTGCTGCACGATGGCGGCGGCGATCGCAGCGCCACCATAGCGGCGCTGCCGGTGATCATAGACAGGCTGCGGGCGGCGGGGTACGAGTTCGTGACACTCGACGAGATGCCCGCCGTTAGAGCGACCTGGTGACGGACCGGTACGTCCTCGTTGGCGTCACCACGATGTCCATCGGCTGATCGTGCGTGTGGTGGGGCACCGTTTCCACGACCTGCTCGTCGTAGGCGACACCCACGGCAAGGGGGGGCGTCTCGCTCGATGAGAGCATCGTGTCGTAGTAGCCACCCCCGAATCCAAGACGGTTGCCCTGCGGGTCGAAGGCGATTCCCGGCACGATGAGCGCGGCGAGGTCGTGCAGGTGCGCAACGGGCGCGTCCTCCGCGGGCTCGCGCAGACCGAACGAGCCGGTGACCAGCTCGGACGGACTGCCGATCCAGTGGAGGGTGAGCTCGCGCGATCCGGCTACCCGAGGGTAGGCGATGCGGACGCCGCGCTCTCGAAGCGCGAACTCGAGCACGCTGACATCGACCTCTTCGGGCGAAGGGCCATACACCATGACGGCCGCGGCGTCGTCGATCTCGGGGAGGTTGAGAACCCGCTCGGCGATGGCATAGGCGTACGCGGTGCGAAGCTCGGGGAGCACAGAGCGGCGCGCGGCACGCGCCCGTAGCCGAAGAACCGACTTGGCACGGCCGAGATCCGCATCAGATGAGCTCCCCGGAAAAGTCCCCATGCCATAAGAATACCATCGCTGTGGCCCGGGAAGATGGTTCCGGCTCCGATCAGCGCCAGATCAAGCCCTGTCCGACCACGTGCCGGTTGGCCGGTCAGCCGATGCCAAGCGCCGTCATCACCATCAGGACCGCGGTGAGTGCGATCACGATGACGATCGTGCCCCAGGCCAGCGCATTGTTGAGACGGCTGTTGGTGTGTCGTCCCATGATGCTCCTGTCGTTCACGATGATCATCATGAAGATCAGGAGGAACGGGAGTAGGACGCCGTTGACCACCTGCGATACGAGCATGATCGCGATGAGGTTCAGGCCCGGCAGCAGGATGATCGCCGCCGAAGCCACGATCACGAACGTGTAGAGGCCGTTGAACACCGGCGCCTCCGACCAGCTGTGGTCGAGACCCGACTCCCACCCGAAGGCCTCACAGATCGCGTAGGCGGATGTGAGCGGGAGCACGGCGGCCGCAAGGAGAGACGCGGAGAGCAGGCCGATCGAGAAGAGCATCTCCGCGTATGGCCCTGCGAGCGGAGCGAGCGCCCGGGCCGCGTCCTCGGCGCCGGCGATCTCGATGCCGGCGGGGTGGAGGATGGTGCCGGTGGTGATGATGATCGCGCAGGCGATGAGGTTGGCGGCGATCGCGCCGATGATCACGTCCCAGCGGGCGAGCGCCCACTCGCGTACCGTGGTCCCCTTGTCGACGATGTTGCTCTGGAGCAGGAACTGCATCCATGGCGCGATCGTCGTCCCGGTGAGGCCGATCGCGAGCGCTACGAACCCGCGGTCGGGCACGATCTGCGGCACGACGAACGCCCGCCCCACCTCACCCCAGTCGGGCCGGGCGAGGAACACGGCGACCACATAGGCGATGAACACGGAGGACAGAGCGAGGAAGACCTTCTCCACCCGCTGGAAGCTCCCGCGTACCACGAGGATCCACACCACGAGTGCGGCGACGGGTACCGAGATGAATCGCGACACCCCGAAGAGCTCCATCGCCGCCGCGATGCCGGCGAACTCGGCCACGGTGGTGGCCGCGGTGCTGCCGAGGAGCATCAGCATCGCGCCGAAGGTGAGACGCACCCCGAACCGCTCACGGATGAGCGCCGAGAAGCCCTTGCCCGTCACGGCGCCCATGCGCCCCGCCATCTCCTGGACGATCGCGAACGCGGGCGTCATGGCGAGCATCATCCACAGCATCGCGTAGCCGTATCGCGCGCCGGCCTCCGAGTAGGTGGAGATACCGCCGGCGTCGTTTCCGGCCGATGCGGAGATGATGCCCGGCCCGATGACGGCGAGTATGGCGAAGAGCGGGAGACGCTTCTTCATGTCGGCCGCCGGCGTCAACGGCTAGCCCTGTGACGCGATCGAACCGACGGCCCAGACCTGACCCGCCACATACGCGAGCACCAGGTACATCACCGTGCCGACGACCATGGCGGTAAGCGCCAGCCCGGTGCCTGAGACCGGCTTCTCCTGTGCGCTGCGCTTGA
>CAZSUO010000065.1:7203-9897 GCA_964610065.1 uncultured Coriobacteriaceae bacterium | reverse complement strand
GTGGCCCGCACGCTCGTCAAGCTGAGCGCGCCGATGGTCGTGGCGATGTTCGCCATGGTCGGCTTCAACATCGTCGACACCTTCTACATAGGGCGTCTCGGCACGGAGCCGCTCGCCGCGATGGGCTTCACGTTGCCTGTGGTCATGGCGGTCAACTCGATCAGTCTGGGCATCGGCGTGGGCACGACCGCCGTGGTCTCGCAGGCGATCGGACGTCGGGACACGGAGGGAGTGCGGCGCCTCGCGCTCGCATCCATTCTGCTCGGCTTCTCGGTATCCAGCGTGATGGCGGTTGCGGGGCTCCTTGGAGGTCGGGCCCTCTTCGCCGCTCTGGGTGCCGAGGGCCGGGTGCTCGAGTACGTGCTCGAGTACATGTCAGTGTGGTTCTTCGGACTGCCGTTCGTGGTGATACCGCAGAACGGTAACAGCAGTCTGCGGGCGACTGGCGACACCAAGACGCCTGCGAAGATCATGCTCACTGTTCTCGGTGTGAACGCGGTCCTCGACCCGCTGTTCATCTTCGGTTGGGGCCCCGTTCCCGGTCTTGGCATGCGCGGCGCGGCGATCGCAACGGTGATCTCACAGGCGTGCGCCATGGTGGTCGCCCTCATCGTGCTGAACCGGCGCGGCATCCTGATACGCATCAGGATGTCATTCGCGGAGGTGCTTGCAGCGTGGCGGCGGGTTCTCAAGGTCGGCCTGCCGGCCGCCATCACCCAGTTGATCGCACCGATCTCGACAGCGCTGATCACGGCCATCGTGGCAAGCTACGGCGTGGCGGCTGTCGCCGGTTTCGGCGTGGCCACCCGGCTGGAGTCGTTCGCGGTGATGGTGATCAATGCGATTGGCGCGGCGCTGGTGCCGTTCGTGGGACAGAACTGGGGCGCGGGCGAGAAGGCGCGTGTGAGCCGGGCTGTGAAGACTGCACTTGTGATGACCGCCGGTTGGGGCGCTGTGGTGTGGCTGCTTTCGCTCGTTGCCGGTCGGCCGGCGGCGATGATCTTCAATGACTCGCCGGATGTCATCGACACTGTGATGTCATACATGGCGATCGTGTTCCCAAGCTACGCGCTGCTCGGTGTGCTCGTCACCACCCTGAACGCATTCAACGCCCTGCATCGGGCGATGCTGTCGATGGTCCTCTCGGTGGTCCGCATGTTCGTGTTGTACGTACCGCTTGCCTACGCGGGCTCGGCGCTGCTCGGCCTGCACGGCGTATGGTGGGCGGCCTTCATCGGCAACGCGCTCACGGGCGTGATCGGCGTGCTGTGGTTCAGGCACCTGTTCCATCGCATGGAGACCGAGCCGCCGCCCGAGGAGTGGGACGCCGACGCCGAGTACGAGGTCGTCACCGCGTAGCCGGCTCGCGCGGTGCGGGCGAGGCGCCTGTTGATGTACGCACCGATTCGGGTATCGAGCAGCTGTTCGACCTGTTCTGGTCGGGCGCTTCGGCAACGAAGGAGCGATGAGATGAGTACGGTGTTGGTGGTCTACGGTACGAAGTCGGGATGCACCGCCGGTATTGCTGAGCGGATAGGCGCATCGCTCGCCGCGGCCGGTGTGACGGCCGACGTGAAGCCAGCGCAGGAGCACCCCGAGCCCGGCGGCTACGATGCGGTGATCGTGGGGAGCGGCGTGCGTGCGGGCATGTGGCACGCATCGGCGAAGCAGTGGCTGATCGGCCATGCCGCCGAACTCAAGGAGCGGCCGGTGGCGTTGTTCACCGCCTGTCTCACGATGGCGAGCGATCTCGAGAAGGCCGATGAGGTCCGTGCGTACACCGATCCACTCATCACCGAGTCGGGCGTGGAGCCGGTCGACGTGGGCCTGTTCGCCGGCATGAACGACCCCAAGGCGTTTTCGCTACCCGAGCGGTTGATCATGAAGGCGATGAAGGCGCCCGAGGGCGACTTCCGCGACTACGAGGCAGTGGACGCGTGGACGCGCGACGTCATGGGGAAGCTGGGTCTGTGATGCGGACACGCGGCTTCAAGGGCATCGCACTGGATTGCTCGCGCATCGCGGTGGCGGCCTAAGCGTCAGTGAAGCCCCGCATGATGTGCCCGAGCGTCTCGCGGAAGGTCTCCTCATCGAACCGGGAGACCGCCGCGCCGCTCGCACGCGCCGCCGGGTAGCGCGAGGTGTCGGTACGGAGCGCCGAGTCGGGTGGCGCGATGGGGCGATCGCTCGCTACGAACGCATGCCCGAACGAGTACGCCACGAGCGACTGGTAGAGCTGTCCCACGCGCGTGGGCGTGAGGCCGCTCATCGAGAGCACTGAAAGCGGCGTCTCCACGAAGTCGGCGGTATCGGCGGTGTTGAGCGGCCGGCGAGCGAGCAGGACGATGGTGTTAGGGTGCTCAAGGAGCGCACGCCGGAACGCCACGAACATCTCCTCGGTCAGCTCCATCCACCCCTCCGGAAGCGGCTCGGGTAGTCGCATCTCGCTGAAGACACGCGCCACCACGCCGTCGAGGATCGCGTCTTTGTTGGGGAAGTGGTGGTACAGCGTCATGGCCTCCACGCCGAGTATCCCGGCAAGCTTGCGCATCGAGAACGACTCGGGGCCCTCGGCATCGATCAGCGTGAGCGCCGCGGCGAGGATCTCGTCGCGCGTGAGCGGAGTCGCACGAGGCGTCATCGGGCAGGCTCCGGCGCGAGCAGGTCGCGCAGCGCGGCGGCGTCGTCCTTCGA
>CAZSUO010000065.1:0-7103 GCA_964610065.1 uncultured Coriobacteriaceae bacterium | reverse complement strand
CGGCCGGTCGTGCGGTACGAGAACCCGTCGAAGGCGCGTTCCCCCGGACCAGGCATCGCCCCGACGAGTCCGGTCTCCAGCGCCGTGGACGGGCGTACCCCGGCGCGGCCGATCTCCGGGCGGCCGAGCAGTCGCGCGATCGTGTACGACATGTGCCCCACGCAAGCCACAGTGACAGCGAAGACCACCATCAGCTGCCAGACGTGCATCCGCAACATCATGACCCCCCTGCTGGCGTGACCTTACGGTGTAAGACTTACGGCGTAAGGCTACTGCCGGGTGAATGCGATGTCAACCGGGGGTGGAGAAGCGAGAGTGCACGCGGCCCGTGGGGTAGAATGCGCACAACCGTCGGCGCTGTATGGGGGGTCACCGTGGAATACGTCACTATCATCCCGTGTCTGGACATGAAGGACGGGCGGGTCGTGAAGGGCGTCAACTTCGTCGACCTTCGTGACGCGGGTGATCCGGTCGAGAACGCCGCGTACTACCGTGAGGCGGGCGCTGACGAGGTCGCGATGCTCGACATCGCCGCAACGGTCGAGGGACGCACCACGAGGGTCCAGTGGGCGCGCGATGTGGCCGCCGCGCTGGGCGACGTACCGCTCACGGTCGGCGGAGGCGTGAACAGCCTTGCGGACATCGACTCGCTGTTCGAGGTCGGTGTGGCGAAGGTCTCCATGAACAGCGCTGCCGTGGCGCGACCGGAGCTGATCGAGGAAGCGGCCGAGCGCTATGGGTCTGATCGCATCGTGGTGGCGATCGACGGCAGGCGGAGTGCCGAGCTCCCTTCCGGCTTCGAGGTCGTTGTGAGCGGCGGACAGAAGGGCACCGGCATCGACTGCGTGGAGTGGGCGGCGCGGTGTGAGGCGCTCGGAGCCGGCACGCTGCTCCCCACGAGCATGGATGGTGATGGCACCCTCAGCGGATACGACCTCGATTTCACGCGTTCGATCGCCGATGCGGTGGAGCTTCCGGTGATCGCGTCGGGCGGCGCTGGCGAACTGGAGCACTTCTACGAGGGTGTCACGCGTGGGCATGCCTCGGCGCTGCTCGCGGCCTCGGTGTTCCACTTCCGCACGTTCACGATCGCGCAGGTGAAGCAGTATCTCGCGGGACGCGGGATCACGGTGCGCCTGTAGCCAAGGTCTTCGCTCGCACACATGCGTACCGAATGACCATTATACGCTAGAATGTATG
This sequence comes from uncultured Coriobacteriaceae bacterium, assembly GCA_964610065.1. Classification (GTDB taxonomy): domain Bacteria; phylum Actinomycetota; class Coriobacteriia; order Anaerosomatales; family Anaerosomataceae; genus Anaerosoma. The sequence goes on along the minus strand of CAZSUO010000065.1, from coordinate 5,903 downwards.
GAATCACGCATCCATCAAAGGAGTAGCTATGCCCCGCCGGGACGATATCCAGAAGGTCATGATCATCGGCTCGGGGCCGATCGTCATCGGTCAGGCGTGCGAGTTCGACTACTCGGGTACCCAGGCGTGCAAGGCGCTCCGCGCGCTCGGCTACAAGATCGTGCTCGTGAACTCCAACCCGGCCACGATCATGACCGACCCGGTCATGGCCGACGAGACATACATCGAGCCGCTGAACATAGAGACGCTCGAGCGCATCATCGCCCAGAGCCGGCCGGACGCCCTGCTGCCGAACCTCGGCGGACAGACGGCCCTCAACCTTTCGCTCGAGCTGTGGCGTTGCGGGATCCTCGAGAAGTACGGCGTGCGGATCATCGGTGTGAGCCCGGAGGCGATCGAGCGCGGTGAGGACCGCCTCGAGTTCATGCGCACGATGGATCGCCTCGGCATCGAGACCGCACGCGGTGTGACGGTCGAGACCCTGGATGACGCCGAGCGCGTGGCTGCCGACTTCGGCTACCCCGTGGTGATCCGCCCCGCGTTCACGATGGGCGGCACCGGTGGCGGCATCGTCTACAACGTCGAGGAGCTGCGCGTGATCGTTGCGCGCGGACTGCAGGCCTCGCTGGTGGGCCAGGTGCTCGTGGAAGAGTGCATCCTCGGATGGGAAGAGCTCGAACTCGAGGTCGTGCGCGACGCGGACGGCAACATGATCACCGTGTGCTTCATTGAGAACGTGGACGCGCTGGGCGTGCACACCGGCGACAGCTACTGTACCGCTCCGATGCTCACGATCTCACCCGAGCTTCAGGCGCGGCTGCAGGATCAGGCGTACCGGATCGTGGAGGCGATCGAGGTGATCGGCGGCACGAACGTGCAGTTCGCGCACGACCCGGTCACCGGACGCGTGGTGGTGATCGAGATCAACCCTCGTACCAGCCGCTCGAGCGCGCTCGCGAGCAAGGCCACGGGCTTTCCGATCGCGCTTGTGTCGAGCAGGCTCGCAAGCGGACTCACCATGGATGAGATCCCGTACTGGCGTGACGGCACGCTCGAGAAGTACACGCCAGGCGGCGACTACGTGGTCGTGAAGTTCGCGCGGTGGGCGTTCGAGAAGTTCCCCGGCGCCGTGGACAAGCTCGGCACGCAGATGCGCGCGGTGGGCGAGGTCATGTCCATCGGTGCGACCTACAAGGAAGCGTTCGGCAAGGCGATCCGCTCGCTCGAGAACGGGCGAATGGGCCTCGGCTTCGCGAAGGACTTCAACACGCGCACGCTCGAGGAGCTGATGGCGCTGCTCGCCGAACCCACGAGCGAGCGCCAGTGGATCATCTACGAGGCGCTCCGCAAGGGCGCCGGCGTTGACGAGCTCTTCACCAAGACGCACATCAAGCACTGGTTCATCGAGCAGATGGCCGAGCTGGTAGCGCTCGAGGAGGAGTTGCTCGCGTACGCGGGGGCGGATGGCGTTGCCGGGGCAGGCGCACGTGCGGCCGCCGACGGCGCGCCGGGCGAGCTGCCCGACGAGCTCCTGGTGCGTGCCAAGCGCGACGGGTTCGCCGACGCGTACCTGGCCTGGCTCCTCGGCGTGCCCGAGTCCGCGATACGCGAGCACCGCCTCTCACTCGGCGTGCGCCATGGCTACACGCCCGTGCCGGTCTCCGGCGTGGAGGATGCGGCGTACTACTACTCGAGCTACGCCGCCGAGGACACCGTGCCCGTGTCGGATGCGCGCAAGATCATGGTGCTCGGTGGCGGACCCAACCGCATCGGCCAGGGCATCGAGTTCGACTACTGCTGCGTGCACGCGGCATTCTCGCTCCGCGACCTCGGCTACGAGACGATCATGGTGAACTGCAACCCGGAGACCGTCTCCACCGACTACGACACCTCCGACAAGCTGTACTTCGAGCCGCTGACCGTCGAGGACGTGCTCGGCATCTTCGAGAAGGAGCGCCCCGAGGGTGTGATCTGCCAGTTCGGCGGGCAGACGCCGCTCAACATCGCCCGCGCGCTCGAGGAGGCGGGCGTGCCCATCGTGGGTACCTCACCCGAGACCATCGACCTTGCCGAGGACCGCGATCGGTTCCGCGAGATGATGGAGCAGCTCGGCATCCCCATGCCCGAGTCGGCGATCGTGTCCACCCTGGACGAAGCACTCGAGGCCGCGACGACCATCGGCTATCCGCTCATGGTGCGCCCGAGCTACGTGCTCGGCGGACGCGGCATGGAGATCGTGCACGACGAGGAGATGCTGCGCCGGTATGTGGCGGCTGCTCACGACGTCACGCCCGAGCGGCCGCTTCTGATCGACCGCTTCCTCGAGAACGCCATCGAGTGCGAGGCCGATGCCATCGCCGACGGCACCGATGCGTTCGTGCCTGCGGTGATGCAGCACGTCGAGTATGCGGGTATCCACTCGGGTGACTCCGCGTGCGTGATACCGCCGGTGATCATCTCCGAGGAGCATCTTGCCACCATCGACGATTACACGCGGCGCATCGCCATCGAACTCGGCGTGGTGGGCTTGATGAACATGCAGTACGCGATCTCCGACGACGTGGTGTACGTGCTTGAAGCCAATCCGCGCGCTTCCCGCACGGTGCCGCTGGTCTCGAAGGTCGCTGACATCCAGATGGCGCAGCTCGCCACGCGCGTGATGATGGGCGAGAAGCTCGCCGACCTCGCGCTCGAGCGCAAGCCGATCCCGCACTTCGGCGTGAAGGAGTCGGTGTTCCCGTTCAATATGTTCCCCGAGGTCGATCCGCTGCTCGGACCGGAGATGCGCTCCACCGGCGAGGTGCTGGGGCTTGCCGAAAGCTACGGCCTGGCGTTCTACAAAGCGCAGGAGGCCACTGGCACACGGCTGCCCGATGAAGGCACGGTGCTGATCACCATCGCCGAGCGCGACCGCGACCGCATCTTACCGGCGGCGCGGGAGTTCGCCGACCTCGGCTTCCGCATCATGTCCACAAGCGGCACTGCGGCGTTCCTTGCCGGGCACGGGATCGAGGTCACGACCGTGCTCAAGCTCCATGAGGGACGGCCGAACATTCAGGACGCTCTCACCAACGGAGAGATCCAGCTCGTGGTGAACACCCCGGCGGGGAAGAGCAGCGAGTTCGACGACAGCTACATCCGCAAGTCGGCGATCAAGCACCGCATCCCGTACATCACCACCACCTCGGCCGCGCTCGCGGCGGCGCAGGGCATCCGTGCTCACCGCGAATCGGCGGGTGCCGTGCGGTCGCTGCAGAGCTACCACGCAAGCATCGGGTAGGGGCCAGCGCGCTCCGCGGCAGGCATACGAAAGGCCCGGGCGCGATGCCCGGGCCTTTCGTGTTCGGCTGTCTCGCGGACGGACCGCTACTCCGCAGCGCCAGGAATGTCGCTGATCTCCTCGATGGAGTCGACCACGATCTCCGGACCGGCCATGCGGATCGACACGCCATCGAACCGGGTGCCGGTGACCTGCACGGTCTTACCGAGCAGCGCCTCGAGTTCGTTTGCGAACTCATCGGCGTTGTTGATGACGGCGATGTTACCGCCGCCCTCGGACTCCGGCGCGCCGGTGAGCGCGTAGAAGCCACCCTCAAGGTCGACCCATTCGAGCACGCCAAGTGCGATCACGGTGCCGTCCTCCTGGTCGTAGATGCCGTTGGCGAGCCGAAGGCCGGCCGCATCTCCGGCGGCGTCTCCGGGAGCGCCGACATCGGGCGTGCCGTTGGTGTCAGGGGCCTCGGCCGCACAGCCGACCAGTGCGGCGCCGAGTGCCAGCGTAAGCAGTACCGCAAGGATCCGGGTGTACATCGCGCACCTCCTCGTTCGTGAGTTTCCTGGCGATAAGACGGCGGTATCGGCGACGGGGTTCGCGCCGCCGAAGTGCCGCAATACCGAGAGTGCCCGCCACGTGAGCCAGCGGCTCGGTCGCCCCTTCTCCTCAACGCTCGCGAGCATCTTGCCGTTGAAGGTGGTGCGCAGCGTCCAGCGCATGTCGTCGCTCGCCGCGGCGCGCACTGCATCGAGCGCGGGCCCGTATCCAGCGTGCCACGGCTCCTCGTGCAGCGCGAGGGCATGGAGCGCCTCGAGCACATCGGAGTTGTACGAGAGTGGATAGCCGAACCGCAGCCAGCCGGGCTTGTCCTTGTAGTGGAGTGTGGGATGGTCGCGGATGAACGCCTCTCGCAGCCCCGTCCGCTCCGCGCTCTTGGCGGTGTAGTAGAGATCGAAGAACTCGCGCGCCTCCTGCGGCAGACAGCGGAAGACCTCCTTGTCGCGCAGCACGCGCACGCACTCGTCACGCAGGCCCTCCGCGCCAGCAGGCCAGAGATCGCGAGGCACCTCGGCAAGGAAGAGCAGCAGCTTGGGTGCGAGCATGTGGCAGTAGCCGTTGAGCGTGGTCGACGATGCGCCCCACTCGGCGGCCGGCTGCCCGTCACGTCCGGGAGTGCCGCACGTGAGGCAGCCGAACGCGTCGAAGAGCGACACGCAGTAGCCGAGTGCCCGCACGATGCGCTCATCGCGGGCGAAGCCGAGGCGGGCGAGCGCGCGGCCGACGTTGGCGGTGAGGCACGGGATGGCGGCGGCGGGGCGTCCGTTGCACGACCACGAGCCGTCCGTGAGCTGGCGGGAGAACGCGTACGCCGCAGCGGCCCGGACGCGGGCGTCGTCACCGTCTGCGAACAGCTCGCCCAGGAAGTGGATCTGCCAGAGGTTGCCGCCGTACTTCTGGTAGTCGCGCCCCGGCGTGGTCCAGCTTCCGTCTGGGCGCATCAGCTCGAGGATGCGTGCCACCGGCTCGTACCGGTTGCGCGCCTTCCAGAGAGCGAGCGTCTCGCTGGTATCCGGTTCGCCGAGGATGCCGCGGCGCGTGAGCACGGCCACCGCGGGGTTCTCGTCCGATATCAGCCACGCGAGCGTGTCTGCGGGCGCGAGCCCCGCACGTGCTACGGCATCGCTCGCGGAGATGCCACCCACTCGCTCCGGCCTCATCATCGGTGACCACCACCTCTGCGGAACGCGCGATCAGGGCTTGGAGATCGGCATGATGACCTCGGTCAGGCACTCGTCGGCGCCGACCTCACCGGGATCGTTCAGGTACCGCTCGATCGGCGGACCGGCCATCTCGTACCCGTTGTCCTCGATCCACGCCCAGAGCGCCTGGTAGGTGGGGAGCACGCTGTCGTACGGCCCCTTGTGGGTGGCTGAGACCACCTGCGTCGCGGGGATGAGTCGCAGGCCCACACCGCTCTCATCGGGCGCCGCCTCCTCGACCTCGTCCGTGATCGGGGCCTGGAGTTCCCAGACCGCGTCGGCGCCGTTCGGCTCGTTCGGGATGTTGAAGTAGACGGCGGCGGGCATACCGGTCGGTTTGAACCCGTGAGCCTGTATCCACCCGTACAAGTGTCCGTACCCCGCTGGCGTCTGGTCGTACGCGCCCTGCATCGGCAGATACGCGACCATCGTCGGCTTCGTCGTCATGATACTGGCCATCATCGGGACCACCTCTTTCCGCTGGGGTATATGCCCAATCAGGACGGTACTGAGGGTACGCGTACCGCGGACCGGTGTCATACACGGCGCGGCATGGGGATGCGACATGAAGGGGGTCTATCGATGATGAAGCGGTTGGGACTCGGCTTGCTGGTGGCGGCGCTTGCGATCGCCCTTGCGGGGTGCTCTGCGGTCCAGGACAAGATCGGCGAGGAGATCGGTGAGGGGATCGCCGGTGCGGTGGTGGGCGGCGACGTCGAGGTCGACGGGGACAGCGTCACCATCAGTGGCGAGGACGGCGATGTCACGATCGAGGGCGGCGGCGCGGAACTGCCGGAGGGCTTTCCGGACGACTTCCCGATGCACGATGAGGCGCCCGTTGACTCGGCTTCCAGCATCAGTGGCGCCGA
>CAZSUO010000064.1:0-9920 GCA_964610065.1 uncultured Coriobacteriaceae bacterium | reverse complement strand
CGCCTCTCAGAAGAGCGCGAGCAGGACGAACACGATCGCCAGCAGCACGAACGTGGTGGCAGCGACCGTCCAGCGCAGATAGGAGCGCTCGGCGCCCAGAAGCGTATCCCGCATCGTCGAGAGGCGCCCTTCCGAAGCAGCCGGGGTGCCGACGTCCCGTGCAGGTAACAGTGCGCGCCGGTCTGCCCGCGCGGAGAGCCACGTCGCGATGAGGGTAAGCGCATCCCCGGGTCTGACCGTTGCGGCGTGGCGGGCCGCCCCGCGCCGCCATCGCGTAGCGGCCATCCAGCCCCCAAGGGCGAGGAGGCCGGGCCACACGGCGGTCCACAGCGAGCCGGGGGAGAACGCGGAGCTGGCGGCATGATCGTTCCAGGTGGCAGGCCATACCCACACCACGACCGCGACGAGTGCGAGCAGCACTGTCCAGGTCAGCGTGGCTCCACGGGTCGAGCCGGGGGTGGGCTCGCGGCGCTCCGATGTGAGCGCGAAGAATCGCACCATGAGCGCGGCAGTTCCCACCGCTGCCCATGACAGCAACGTGTAAACAAGGTGCGCTACGTCTCCATCCAGGGCGTGTACGGCATCTTTGAGAGCGTACTTCGCCACGAACCCGCTCGTAAGCGGTGCCCCCACAAGCCCAAGCGCGGGTATCGCCAGCGCCGCCAGCGCCACCGAGCGCGTGCGGCCGTCGAGCCGCTGTACGACGTCGTCGCCAAGTACGAGCGCCGCCTTGGCAAGACCGTGATGCAGGGCGTAGGCTACGACCGCTCCGTACGCGAGCGGTGCGACTCCGGGATCGGAGAGCCCTGCTCCGGCGGCGATGAGCACGAGGCCCATCTGGCTGGCGCTGGAGTAGCCGAGGACGGCGCGGGGATGCGTGGTGAGCACGCCGAGAATCGCCGCGCCGAATGCCGTTGCCAGGCCGAGGAGCATCACGGCGTCCGCCCAGCCGGATGGCATTCCACCGGCTGGCAGCAGTCTGAGCATGGCGAGCGCACCCACCTTGGCCGAGGCTCCCGCAAGTGCCGCCGCGGGGCCGGCCGGCGTGTAGGTGTAGCTGAGCGGCAGGATACCGCTGAACGGCAGCGAGCCCACCTTGAGAGCGATCGCGGCGAGGACGAGAGCGGTGATGAGGGCGGCGGATGGAAGGGATGGGATCGCGCCGCGGTACCCGGAGAGGGCGGTGGTGCCGGTCTCCACCGCGAGCAACACGAGTGCCGCGAGAAGCAACGCCTCGCCGATGACGGTGAGGGTGAGGTAGACGGCGCCTGCCCGGCGGGCGTCTGCGGTGCGCGTGTGCGTGATCAGTCCCCACGCGGGCAGCGCCATGAGTGCAAAGCACAGGTAGAAGGAGATGGCGTCCGCTGCCGCCGCCACTCCGATACCGCCGATGGCCGACGGCGCGAAGTAGGCGAGAAGCCTCGCCCGGTCGCCGGCGGGGGTGGTGAGCAGCGTGTACACGCCCGACAGCATCCATACGGTCGCGAACAGCGCGAGGAACGGCACCGACGTCTCGTCGAGCGCGAACCGGAACGCCGCCATGCCGGAGAGTGCTGGCATCATGGGGTGACACCTCCAAAGGAGGGGGCGACCGCCATCATGGCCCAGTGGGCAGGCGAGCCGGGGATACCCGCTGTGAGCCCGAGTATGATCGACAGAGCGCCAACGATGACGATGGGCCACAGCATCCGCGGATCGCTCTCGGTCCCCTCGGCCGCGTCCTGGTCGCCGGGTCGTATCGATGCGATCAGGATCGGCAGCATGTAGCCCATGGCAAGGGCGCCGGCTCCGACATAGACGATGAGGGCCCAGGGCTCGCCGGCCTCCACGGACCCCGATCCGAGCAGCCACTTGCTGGCGAACCCGGCGAGCGGTGGGATGCCGGTCAACGCGAACGCGGCCACCGCGAACGACGTCATAGTGAGCGGCATCCGCCTGGCCACACCACCCATCTGGCTGAGCTTCTTGACGTGCAGCGTCTCGGCCAGACTGCCGGCGGTGAAGAACATCGTGATCTTCATGAACGCGTGATGGGCGAGGTGTGCGAGCGCGCCTGCCGCGGCGAGCGGTGAGCAGAGCGCCACCCCGAGCGTGATGTACGAGAGCTGCGCGACAGTGGAGTAGGCAAGCCGCTTCTTGAGGTCATCCTGCCGAAGCGCGATCACGCTGGCAACGACGATCGACGTGGCGGCGAGCACGGCTAGCACCTGCGCGACTCCGAGTGCCGAGGCCAGTTCCGGGCCGAAGAGCTCGTTCACAAGCCGGATCATGCCGAAGACGCCCGCCTTGACGACAGCCACGGCGTGGAGGAGTGAGCTCACCGGTGCGGGTGCGACCATCGCGCCCGGCAGCCAGCCGTGGAGCGGCATCAGCGCCGCCTTCACGCCGAAGCCGGCAGCCATGAGTGCGAAGATCACACGCAGCGCCGTGGTGTGGCCGGCGATTCCGCCAAGCGCTCCGCCAGGCGTGAACGGCGTCTGGCCGGCGAGCGTGGTGAGCCAGACGACGCCGAGCAACAGTGCGGTGCCGCCACCGAGCGCGTACATGAGGTAGGTGCGGCCTGCGGCGCGAGCCTCGGCCGTTCCCGAGTGCACCACGAGCGGGTAGGTGGTGAGCGTGAGAACCTCGTAGAACAGGAAGAGGCTCACCGGGTCGGTGGCGAGCGCGACACCGTTCGCGGCCGCGATACACAGTGCGAAGAAGCCGAAGAACCGTGCCTTGTCCCGCGCGTGGTCCATGTAGCCGATGGCGTAGACGAGCGTGACCCCCCACAGTACGGTCGCCACCGCGGCGAACAGGAGGCCGGTGAGGTCGCTGTGGATCCCGAGGTCCACTCCGGGCAGCATCGGTAGTGTGGACGTGACGACCACGCCCTGGTACGCGCGGAACGCGAGTGAGATCACCACGGCTGCGGACAGTGCCGCCGCGCACAGGTTGAGCGTGTTGCGCGACCGGCCACGATCCTCGCCCAGCACGAAGGTGCCGATCGCGGCGATGGCCGGCACCAGTACCGGCAACCAGACCATCATGGCAGCATCACCGCCGGAGCACCGAGTGTGCTGACAGCCACGAGGTCGCTCACCAGCGGGGCCGCCAGAACGAAGAAGAGCGCGGCAACCGCGAGGGCGAGCGGCATCCACTCAAGCCGTACCGGGGCACGGGCCGGACCGATGTCGTCCTCGGCGTCTGACACGAACACGGCGATAACCCGGAACATGTATGCGGCCGCGAGGAGTCCACCGCCTCCGAGCACGAGCGCCCACCACCACTGACCTGCGTGCAGTGAAGCGGAGATGAGCATCCACTTCGACCCGAAGCCGCCACTGGGGGGCAGACCCATCATCGTGACCCCCGCGAGCGCGATCGCGGCAGTCAGCACAGGCGCTGTACGCGCGGCTCCCCGCATGCGTGCGATCTCCGCATGACCGAACCGCTCCATCAGGCTGCCGGCGCCGAGAAAGAGTCCCGCCTTGGCAAGGCCGTGGGCGATCGCGTGCAGAAGCGCACCGGTCAGTGCGAGCGTCAGCACGTCCTCACCCGCGCGTGCGATCGGGAAGACGATGAACAGGTATCCGATCTGCGCGACGGTCGAGTACGCGACGAACTGCTTGATCCTCGGCTGGAGCATCGCCTGGAGCGATCCCCAGAGTATCGCTAGCGATCCGAGAGCGGCGAGCGTGACGTCGACTCCCGGAAGGAAGCCCGGTGGCATGACGCCGAGCATCAGGCGCAGCAGGGCGAAGTAGGAGCCCTTGACCACGAGTGCGGAAAGGGCCGCGCTGACCGGGGTGGGCGCCGAGGCGTGCGCGGTCGGCAGCCAGAAGTGGGCTGGGACGAGCGCTGTCTTGAGCACGAGCGCGACAACCATCAGAGCCAGACCGACAGCTACCCCCGAACCTGCCATCCCGGGCTCGAGAAGCACGCCGCGGAGCGTCTCCATGTCGAGTTGGCCGACGCTGGAGTACACCAGCGCCACGCCCAGCAGGTACGTCATCGCCGCCAGCATGCTGGCGAACAGATAGCGGCCGCCAGCGCGCAGGGCCTCGGCGTCACCCTTCAGGGTAACGAGCGCGACCGCCGAGATGCCCACCAGCTCCAGACACACATATACATTGAACACATCGCCGGTGAGGAACAGGGCGTTGAGCGAGGTCCACATGAACAGCCACAACGTCCAGAACAGTCCGTTGCCGTACCTGGTGGGTTCAGAGGACGGAAAGTAGCTGGTGGCGTACAGGGTGACGGCGCTGCCGACGACAGCCGTGAGCAGGATGAACAGTGCGGCGGGGCCATCGGCCACCAGGTCGATGCCGACCGGGGCGGCCCAGCCGCCGACCTGATAGCGGAACGCGCCCGTGTCGAGGACCCGTGCGGCCAGCAAGACGGCCAGCGCGGTGATGAGCGCGGCAGTGACCGTGGTGATGGCGCGATCGACACTGCGGCTCGTGACGAAGACGAGTGCGGCGCCGGCGAGCGGAGTGATGATCAGCAGGGCGGGGAGGTGGTCCATGAGCGTCACGGACGATCACCCCCGGACGGCTCATCATCGAGGTTGTCGAGGCCGGTGACCGAGAAGTAGCGCTTGGCGATGGAAAGGCCGAGCGCGGTGAGCGCCACGGTCACGACGATGCCGGTGAGCACCATCGCCTGCGGAACCGGATCGGTCACGCCATCAGGGGTGCGGTTTCCCAGACCGATGAGTACGAGGAACGTGCCGCTCCCCATGAGGTTCGCGCCGATGACCTTGTGCATAAGGTGGCGGCGTGCAAGGAGCGCGTACGTGCCGATGGCGAACACGAGCGCACCGCCGAGCGCGTAGATGAGGTACGTGCTCATTCGGCGTCGCCCCCGGGGTTGGCCGGCGCGGAGGCCAGGAACAGGCTGACAAGGCTTGCGCCGATGGAGAGTGTGAGCAGGACCTCGAGTACGAGTATCAGGGTCTTGCGGTGCTCCTCGGGATACTCGAGCAGTGAGGCGCCTCTCGCGATCGGGAACACGGCGATAGCGATGAACGCCAGGAGGCCGATGGTGAGCGCGGCGCGGATCACGGACTCGCGCGCCCAGGCGGGCCGGCCGTGACCGGCAAGGGCGAGGAGTATCCCGCCGGCCCCGAGCACCGCACCTGCCTGGAAGGCGCCTCCAGGACCCGACGATCCGACCCACACGAGGTAGCCGGACATGACCAGCATGAACGGAGCGAGCATCTGCGCGAGCGACCCGAGGATGAGTCCGGACTCGCCGGTCAGCCGTTGACGAGTCGAGGTGCGTGCCTCGCGCAGGGAGAGCACGGCCACCGTGGCGAGCATGAGCACAGCTATCTCAAGGAGGGTGTCGTAGCCGCGGAAGTCGAGCAGCACCGCCGTGACCACGTTCTTGATCTGTATGGCGTCGGCGTTCCCGGTCATCACCGGCGCCAATCCCGGCGCCTCGGAGGGCAGGCGGAGCACCGTGCCCGCTATGAGTGCGAACATCGCAGCGCTCACGAGGAGCGGGAGAAGACGCACGCGGTCACGCATTGCCGCTCTCCTCTCCGCCAGGGTCCGCCCCATCCCCATGGGACGGCTCGGGGCGCGTGCGGAGGTGCCCCACCGCGTCAAGCAGCAGGACCCCGGTCACGCCAGCGCCGATCGAAGCCTCGGCGAGGGCGACGTCCGGGGAGCCGAGGCGGATCCACGCGAGCGACATGAAGAGTCCGAACACCACGAACATCACGACGGACCTGAAGAGCCCCTTTTCCGATACGGAGCCGACCGCGATCCATACGATCACGCCGACGAGCATGATGTCGAAGACGGTCATCATCCGGCATCACGGGCCCATGGCTCGATGCCGCCATCCAGGGCCGCCTTCGCCACGAGATGGCATGCCGTAGCGCTCCCGAAGATCACGAAGACCCAGATCAGCACGAGCTTGGTCACCGTCATCCAGGAGTCGGCGCGCAGCGCGAGGCCGATGATGAGCAAGCCGAGTCCGAGGTTGTCGGCTTTTGTGAGCGCGTGAAGCCGGGAGTAGACGTCGGGGAAGCGTACGAGGCCGACCGACCCGGCCAGGAAGAAGAACGCGCTGCCGAAGAAGAACAGGACGCTGACGATGTCGCGCAGCAGTGCGACAGTCATCGGTCATCAGCTCCCCACGCACGCTTGACGAACGCGACACTCGTGATCGAGGCGAGGATCGCGAAGACCAACGCCATGTCCAGCAGCGAGCGCAATCCCGCGATCTCGGCGAGCACGAGCGTGAGGGCGATACCGGAGGTGCCGAACAACATCGATCCAAGCATGCGGTCGGCGTTGGTCGGCCCTCGCTCGATGCGGTAGAGGCCGAGCGCGACGGTAGCGAGGATAGCGACGGCCAGGAGTTCAACGACGCCGGGCATCAGCGACCACCCCCCGCGAGGTCCTGGCCGAACAGAGTCGCGACTTTGGTCTCGAGCAGCATGAGCTCGTCCCGGGCCTGCTGGTTGTCGTCCAGTGCATGGATCTGCAGCGCGCCGTTCTTGAATCGCGCGCTCAGGGTCCCGGGGAGCAGGCTGATCGTGTTGGCGAAGATCAATCGAGGTGCGCGGCCGGAGAGGCGCACGGGGTACTCGATCAACACGGGATCGATGGGCATCGAAGGTGCGAGCGCTCGTCGCGCGACATCTATGCCGCCCGCAACAGAGCGCGTGGCGAAGTGGATCGCATACGGGATGAGGCCGCCAAGCCGGAAGCCTGTAGCGCGCGGGGGAGCAAGGGCGAGGGAGAGCGCTCCGGCAGCGATAGACAGCGGCAGTCCGAAGGACAAGGACGATACGTTGCCACTCGTGAGCACCCACCACAGGATGGCGAGTACGGCGGAGCGCATGGCGAGCGAGGGGAGTGTCCTATCGGCGGGCCGCGGTTTCGCGTCGCTCATGTCGTTCGTCACTCTCCCTGCGCGGTCGGGTCAGCGCGTCTTCGGAGCCAGTGTGATCGTACACTGCCCGGTGTAGCCAGCGGGCCCGTCCTTGGTCGGACAGGCCCGCGGGGGTTCCTGGAGGCGACGCCCGGATTCGAACCGGGGGTAAAGGCTTTGCAGGCCTCTGCCTTACCACTTGGCGACGTCGCCGTATGGGGAGCATCGCGTGCTCCTCTATCAAAGAAGGTCGACCGCTTGGGCGGCATACCTGCCCTAAGGGCCGACCTCCGAGGTGTCGATGGAGCGGACGACGGGATTCGAACCCGCGACCCCAACCTTGGCAAGGTTGTGCTCTACCAACTGAGCCACGTCCGCGCGCAAGGGGTAGACTACCACGCCCCTCGACGGGCGTGCAACAGCCTTCTTCAGTGTTTTGGATACCACCCCGGGGATGTTGACGGGTGCCGGAGATACGCCATATTCGGGACTAGCGCATCGCGAATCCCCTGATACAATAGGCGTCGCTGCTCGTCAGCAACCATGGGCGCTTAGCTCAGGGGGAGAGCACTTCCTTGACGCGGAAGGGGTCAGAGGTTCAAATCCTCTAGCGCCCACCATGGATTTTGAAAGGCCCCTTCGGGTATCGCCCGGAGGGGCTTTTGTGTTACTCATAGCACACTGCGATATGTGGAGACGGGTGTCAGTGCCGGCTCGTCCGGAAACCGGCGCGACCTCAGCCCGTTATGTCGTTACAATGAGGACGTGAGACCCAAGCAAAGGAGATCTTCATGCCCAGCCGCCCATCCCCACGTCTCTTCATCGCCGCAGCCATCGCCGTGCTGCTGTTGGCGCAGTCTATCCCGGCGTTCGCTGGCACGTGGCCTGCCGGGACGCACCGCGTCTCGCTCACTGTGAACCGGGTCGCCGGCGACGACCGCTATGCCACGTCGGTGGCGGCCGCGCGCGCGGGGTGGCCTGGCTGGGCGGGCGTTGATCGCGTGATCATCGCTTCGGGCGAGGATCGGGCGCTTGCCGATCCGCTGGCAGCTGGCAGCCTCTGCTGGGCATACGATGCGCCGCTGCTGCTCGTGCGAGGCGGGAGCATCCCTCCCGTCGTGAAGGCGGCGCTCCAGGAGATCCGCGCGGTGAACCCGCTCGTCGACGTCACGGTGGTTGGCGGCACGGGGTCGGTCGGAGCGGCTGTCACATCGGAGATCGCCGGGATCGTCGCTCCCGGCATGGTCGAGCAGCCCTGGGTCGTCGGTGACCGGTACGACACCGCCGCGGGTGTGGCGCTCAGGGTGGCCGAGGTGGCCCGCGACACGTCGCGTACGGTTCCCGCGCGTGCGCTCGTAGCCAACGGAACGACGCCCTTCGGGTTCATAGACGCACTGTCACTCTCGGCGGTATCGGCGCAGACGGGTGTCCCGGTGCTGCTCGCCGAGCGCGACATCATTCCGCCCGCCACCGCATCGGCGATCGCCACGCTGCCTGCCGGTGACGTCATCGTCGCCGGCGGTACTGGCGCGATCTCCAGTGCCGTGTACGGCGGCATCGGCGGCAGCGAGCGTTGGCATGGTGCCGATCGCTATGCCACGAGCGTTGCGGTGGCCGCTGGTGCACGGGCCAAGGGCTGGTTGACCGGCGAGGGGGTCGGTCTTGCGGGGAGCGTTCCCGATGCACTCACCGGCTCCATTCTCATCGGCCGCTCTGGTGGCCCGCTGCTTGCCACGCGCCAGCTGTGGATGGACCGGGCGACCGTTCAGTACCTCAGCGACCTGGGCGGAGCGGTGAGCACCGGCACGATATTCGGAGGTCTTGGCGTCGTGTCGCACCACCAGGCCCGGGAGCTGAGCGGGTATCCCACCGGTCCGACGCTGTACGGTCCGGGCAAGGGGACGCTGGTCGGGAAGCGCGCAACGGTGCGGGTCGGCGTTGGCTCCAACACCACCGCGGTGCAGCTGTGGCACGGTTCGACCCTGATCTCCACGAAGGCGGCCACATCCTACTCCACGGTGGACTTCGGCAGCGCGCTGCTTCCGGCCGACGGCGTGGCGCTTCGCGCCGTGGCTGTCAGTGGTGATGGCAAGACCAGTGAGACAAGCGCCACGTACCGCCGGTTGTCGTATCCGGCATCCACGTCGATCGTGATCGACAAGTCGGACTTCAAGCTCTACTACGTCAAGAACGACGTACTGATCGAGACGTACCCGATCGCGATCGGGCGGCCCGGCATGGAGACTCCAACGAGGTTGTGGAAGATCAACTCGAAGTACTACACCGATCCCAACGGGGTGTACGGCCCGCGGAAGATGCGTCTGTACGCGCAGTCGGGTTCGTCATGGGTGTACACGGCCTACAACGTCCATGGCACGAACCAGCCGTGGGTCATCGGCACCAAAGCCTCCCACGGGTGCATCCGCCTGTACAACAAGGACATCCTCGACCTGTTCCCGCAGGTGGCGCTCGGCACGCTCGTGCTCACCAGGGAGTGATCAGGGGCAGGCGGTCTCATTGCCGTACTGATCGCAGGGGAACGGGTGTTCATCGGCCACGATGAACGTCCCGGCCTGCGGTAGCACGCGGGCGGTCATGGGCGTTGTGATGCCGGTGACCGCCTCGCCGTCGTACTCCACGGGCAGCGGGGGATCGGCGATGATGCGAACCCGTGAGGCGGTGTGGACCTCGAGGCCGGGCCGCTCCGGGTGCTTCTGCAGCCGGTCGACCAGCGCCGCCCAGATGGTGGGCAGGAGGCCCGCGGCTGTGGAGGCCGTGAGCACCACGACCTCGAACAGTCCGTCCTGCGCGTCGGCGCCATGTGTGACGGCTATGTCGAACTGTATCCGCGCAAGGTTCATCACCATGACCGCGATGCCGTCGGTCTCCACGGTGCGGTCGTCAAGCTCGAGGGTGAACCGCGAGACCTTCGGGTTCAGGTTCTGCAGGGCGCCGAGGAGGTATGCGCCTTCACCCAGTGCCGGTTTCAGCGCGGTTGCGGCGTTCATGATCGAGGCGTCGAAGCCCGCTCCCGCCGCGATCGCGAA
>CAZSUO010000063.1:5882-9932 GCA_964610065.1 uncultured Coriobacteriaceae bacterium | reverse complement strand
CCCTCGGTGCGCACGGTGAGATAGCCGCGATCGCGCAGCTCCAGCAGGTCAGCCCGAGCAGTGGGATACGAGACATCGTGCGATGCCCGGTGCGACTCCACGGTGAACTCGGTGGTCCTGTCGGCTATCGCCCGGGAGAGCAACGCGCGTTGGCGATAGTTGAGCGTGGTGTCCTTTGAGACCACGCGTGCCAGCTCGCGGTCACGCCTGGCTCGCCGCTCGATGTACTCCCACAGCTCCTTGAGCGCTGACTCAACCGCGTGCAGATGGAACACGAGGAAGTACGTCATATCGGCGTCATCGGCCTCGGCGTACAGATACGAACGGTCGTACTGACCTCGCCGGCGCAGGATCACCCGTGAGACTGGAACGAACTCCAGCAGCCGGTAGCCGTGCTTCAGCAGGTAGAGGTAGAACAGCGCCCGCGCGGTTCGCCCGTTGCCATCCGCGAAGGGATGCAGGTACGCGAGCCAGAAGTGCAGGATGCACGCCCTAAGGACCGGATGCTGGAATTCCGGGCCGTCATCGTTGGCCCAGTCGCACAGGCGCTCTAGCTCATGCGGGATCGTACTCGCGGGTGGAGGGACGTGGAGGATGGAGCCGGTGGCGTTGTCATGCACCATCACATCGTCATCGGCGCGCAGATGGCCCACGTCGGTGGCGTCCTCGAGCGTGCCTTCCGTCAACGATGCCTGGATGCGGATGATGAGTTCGGGGGAGAACGGCTCCTCGGGGTGCTCCCTCAGCATCGAGATCGTCCGGTAGTTGTTGAGGATCATCCGCTCGGCGCGGTCGCGCGGCCTCCGGCCGGTGCGGAGCATGTCTTTAGCCACTCGCCGCGTGGTGGCTGCTCCTTCGATCTGGCTCGAAGCTATCGCTTCTTCCATAAGCGAACTCACGAGGTATCTTCGCTGCGCGTACTCGGGAATGCCTGCATCAGTCGAGGTGATGCGCCCGCCTGCATCACGGTCGATCAGGTGGAGACAGCGCTGGATCTCCTCAGTGAGCATGTAGGTGAAGGAGTGACCGTGCGTATCCACCACCGGAGTGGGCTTGCGATCGATGCCGCGCAGCATCTTCACGAAGTGCCACGCACTCTCAGGTGACACGCCTCCCGGCATGGGAAGCTGCTTGAGGCGGTCCCAGTAGAGGTAGTCGCGGTTCGCTCGCCGGATCACGTCGGACAACTCACCCGACTGCATGGCTTCCAGTACGCGCGGGAACGCCTCGGCGGAGAGCTGTCCCGCCGGAGCGGGTTCTGGCTTCTTCGGCATAGTGCTTCACCTCTTATCTATAAGCACCTACAGCTATCTATAGGTCGCTATGGGTCAGAGTGTCAAGCACTTATCTATAGATTCCTCTAATGCTTTATAGGTCGCGGCCACTCGGCGACCGCTTGCAGGCCGCCCAGGCGTCACAGCTCCAGCCCCCCGGCCCACGTCCGGATCTTGTCCCAGTCGCGCGCGTCACCTTCGGCCGTTCCACCGAACGTCTTGAATGCCCAACGCGCGATGAGAGACGTGTCGTCGGCGGTCGGGCCCTTGCCGAGGAAGAACCCCTCGGCCGCCGGCGTGACCGCGGCGTGCACCTTGTCGAGGTACGCCGTGCGCTTGCGGGTCTGCTTCTCGTCGGTGCCGCCGTTCATGCTGTGCACGCAGAACACGGCGGTCGGGATGTCGCGAAGCACGCTCGCGTTGGACTCGATCCAGCCGATCGCCTCGGGCAGCCACGCCGCGCCGTTGATGGCGCTACCGACAACCACCGCGTCGTAGCCGCCCGGCGACGGCTTCTCGCGCAGCGGCTTGACGTCCACCGCGTAGCCGCGTTCGCCGAGCGTGCGCCCGATCGCCTCGGCCACTCCCGTCGTCGAACCCGTGCGGGTTGCATAGCCAATGAGCACTCGCTTCGACATCCCTGTCTCCTCCCCGAACGTGAATGAAGGCGTTTCAATGGCCGACTCGTCTGACCCCGCAGTCTCCGCAGCCGCGCATCCGCCCGTGAAGGCGATCGCGGTGATAGCGCCCGCGCATGCTCCGATGCGCACGAACTCCCGGCGATCCATCATCAGCCCTGTCGTCGGCTCCATCGAAAGACCCCTCGCATCCTGCTACTTGGTCTGCTAACCTAACGGTGTTAGGCACAATGCGCAGTATGCTACCTAACACTGTTAGGGTCAAGTACCTCTTTCGAGGGGATCTCCACTGTGGTCACACCGAAGAAGCGCACGACACCGCTCACCAAAGACGCGCTCTTCGCCGCCGCACTCGCGATCGCGGATGCCGAGGGTCTCGACGCGCTTTCGATGCGCCGGCTCGCGGCGGACGTGGGTGTCGAGGCCGCCTCGCTCTACCACCATCTCTCCAGCAAGGACGCGCTCCTCGACGGCATCCTCGTACGTATGCGCGCAGAGATGCGCATCCCCGATCCGCTACCCGAGGATTGGAAGGAACTGCTGCTCGCGATATTCGCCGAGTACCAGCGCGTGTTGTCGGCCCACCCCAACCTCACCCCCCTTGCGGGCAGGCGGGTCGAGACCGACCCGGACAGCGGCCTGGTGTTCCTCACGCAGCTCGGCTTCAGTGACAACGACGCCGTCGAGCTCTGGCAGTCGATGATCGCACTCGTGACCGGCTTCTCGATCTTTGGGTCCTCATACGCCGAGAGCGACGTGAGCGACCTGCCGTCAGATCTGGCCGAGCGCATGAGCGACTGGCGTGATGAGACCTGCGCACGCTCGCTCAAGCTGCTGATCGATGCCTACGACGCGGAGCGCGCAGGATAGCAGCGATCAGTCGGGGTCAGCCTCGAGGTGCAGCTCCGTGGCAAGCTCGGCAGGCCGCAAGAAGCGCACACCGGGCACTTCGAGCACGAGCAGGTGCGCATCGCCCGTGACCACCACGTCGGCCCGCCCCTGAAGAGCCGCCTCGACGACCGGGTCGTCATCCGGGTCCGCGCTCCACGACGCCGTGGCGCGTTCGACAGCGACCACCTCGCAGAACTCCGCGATCTCCTCGGCGAGCGCATCCACCAGCACCGCGTCCACGCCGAAGCGGGATCGCGTCAACACGTCGCGCAACTCGCCGAGGATGTGCAGCGAAACGATGCCGCTCACCTCTCCACTGCGTGCGGCCTTAAGGATGCGCTCCGGTACACCGCCTCTCAGCACTGCGGATATCAGCACGTTCGTATCGATCACGACGCGGAGTCGCTCCAACTCAGCGGCCGTTCTCGTGGTTGGCTGGCGACTGAACACGGTAGCCGGGACGCAGCGTGCTCATCTCGGCCTCGATGGTCGCTTCGTCCACTCCAGCGGCCTCGGCCCTCACGCGCTCCACGAGGCGATCCCAACGCGAGACGACCGGCTCGAGCACCACCGCGCCCTCACGCACGAATATGTTCATGTCGGTGTCCTCGGCCAAGTCCATTTCCATCACCAACTCCTTGGGAATGGTGACGGTCAGGCTATTGCCGACTTTTCGCGTCTTGACACGCACCATGCACCTCCAATCTCGTATACATAGCGTATATACCATGATGTGCGGCCAGTCTGTACACTCGCCCACCGCAACCCGCCGAGTGGCATACTGTCTGCATGCCTGCTCTCCCCGACAGCGCCATCCACCTTGCCGGCGACACGTATGTGGTGCCGGGGCTCACGAGCGCGGGGCTGGTGGCAGGCCTCGGCATCGACACCACCGAGGACGAGGCCGCTTACGCGGGAGTACCCCTCGACACGCTCGTGCTCACCCACGGCCACGCCGACCACTTCTCGATCGCGCACGCGCTCCGCTCGCCGGCCGTGCGCGTCATCGCCGCCCGTGACGACGCCGCGATGGTGGAGAACCCGGACATCAACATCCGGGGGATGTTCAGCTGGGCCAAGCCGAGCGACAAGATGACCACCAGACTCTTCCGCGGCATCGGATGCGCCGTGGACGCTCACATCGAGGACCTCGACGACCCCCGGGTGACCGCCATCCCCCTCCCCGGTCACACACTCGGCCATCACGGCGTCCTCACCGCCGATGGCGTGTTCTTCACCGGTGATGC
>CAZSUO010000063.1:2770-5782 GCA_964610065.1 uncultured Coriobacteriaceae bacterium | reverse complement strand
TGGTGGCAGGCGATACGGTGACGAGCGGGCGAGGGGGCCGGGCGTCCAGGCGGACCGGGAGCCCACCGCGCGGCCGGCATCGCACGGGTCAGTTCAGGTCGCACCGGATCGCGTCGCACACCTTCGGCCGCATCGCTTCGATCATCTCGGCCGTTCCGAGTACGTAGAGCTCGTCTCCGCCCGCAAGCACGGTGGTACCCGTCGGGATGAAGTACCACCCCTGTCGCCGCATCAGGATCGCGAGCGGCATGTGCGGCCCGCCCACATCGAGCAGTCTGCGTCTGTCGGCATGGGAGCCCGGTTCCACCGCCAACCGTGCCACGGTCATCCCCATCGCCGCGTCCGCATCTATCTCGATCGGTAGCCTCTCAAGCGGTTCAAGCGGTGCATCAAGCTTGAGCAGGCGGGCCATCCGGCCCGCGGTGGGGCCTTGGATCAGGACAGAGAAGACCACGACGAAGAACACCGTGTTGAAGATCGGGCTGGCGGACTCGATGCCGGCCACCAGCGGGAACGTGGCCAGGATGATGGGTGCGGCGCCGCGCAGACCGACCCATGAGACCATCAGCCGCTCACGGATGTTGAAGTCGGAGCCGAGGAGCAGTTGCATCACGGCGAGCGGCCGGGCGATGAACATGAGCACCGCCGAGATCAGGAGCCCCGGCACGATGTAGTCGAGCAACTCCATGGGGAACACCAGCAGACCGAGGATAAGGAACATCACGATCTGCATCAGCCACGCCACGCCCTCGTGGAAACGCAACAGACTGCGACGGTGGGCGAACACCCGACCGGTCATCGCAAGTCCTGCGATGTACACCGCCATGAAGCCGCTCGTGCCAGCCACTTCAGCGATGCCGAAGACGACGCCAGCCGCGGCAAGCGTGAGCACGGGGTACAGACCATCGTGCTCAAGATCGATCCGGTTGAGCACGCGGACGATCAGGACACCCGAGAGCCAGCCGATGGCGCCACCGCCCGCGAGCCGGAGTGCGAACGAGATCGGCAGCATCGCGCCTGAAGGGGCGTCGCCGAGCGCGACCGCGATGAGCGTGACCGTCAGGAACACGGCCGTGGGATCGTTGCTTGCCGACTCGAACTCGATCAGCGTGCGCAGCCGGGGCGGCAGGCCCACGCTCCGTGAGCGCAGGACAGAGAACACAGCCGCCGCATCGGTCGAGGAGAGGATGGCGCCGAGCAGCAGTCCCTCGACCAGCGACATGTCGAGCACGACCACCGCGAACGCGCCCACCACACCAGCGGTGATCATCACGCCAAGCGTTGCGAGAAGAGCGCCCCTGATGGCGACCGCGCGAGATAGGTTCTTGAGATCCGTCTGCAGTCCACCGTCGAAGAGGATCAGGAACAGCGCCACTGAGCCGATCCCCATTGCCATCACGGGGTTGTCGAACGGGATTCCCCCGGGCCCCTCTGACCCGGCAAGCATACCGGTCACCAGGAAGAGCAGGAGCGCCGGTATGCCGAATCGGGACGACAGCTTGCTTGCCACGACGCCAGCGAACAGGAGTGCGGCGCTGATGAGGATGAGTGTGGCTATCGTTCCGTTTATGATCGTCCCCTCTCGGACGGTCTGACGACATCGACCCGGCTGGCGACGAAACGCGTCGCCTCGGGTACCCTCCTAGGAGGAGAGTACCCTACCCGGGGGGCGGAAGCCTGAGCCCGTTCATCTTCATATCTGTCGAGCGCGCACGGCGGGCGGCACGTGACACCACACCCGCCGAGGAACGCGCACGGCTACGCAAGCTTCGCGCTGCCCGCCGGTTCGCCCGAAAGCATCAGAAGCGGGCGCAGCGGACGCGGACCCTCTAGGGTCGCCTGACCGGACGCGGCCCCGACGGGAAGCAGAGAGGGCCGCCTCTCGACGGCCCTCTCCCATCGCTGCGTCAGACAGCGACTTCGTCCTGGTTGCAGGAACGCGTGCGCCGGGCCCTTTCGGCCCGCTTCAGCGCCGTCCTACGAGGTGGACACCTCCGCAGCGATGCACTTACTACTCAACGCTGGATCACCTCCTCGTGGTCACGGCACGCCGTATCGCGTCCTGGGGCGTTCGCCCGTGCCACGAGTATAGCGAGTGCCGTGCCGAGTCGCATCCAGCAAGACCCCGGGCCAGTGCTCATCAGGAGTCTGCGACGAACGGGTATCATCACGCTGAGAAGGGACACCGCACCGGCAGGCGGAGGTGATCATCACGGCCACACACAGAGAGCTTCGCAAGTTCGTGGCCCCCGAGATCCTCTATGGCGATGGGGCCCGCTTCATGGCCGGACCGTACGCGCAGCGTATCGGTATCACGCGGGTCCTCGCGGTCACCGACCCCGAGGTGATCGCGGCCGGGTGGGTCGAGCCACTGATCGAGTCCCTTCGCGAGTACGACACCGAGGCCGTCCTCTTCCAGGACGTGCGACCGAACCCGATCGCCGACCAGGTCATGCGTGGCGCCGAGGCGTACCTCAAGCATGGCTGCGACGGCATCATCGCCATCGGCGGCGGGAGTCCGCTCGACTGTGCCAAGGGCATCGGCGTGGTGGCCACCAACAGCGGACACGTGCTCGACTACGAAGGGGTCGACCACGTCGGGATCCCGATGCCGCCGCTGGTATGCGTCCCCACCACCGCGGGGTCAGGCGCCGATGTCTCGCAGTTCGCCATCATCACCGACCCGGCCAGGCGCCTGAAAGCCGCACTGATCAGCAAGTCCCTCGTTCCCGATCTCGCGCTGGTGGACCCGGAGCCACTGGCCACCATGGACGCCGACCTGACCGCGACGACGGGCATGGACGCGCTGGTCCACGCCATCGAGGCGTACGTATCCAACGCCAGCTGGTCGCTCACCGACGAGCTCGCGCTGGCGGCGATGCGGCTCGTAGCCCGGAGCCTGCCGCGGTCTGTCGAGCACCCTGATGACCTCGATGCGCGCGGCGAGATGGCACAGGCCAGCCTCGACGCGGGACTCGCCTTCTCCAACGCCAGTCTCGGTGCGGTGCACGC
>CAZSUO010000063.1:0-2670 GCA_964610065.1 uncultured Coriobacteriaceae bacterium | reverse complement strand
CCAGCCTCGACGCGGGACTCGCCTTCTCCAACGCCAGTCTCGGTGCGGTGCACGCGCTCGCCCATGCGCTCGGTGGGTTGCTCGATGCGCCCCACGGCGAGTGCAACGCGCTGCTCCTCGGCCCCGTCATGCGCCGCACCCTGCCGGAGCTTCCACAGCCCAGGATCGAGCGTATGGCCGACGCCCTCGGCCTGCCGCGCACCATGCGAACGGGTGCGGACATCGCAGCGTGGCTCACCGAGTTCCCTTCGGTCATCGGAATGACCTCGTCGCTCGCCGACTATGGGCTCACCGAGCAGACCGTCTCGGATCTCGCAAGAAACGCGAGCGCCGACGCATGCCTGGCCACCAACCCTTGGGATGCCACGACAGACGACCTCGTCGGGATACTGCATGACGCCATCGCCTGAGAACTCCAGGGAGGAGCTCCGGCAGGGCGTCATCGGCCTCGGAGCCCACTCGGCGAGGAAGAGCTACTATCCCGAGCTGAGGCGTCGGCTCGAGGAACTCGAGCGTACCCAGGCCGAACTCAGCGCCCACAAGGCCGACCTGGAGCGCCAGGTGGCCGAGCGGACGGAGGAACTGCGCAGATCGAACGAGGAGCTCCAGGAAGCCACCCTCGCCAAGGATCGCTTCCTGACGAACATGAGCCACGAACTGCGCACACCATTGAACTCGATCATCGGGTTCACGGATCTGATTCTCGGCGGCGTGTCCGGCCCCCTCACCGAAGACCAGTCACGGCAGCTCCGCGTGGTGAACAACGCGGGGCACTACCTCCTCGGCATGATCGAGGAGATACTCGATCTCGCCAAGGTCGAGTCCGGGCAGATGGCCCTCGAGTTCAAGGCGTTCTCCGTCGCCTCCGCGATCGATGAGGTCGTCAGCATCATCGAACCGCAGGCCTCCGGTAAGGGGCTCACGCTCGTTGCAGAGTGTCGTGACGCGCCCGAGACCATCACGAGCGACCGACAGCGGTTCCTCCAGGTGTTGATCAACCTCATGGGGAACGCCGTGAAGTTCACGGACTCCGGCTCGGTGTCGGTGCGTGCATCATCGGAGGGTGATGCCCTGCTCATCGAAATCTCCGACACCGGCCCGGGAATCGATCCCGCCTACCACGAGTACATCTGGCAGCCCTTCCATCAGGTGGCGCCATCGTTGGGCGGCAAGTCAAAGGGCACCGGTCTCGGGCTCTCCATCACCCGGGAGCTGGTGACGCTTCTTAGCGGCGGCATCACGCTCGCAAGCGCCCCTGGGCACGGCACCACGTTCATCGTGCGACTGCCGATCGGCCCGAAGGACGCCGACTGAGCGCGCCCAGTGCCCCTCGCGCGGTCCTCGGCGTCTCATCCGCGTTTGGCGCGCCTCTTGCACGGTGCTACCCTGTTAGGGTTCACTAACTCGCTCCGCCCCACGGAGCTGCCACGTCGCTCCTCAAGGAGGCACCATCCATGGCACACGTCCGCTCGCTCTTCTTCGACGGTCCTCTCGCCGAGTCCGAGAACAAGGCGTTCAAGAACGCCCAGCTCGGCCGTCCGAGCGACATCATCTGGAACATCACCAACCGCTGCAATCTGCTGTGCGACCACTGCTACATGGCCGCCGATGGGCACGCGCTCCCCGACCAGCTCACCGATGAGGAGACGATCGACATCGTCCGTCGCATGGGCGCGGCCGGCGTCCCGGTGGTGTTCCTCTCCGGCGGCGAACCGATGATGCGTCCCAACTTCTGGGAGATCCTTGCCGAGGTGAACGCGCAGGGCGTGCGCCCCACCATCTCCACCAACTGCACGTTCATCGACGAGGAGTCAGCCAAGCGCCTCGCTAGCTACGGTGTTCGCTGGATCGCCACCTCCATGTACGGTCCGGCCGAGTTCCACGACGCGATGGTTGGCGTGCCTGGCACGCACGCTCGCGTGGTACGCGCCATCAAGGCCCTGCGCGCCGAGGGTGTGGGCGTGGTGCTCAAGAGCGCGCTCTCCAAGGAGACCTGGCCGCACATCTTCGACATCATCCAGATGGCCAAGGACCTCGACTGCGGCATGATCTACATCTGCGACCTCATCACCGCGGGGCGCAGCGAGGGCGAGGACGACTCGCGTGTGTCTGTGGAGCAGTGGCGTCAGCTGGCCGACTTCATCGTGGAGGACATGCTCGACCCCGACCTCAAGTTCGAGTACGACGTGGGAGCACTCCCCTCGGTCATCCCCTACATCGCCGAGCGCTTCATCGAACGCGGCGTGGATGTGAGCAAGGGTCTGGAGCGCCTCAAGACCATCAGCGCCTGCCCCGTGGGCAAGGGTCATATGAACCTCAGCTCCGACGGCAACATCATGCCGTGCCAGTTCGCGCAGGACTGGACGGTGGGCAACATCCGCGAGATGAGCTTTGCCGAGGCCACCGAGGCGCTCTACCAGATCGACCTCGAGGAGTCGACCGGCATGTGCGCCCCGGACGCATGCGAGTACAGCCGCATCTGCCGCGGTTGCCGCGCCAAGGCATGGCAGCGCGAGGGCGACTACATGGCCGAGGACCTCACCTGCATCCTCCATCCCGAGCGGGCTCGTACGATCCCCGTCGGGGGCTCCGGAAGCGGTCCTGCCCCGGGTGCCCCATGCGCCGTGCCGGGGGGCTGCGGGTAGGAACATCGGCACGACCATGCAGGCC
>CAZSUO010000062.1:9762-10367 GCA_964610065.1 uncultured Coriobacteriaceae bacterium | reverse complement strand
AAGTCGCTCGTCTGCTCGTTGACAACCGACATCGTGCCCACGGAGCCACGGACCCCGCGTACATGCCCGATGCTCCTGCGGCCGGCAAGCGTGTCGGCGTAGCGGGGGACCTTGCGCGGCTGTGCGAGCTTGCCCCACGAGGGCAGCTCCCCCGGCAGTCCGTAGCCGTAGGGGTGGCCCATATCGGCGAGCATCGTGAGCGAATACGGCCCGTGCGAGTGCGCCTGGAACTGCTCGTGCATCGCCCGCGCGAACTCCACCATCTCCCGAAGGTCCATCTTCCCCGTCCACTCCGAGGAGAGCCTAAGCGTCAGGATCGTGTTGCCGCTTGGCCCCTGCCGCCACTCAAGCGACGGCAGCCTCTCAAAGCCCATGGACAGCGGTTCCGTCTGCGGGAACGGCTGCCCGCCGTCGGTTTCGACGGCCCCCTCCTCGGCGTCGTACTCGGCCGGGGTGAGGCCTTCGGGGGCGAAGGCCCACGAGGTCACGTCGCTCGTGCGGTCGTAGACCGGGGGACGATCTTCGAGGGAGGGCCAGTAGGCGGTAGTCATCGAGCAGCTCACCCGTGCCCGGCGCTGGGACGCTCTTCCTGGCCCACCTGGAGC
>CAZSUO010000062.1:0-9752 GCA_964610065.1 uncultured Coriobacteriaceae bacterium | reverse complement strand
ACCGGGTGACGGTCGTCGAGATAGGTCCAGTAGGCGGTGTCCACGGTGGACCTCCCCATCAGCGCCTATCCGTCGATCTTCCAGCTCATCTTGTCCGCCCATTCGTCAAACGCCGTGTTCCGGTACTCGGGCCCGCCTCCAGCCTTCGCCTCCCGCCAGTCCATGATCGCATCCCGCACGCGAGGTCTGTGCTCATCTGCCCACTCTCTGAAATGGGCCGTATTGCCGCCTGCGCCACGATCCCATATCCTGTTGCCGCCGGGCCTCGCTTGCTTGGAGAACTTGCTCAGATACTCGCCTTGCAGAATCGAGTTTACCTCCGACGCATGGTCCGGCAACAGGACGCCCGCTTCCATGAGTCGGGATTCCCGCTCGTCGCGCGATTCCTCGCCACCGCCTCCGCCAGCGGGCTCACCGGCCCCGACGAGGGCGTCATGCACGATATCGGGATGTACGTTCCAAAGCACCTCCGCATCATCGTAGCCGCCGTGGCTTTCGAAATGGCTCAGAACGTAGTCCTGCTGCTCGTCGCTGTACCCCATGGAGGTCAGCAGGGCACGCGACTGACTGAAATCATCGGACTGACGCGCCTTGTCCTCGTCGAGTCCCGCCATGAACTGCTTCGCCCGCTTGCTCGCACCGGCAATCAAGGTCTGCTTCTCAGCAGTGGGTTTACTGGCGAGCGGGCCGCTCTGATAGCGACCCTTGTCATCGACCGGCGGCTTCTGGCCCAACATCCGCGCTACCTGTGCCCGCCCGTGCTGAGTAGCGGGGTTCGGCATCTTCGGCTGCCCACCGCCCCCGCCGCCCTTCGCCCCGCCCTTCGGCGCGAACTGCCCGCCCTTGGGGCCTTTGCCATGCCGGGAGACCTTCGATTCGTCAAACAGCGACAACTGCCCGCCGATAGCCTTGTCCAGCTCCTCGAGCCTCTCCAAAAGCCACGACGGGACCATCAACGGCCTGCCCTGCCGCTCATCGTTCATACTCATCAGACCTCCGGGAAGTGTACCTGCAGTAACCCGCTCTTCGGCCACGGCGCACTGTACCCGGGCATCGGCCGCGACTCCGCCGACATCGTGCCCGTATACCAGTAGACCGGCGCGAACGTGTACGACACCGCATACGTCCGCCCGCCAGGCACGGACCCGCCGGCGAGCCACACGACCTCCCCCGCCTCCTCGTCGAAGAGGTAGTCGGTCCCCTCCACGAACACCGTGTCACCGTCGGCCACGACTGCCACCGCGAGCGGATACTCCTCCGCGAGGGCGTCGCGCTCCCCCGACCCGCGCGTCACGAGCTCCTTCTTCGGCGCCGCCCGGTCGATCAGCACGAGCTTGTCGAAGTCGGATATCTGGATCTCGTCGGGCATCGCCGTCACCGTCAGGTCCCCCACCCGCACGAGGCCGACCTCGGGGTGCAGAAACTCGCGCCGCTGCCGCGTGAGCAGCACGCGCACGCTCGCAGGCAGCACCTGCTCGCGGTAGACGTAGCCGTGCTCGCAGCGGGTGCAGGCGCGGGCGTCACCATAGGTCGGGTCCGCCGGGTCGCGGCAGTCGCACGGGAGCGCCTGCAGCCAGCGCACCCGCTCGCCGAGCCGCTGGATGCTCACTCTCGCCGCCATCGGGTTCAGCACGTCAGATCACCACCATCCGCGGCGGATTGTGCTTGCCGCGCCACTCGCTCAGGAAAGTCTCGATCCGCTCTGACCGCGCCTCCAGGCGCTGCTGCACGCCGTCGAAGGTCTCGGAGGCCCCGTCGAGTGAGACGCTCGAGGGGATCAGGTCCCGGATATCCTCCATCGCGTAGAGGGCAGCCTGCACCGCGAGGTGCCGGCGCAGGTCGCCAAGCTGCGGGTTCGTGGCCGCGTTCTCCCAGCCCGCCGTGTAGTTCACGTAGAAGCACTGCGGGAGCACCGGCCACGGCATCTTCGAGGTCATCCACTGGTAGATCGGCACGCCGTTGCCGGCGAGCGCGAGGTGCCCGAGCGCCGCCGGGATGAGCGTCACCCGCCCGAAGTTGAACTGGATGTGGTCCTGATACCACTCCGGCGGGAAGGTGATAAGCTGCAGGTCGTCGGAGAGCTTGAGCCGGATCCGTTCGACGCTGATGACCGGGCGGCGGCGCAGGTCGATCGTAATGAGCTTGTCCATCCTCCGCCGCTCCCACGACAGGGCCGGCTCGAGGCGGTCGTAATCGACGCCCTCCACCTCGCCGTCGTCGGGGTCCTGGCGGATGACGGTACGCTCGAGGCACGCCTCCAAACGGTCCTCAAAGCGCGCCGTCGCCGCGGCCAGTGCCTCATCTAAGATCGCGTCGAGATCGTCGGGGTCCACGAGGTCGAGATACGGCCGCAGGCCCGCAATCCGCCGGGTGATCGCCTCGCGCTCGATGATAGCCATGCGCCGCCGCCTCCTCTCTGTTTCGGGTCTCTACTACTCGGCCAGCAGGCCGCGCTCGCGCCACGCCGCGCGGATAGCCTCCGCGAGGTCCGTGTTCTTGAGGCCGACGCCGTTGACGCCGATGCCGAGCTCGCGCACGAGCGCAAGCAGCGCCGGGCGCTTGAGGGCGTCGAGGTCCGGGAGGTCGGGGCCGTCGGGGGCCTCATCCTCCACGGCCGCCTCATCAGGCTCCTCGGCAGCGGCAGCCACAGGCTCCTGTGCAGCCGCCGGCGGCCCCTCGCAGGGCTCAGGTGCCGGGACGGGCGCGGGGGCCTGTGCGGGCGCCTGGGGCGCGGGAACGGCCCCCTCCGCGTCCTCCTCCACGACGAAGCCCGCGAAGGCCACCTCCCGGGCGTTCTCCACCTGCGAGTCGTTGAGCGGCGCGGGCGGGTCGCACCTGCGCCCGTCGCGCTTCACGACGCCGACGGCAACGCCCTCGGCATCGAACGACACCAGCCCGTCGCCGAGCCAGCAGGTCTGGCCGGCCATCTTCTCGTTGCGGATAATCATGGTGGGCAGCTTCCTTTCCTCTGGTGGGGTGAAACCGTCTACGACTCGGCCGGGACACCGCCGATCCACATGACCACCGGCGCCGTCGAGGTGGCGCTGCTGCACAGCAGGTTGAAGCCCGCCGTCGTGCGCTGCGCCACGCCGAGCGCGGCCACGGCCCCCTGCGCCGCGTCCGTGATGATCGCCATGACGGAGTAGCTCGCGTTCGCCATCGCCGTCAGGCCGAGGCCCACCCCGCCGTACGCGGCAGCCGCGTTCGTGAAGCCGAGGAGCACGTTGAGCGTGCCCGCGCCGAGAACGAGCGAGCTGTCGACGCCGGCGGTGTCCGAGGATATGCGCAGGTAGCCACCGGCCGAGTCGGCCGTGAGACCGGCGATATCGCCGTTGATCAGCGTGATCAGCTCGTCGATCTCCACGGCGGCGATATTGCCGCAGTCGCCGGTGCCGGCGGTCTCCACACCACCGGCGGCGACGCCGAGCTTGAGCTCCTCCGTGATACTCGCCTCAGCAGCGGGCGTGACTACGACCGACGAGTCGGTCCCGAGCACGCCGGAGGTGATCGTGTAGACGGTCGTATAGGCGACGGTCACGTCCTCGAAGCCGTAGCCCTCGAGGCCATCGACGAGCGCGAGGGCCTGGATCTTCGTCTGCAGCTCCGTGGCGATCTTCGTGCCCGTATCAAGCCCGGCCACCGTGAGCTCGACCAGCACCGCCGGCGAGCCGTTGACCGAGATCATCAGGGCGTTGTCGGCCTCCGCGGAGATATCCGTCGAGGGTGCCGCGCCCGAGACCGACGTGGCCGCAGCCGCGTTGAGCGTTGCGGTGTCAGCGCCCGCATCGTCGGGATTGACGATGAAGGTCCCGCCATCACCAACGGCCGACAGGTCGACCGGCGAGGCCATATCCACCGTCCCGGTGATCGCGGCGGGTGTATCCGCGTCGAACGCGATGGGGGTCGTGCCGGTGCCGTTCTGAGCGGGCAGGACAGCGACCTGCATCACATAGCCGGCCGGCCCCTGCAGCGCCGAGGCAGCGGTAGCGGCCACCTCGTTTATCGCCCCGACGATGCTCCCTGTTTCGGTTGTGTCGAGGTCGTCGAGGTCGCCCACATCCGCGACCGAGGACGCCTCCAGCACCCCCACCCGGTCCTGCACGTCACCGAGCTTGGCGCCGAGGCCTACGTCATTCGCGACCGGCGACGAACCGTCGAGCCGGGCGCGGTCGCGCGTTGTCAGCACACTCTCAGCCATGAGAGGTTCCTCCTCCTGTGAAAGGCAGCGGGCGGCCTTCGCGGTCGCCCGCTGCCGGTATCTGTCGTGCTACGCTACGTCACCCCCCCGGGAGTGCCCCATCAGGGACCGAGCGGGGCCCAGTCCACGTTCGACGGCAGGACGTTCGTGATCAGCCCGTGCCAGTTCGGCCGCATGACGCGGCAGTAGCCGTACATCATGACCAGGAACGGGATCACCGGGCTCGTGACCGCGAGGTCGAAGCGGGTGATGGGGAACAGCTGCCGCCAGTCGATAGCAGCCTCGCCCTCCTCCATGCTCAGGAGGTAGATGTCGGTCGTGCCCGTGACCCAGTGCCCGTCAACGGTCAGGGTCTGCTGGGCGCCGGTGGCGGCGTACTCCGCGTGCAGCCGGCAGTCCGTCGCGTCGGCGGCGTCGACCGCCGAGAGGTAGACGCGGTAGCCGGTCGCGAGCGCGTCGGCGGGGGTCACGGTGATCTGGATGGCGCAGCCGGCGGCGAGGACGACCTGGTTCGCCACCGACGCGACCGACTCACCGTTCTCGCAGACCGCCGAGACACGCACCTGGTAGGTCCCCGCCGGGAGGTTGGTCTGGTCGTAGATGGCGCCGGCGTTGCCGGTGGCCGCGTCCACGACCGGCGTCCCCGGGCACTTGGTGGCGTCGGGGGTGTCGGCCACGTCCGGGGCGCTCATCAGGTGACGCGCCTGCACGAAGCGGTCACGGGTGAGGTTGACCTCGCCGTAGTCGGTCACGAGCGAGGAGATCGGGGTGCCGGCGGCCATCGGCGCGCCGTCCGCCGTCGGGGTCAGGACGAACCGCTGCGCGTCCTTGGCGGCAGCGGTGATGTCCGCGCCGACCGAGGTGTGGAAGTAGGCGTCGGAGATGTACCCGCCCTCTGCCTCCACGACGCCCGCGATAGCGTGGAACTCGTCGAGGTCCGTGACGGCGGTGCCGTGCGCGTCCACGACCAGATCGCCGCCCTCCGCCAGGACGCGGGCGCGCAGGCCCTGCATCCGCTGCGGGTAGATGGTCGGGTCGCCGACGAACAGGTCCTCCTCAATCGCGTGCAGGATGGTCCGGGTCGCGGCCTCCTCCTCCTCCGCCTCCGCGCCGGGGTCGATGGTATCGACCTGCAGCAGCGGGTGGGTGACCGACCGCATGTCGCGGTAGAAGGCGCACTGCTCGATCTCACGCCGCAGGTTCGAGACGCGGGCCACCGGGTTCGCCGACTCGGTCGTCGCGGTTCCCCAGCGCCCACCGTAGCTGTCACGCACCGTGTATTCGTCCACGATGGCCTTGAGCGGCTTCGGCCGGAGCTTCTTGAACAGCTTCACGTGGCGCTCGCCCCACAGCGTGGTCTGGAGCGTGTTCTCAAGCGACTCGGGGATCATGCTGCGCCCGCCCGTGAAGCTGGCGCTGTCGGTGCCAGAGCCCGCCGTGAGCGCCTTCGTCAGGCTCGAGACCAGCGCATCGAGTTCGGCCCGCCCCTCGTTGCTGGCGGTGATGAAACGGCCCGGATAGTCCGCCGCGCGAATGACTCGTCCACTCATCTGAGTAGCCTCCTAATGCAAAGAGCGCGCCCGGTATGGGCGCGCTCTCTGCGCAATGGTGTTTCACGTCAGTTGTGGTTCACGACGGTGCGTGCAACGGGCAGACGCAGGTCAGGCCCCGATAGTCGCCAGATCCGCTTCCACCCCCTCCAGGTCTCCCCGGCGCAGCCGCACGTTCATGGTGTTGGCCTCGCCTACGTCGAGCAGGCCCTCCTGCAGCCCCTTCTGGATGCGGTCGACGAGCTCCTCAGGCTCCACCGCCGCCGCGCCATCCTTCGCCGACTTGCGGATGCGCGTCCCGGCCGGCACGGCCCCGAGCGCCCGCTTGCGCTGCTCCTGCACCGTCCGCAGCAGCGCAAGCTCCTCGGACGAGGCCCCGATCGACTTGTGCATGGCGCTGAGGCCCTCCGCCATCGCCGCCTGCCCCTCGAGGCTCTCCGCGAGGGCCGCCTCCAGGGTCTCGAAGCGGTCGTCGAGGGCCTTCTGCAGGCCCTCGAGCAGGCCGGCAAGCAGGTCGTCGGCCTCGATCACCTCCAGCGCCTCCGCACCCCCCTCCTTCTCTGCGATGTACTGCGCCAGTGACTTGCGCACGATCCCGGCCTCCTCAAACTCGTCGTCGTCCTCGTCGTCGTCGTCATCATCCTCGTCCTGTGTGCCGGCCTCCACGTCCTCCTGCGTGGTCTCGTAGAGGTCGGGGACAGCCTCATCGGCATCGTCGAGCTCTGCGAGGATATCGTCCACCTCGCCCTCGGAGGGCGGTTCGTCGGAGGTGTCCTCCTCGCCCAGCGCCAGGTCCTCGGGGGCCTCGGGGGCCCCGTCCTCGGGCAGCCCCTCGCCGTCGGGCGGCAGGCCCTCTCCGGCCTCGCCGACCGCCTCGGCCAGGTCCTTCACCTCGCCCTCGATATCCTCGAGGTCGTCCTCATCCATGTCGGCGGCCTTCCCGAAGATACGGGCGAGCGAGCCGAAGACCGACTTGTGCAGCTTGCGTGCGCGCGTCAGCTCTCCACTCATCGTTGCGTCCTCCTCCGGTGCTCCAAGATCGTGTGCGATACGCGCCAGGGGCGACAGCCCCTTCCGGACCTCGCTTCGGCCCGTACGAGCCATCTCCCCGCCACACACGCGGCAGCGAGGAGGTCCGTCAGCATCGGGCGCGCGGCGGCTCGTCTTACAGGTCGCGCAGCCCCACAGGGTATCTTCAACGCGGTCGTGCAGGCTCTCGGGCACGAGTGAGCGACCGCCGCCGAACCCGGCATGATCGGTCCCGGCGCCCGCCGAAAGCCCCTCCATCCCCTTCGCGATGACCACCACCGGCCCGTCGCCCTCCGGTTCGCTCATCGCCGCGGAGAGCGACTTCGCCATCCGCGCCACGGTGTTGAGGTTGATCGGGTGCGGCGTCAGCGCCACCCGCGTCAGCACGGCCTGCTCCGTCGACGGGTAGATGCGCCCGTCGGGGCCCTGCGTCTGGCCGCGCCGCAGCCTGCCCCCGCTCACCGAGAAGCCCAGCCGGTGGCCCGCCTTGAGCGTATGGCGGGCGTCGAGCAGGTCCTGATTGTCGGGCTCATCCTCGTCGGGGAGCGGTGCGTCCACCCACCCGTGCAGGTAGAAGACCCTGCGGCCGGCGTAATCGCGCCCGTACCACTCGCGCAGTTCGGGGAAGCGCTCGATGGCCTCCTCGACCGGGATGATGGCCGCCTTGTCGATGGCGCCAATGATCCGCCCGTGGTCCCAGTCGATCACCCCGCGCTCCTCGAGGATGCGAAGCGTATCCACGAGCCCGGAGGCCTTGACGATCTCGTTCTCGAGGTCCACGGACTCGTCCGAGGCGATGCCCTCAACCTCCAGGCGCCCGTCCGCCGCCTGCACGGCTTTGGCGATCGGCAGATACAGCAGCCAGTCGCGCAGCGGGTCTTTCATGCGCACCACCTCCCGGGTCTGTCCGTACACGAGCGAGGCCCGCCGGGTTCGCCAGCGGGCCTCGCTCGTTGTAAGCATCAGTTACAGGTTGACTACGGCGCCATGATCAGCGGCTCCCCGCGTTCGGCCTCCTGCTCCTGCCGCGCCAGCCGAAGGTCCCGCTCATAGCGCCCGATACGCCGGGCACGCTGCCGGTCCGTCGCCGCCGCCACGTAGAGGGCCTCAATGCCGCGCAGCTTGTAGGGGTCGGATTCGGCGTCGAGCATCTTCCTCTGCCGCTCCATGTCCTCGGTGCGGATGCGCTCGATCTCGTCGGCGCGCTCGATCAGGGCGTCGCCGACGGCGCCCTCGGTATCCGCGATGCCCTTCTCCACGCGGGCGAGCAGAGCGCCTACCTTCTCGATCAGGCCACTCAGGTCTTTCATGTCGCCGCCTCCTGCATCGGTGCGCCTCCTGCGGGCCTGCGCGGCTCGCCAGAGCCCATCGCCGCCTCGGCCGCGTTGGACAGCCGTTCGGCCCGGGCCTCACGTATCCGCCGCGCCAGGCCCGTGTCGTCAAGCTGCTCAGTCGGCTCCATGAACGTCGTCATCAGGCCCGCCTTTCTCTCCACCAGCTCCCGCCGGCGGCGGTCATAGGGCACGTCCACCCCGAGCGTATGCACCGCCACCTCGCCCCACTTCTGCGAGAGGCGGTTCTGCCGCCCGTTTCTCTGTGCGATCTCCTTCGCCGTCCACGGCTGATCGTAATGAGCCAGCCAGCGCGCCCGCTCCATGTTCAGACCGGTCCCCGCCGCGCCGCTGCCGACGAGGATGTCGTACTTCGCCATCTTCCGCCGGGTCGCAGCCTCCTGCGCGAGGTCATCGCCCTTGCCGCGGCCACCGTCGGCGTTGAAGTCCATCCTCCGAAGCTCGGTGTCCGCGCCGGAGAGTTCGCCGGTGATGATGCCCACCCGGAAGCCCTGCTTCTTCAGCTCCTCCGCCACGAGCCGTACACTCTCAAGCGACTGTGCGAACACAAGCCCCGGCACCTGCCCGCCGTCGTCATCGGCGTGCGCGTGCCGCCTTGCCAGTTCCACCACCTTCTGTATCCGCGGATTGTGCTCCGCCGGCGCGTGCTCAAGCACCCGCGCAATCGCACGGTCACGGGTGAACCCAAGCGCCCCGCCGAGGTCGTCGAGCTTGCGCGCCGCCTCCTCGGGCGAGAGGTCCCGGAGGGCCTCATCGGGCACGAGCGCCCGGATCGCCTCCCGCCGCTCGTCACTGCCCTCGGGGGCCTTGCGGGCGGCGTTGTAGTGTTGCAGCACCTGCCGATACTGCTCCTGCTGCCAGTCGCTCACCTCAACGCCCGTGTACGAGTGGCGTTCGGTTACGCCCGTATCGACGTTCTTCGCGTAGAAGTAGGGGGCAACCAGCCGCTGCAGCGCCTCTCGATTCGCCTCCGTGTTCAGGCCGTACTTGCGCCGGAAGTCCTCGTAGCCGTCTGCAGGGAACTTGTCGGGTCGCACCTTGCGCAGCAGGTCGTAGACCTCGGAGGTGTCGTTTTTGACGGGCGTCGCGGTCATCGTCATCATGTACTCGGCCCGGTCGGTCGTGGCGTCGATAACCCGGGCGAGCCGCGAGTCGGGCTTGCCCTTGCGGTTGAGGGTGTCGTGGCCCTCATCCACCACGTTCATATCAAACGACCAGCCCTGCGCGTCCACCGCCGCGCGCACCGCCTCTGCGGTCTCCCCGCGTTCTGCGGTGCGCAGCCAGTCGGCAGCTTCCTGCTCGTTGCCGCCGAAGCGCTCCTGCGCCACGGCCCAGGTCACGTCATCGCGCCACGCCTGGTGCGAGATAACCACCATTTGCTTCTCCGGGTCCGCGTAGGCCGCCCGCCGCTCGCTCGCGCTCGCCGACGGGTCGGAGAAGTGCGAGTAGCGGCCCGGTTCGGCGTAGGCGTTGATCTCGCCGCCGAACTGCGCCTGCACCTTCGGCGGGACCATGTAGAGGCCCCGCTGCACTTTACCCTGCGAGTGCAGGTGCGTGAACGCGCCAAGCGACGCGAGCGATTTGCCGCTCCCCGTCGAGTGGTGCAGGCCGATGCGCTTCGCC
>CAZSUO010000061.1:0-10533 GCA_964610065.1 uncultured Coriobacteriaceae bacterium | reverse complement strand
AGCACGGCCACGGGTTCGTGCGCCTCAACTTCGCCACCACACGTGCGGTGCTCGACGAGGCCATCGACCGGATCGCGGCCGCGCTTCGGTAGGACCGTGAGGCATGCTGGCATCGCTCGGGAGGGGTACATTCACTGTGGATGCATCCGCGAGACCAACGGGGGTGGCAGGGCATGGCCGACGAGAAGACAGGCACGAGCGAGGATCTCGGGCTGATCGAGAAGGCGTTCCTGATGGGGGTCGGGGCCGCGATGCTCGCCAAGGACAAGGTCGAGGAGCTCGCCGAGGAACTCGTACAGCGCGGGAAGCTCACGAGCGAGCAGTCGGACACCTTCGTGAACCGGCTGGTCACCCAGGCCGACTCCACAACCAAGTCGGTACAGGGCACCGTCAGCCGTGAAGTCGAGCGTGCCGTGAGCGGCATGGGACTCGCCTCGGCCAAGGACCTGAACGATGTGCGCGCTGAGCTCACTGAGATCAAGGCGCTCATCGCCTCGATTCGTCCGGTCGGCGGGTCCGAGCAGTCGTGAGACGGTTTCGCCGAGGGCCAGCACTCCCGGCGAAGCATCTCGAGCGCTACCGGCAGATCGTCGAGGTGCTCGCCGACGAGGGCTTGAGCGCCCTGGTCGGCGTCATCGGGCTCGGCCACCTGGCACCGCGGCGTTCGCGCGCGCACGATGGCCCCGATGCGCTCACCACCGAACAGCATGTGCGCCGCGCGATCGAGCGGCTGGGCGTGACGTTCATCAAGGGCGGTCAGGCGATGTCGACCCGTACCGACATCGTGCCGTCCGCGCTCGCCGCCGAACTGCGTAAGCTCCAGGACGAGGTCACCCCCGGGCCGTTCGATACGGTCCGCGCGGTGCTTGAGACGGAGCTCGAGCGGTCGATCGCCGCGGCGTTCGCTCCCTTTGCGCCCGCACCCCTGGCTGCCGCCCCGATCGGGCAGGTCTACCGGGCCGAGCTGCCTGATGGCACACCGGTGGCCGTAAAGGTCCAGCGCCCCGGCGTGAGAGCGCAGGTGGAGGTCGATCTCGATATCACGCTCACGCAGGCCGCATGGGTCTCCGAGCACGTCTTCGAGCTCTCGGATATCGACGTCTCAGGTATCGCGATGGAGTTCGCGGATGCGCTCCGGGGAGAGCTGGACTACGTGAACGAGGCGCGCAACGCCGAGCGGCTCTGGCGTGCGTTCAAAGACGACCCCACCGTGACGTTCCCGCGCGTGTACTGGAGCCACACCACGTCGCGGGTGCTCACCCTCGAGCTCCTCGAGGGCGCGCGCATGAACCGGCCCGACCTGCTCGATGAGGGTGGTTTCGACCGCGCGCTGCTGGCGTCGCGGGGCATCGACGCCTATCTCAGGCAGATATTCGAACTCGGCTTCTTCCAGGCCGACCCGCATCCCGGGAACTTCCTTGCACTGCCGGGCGACCGGGTGGGGTTCACCGATTTCGGGCGCGTGGGCACGATGACCGAGGACTCCCGCGAGCGGTTCACCGACCTGCTCTGGGCCGCTGTGAACTACGACTACGAGCTTGCCGCTGATACGTTCCTGGCGCTCGCCTCGGCGCCGAACATCGACGAGGGCGGCCTCCAGAAGGAGGTCACGCGCCTCATAGGCAAGTACCACGACCGCGAGCTCGGGCTCATCAACCCCTCCGAGCTCTTCGGCGAGATACTGAGGCTGTTCCGCGATTTCAGGCTTGGCGTGTCGAGCGACTTCGCGCTGGCGATCGCCACCCTCGGCATGCTGCAGGGTGTGGGCACCGCGCTCGACCCGGAGTTCGATTTCGCCCGGGCGGCGGGTCCGTTCTTCGAGCGGGCGATGCGCCAGCGGCACCGTCCCGAACAGATGCTCG
The DNA here is from genome assembly GCA_964610065.1 of uncultured Coriobacteriaceae bacterium. Classification (GTDB taxonomy): domain Bacteria; phylum Actinomycetota; class Coriobacteriia; order Anaerosomatales; family Anaerosomataceae; genus Anaerosoma. Next base: position 8,671 of record CAZSUO010000061.1, on the reverse strand, counting down.
ACCGGCTGGCGCGCGCGTGGCGGCGGAGCGGGCGGCTCGTGGAGTCGCTGCCATCGACCATCGACCGCACGCTGCGGCGGGTCTCGAAAGGCGAGATCCGCGTCGCCGTGGTACCACGCGATTTCCAGGGCCCGCTCGACCAGGTCGCCGAGTTGGTGAACCGGCTCGCCTTCGCGCTCGTGGTGGCGGCGCTTATCATCGGCGCGTCAACCCTGCTGAGCTCGAGTGGTGTGCCGAGATGGCTCACCGCGATCGGGCAGGTGGGCCTGGTCCTCGCCTTCGGCGTGACCGTCTGGTTCTTCTGGTCGATCATCAGCGCGCACTACCGTGGCAGGCGCCGGCGGTAGGGGCTCCTACGAGATGTAGGCGCTCCGGGGCGAGGCGTACTCTGATGAGGTCTCCGCGCTCGATGGGGACGGCGCTGGCTCCGGGGAGCGTGTCCATCTTCCAGTAGAGCCGTCGCCCGTTGGGGTTGAGTCCGCAATCGAGCGAGAGCAGCACCGTGCGCTCGAACCGGGAGTTGCTCACGCGAACGGCCCGCGCTGTGACCACATTCACCCGATTACCATCGGTCGCCGCACTGATCAGCGAGGCTCGCATCCCTACGTACCCGATATCGTCGGGGACAGGCTTGCCTGATTCCAGTGCAATCCCCCAGTCCTCAGCGAGCAAAGAGTATGCGCCGGTCTTCCGTGCGCGTGAGATGTTCTTGCAGCCCGACAGTTTGAGCGTCGCCAATGAGCAGGGGTCGGAGACGATACGCTGTGCGGGCCCGAAGTCGCTGATGCTGCCCGCGTCCAGCACCGCGATCCGGTCGCAGAACCGCATCGCCTCGTCGATGTCGTGCGAGATGAAGAGGATGGTGCCACCGTAGCGGTCGAACGCGTCGAGAAGCTCGTGCTCGAAGCTTGCCTTCAGGTGTTCATCAAGTGCGCTGAACGGTTCATCCAGCATCAGTATCCCCGGGCTCGTGGCCAGCATGCGGGCCAGCGCCACTCGCTGTTGCTGTCCACCGGAGAGTCGCGCAGGATGTGCATTGCGTTCTTTCCGGATGTGGAAGAAGTCGAGAAGCTCGGAGACGATCGCCTCTCGTTTGTCGCGTTCGACCACCTTGTCGATTCCCGAGGCGATGTTCTCCGCGACCGTCATCGTCGGAAACAGCTGGTAGCGCTGGAACAACGGTGCCGTCTTACGCTGCTGCGGGCTGAGATTGATGCCTCGTTCGGAATCGAAGAACGTCCTTCCGTTGACGATCACATGACCCGAATCCGGGGTCTCCAGGCCGGCGATACACCGCAGTGTCATGCTTTTTCCGCTTCCTGATGCTCCCAGAAGCCCGATGGTCTCGGTATGGGCCTCCAGCGCCACTCGCAGCTCGAAGGCCGGCAGGCGCTTTCGAATGTCTATCGACAGGCTCATGCGCAGCCTTCCGTGTTTAGCTTCCGTTTCACCCGGGATGCGTATTCGTTGATGCCTAGTATCACGGTGAACGACATCAGGGCGATGATCGACACCCACAGTCCGGCAGTCTTCAGATCGCCGGCCGCCCACGAGAAGTAGACTGCCATCGGCATCGTCTGTGTGGTCCCGGGCAGATTCCCTGCAACGAACAAGGTTGCGCCGAACTCTCCCATCGCACGTGCGAATGCCAACATGGTGCCTGCGGCAACCCCAGAGCGTGACAGGGGGAGGAGGATCCGTCGGAACACTTGCCACTCGGAGAAACCGAGAGTCCTGGCTGCGTCGAGCATGTTGGGGTCGACCTGCTCGAACGCCGCCCGGACGGTCTTGTACATCAGTGGGAACGCGACCACGGTGGCGGCAATCACTGTGGCTGGCCAGGAGAACACGAGCCGCATTCCATGGTCGATCAGGTAGCCGCCGATGGGAGTGGATCTGCCCAGCAGTACCAGCAGGCAGTAGCCCACGACCGTGGGTGGCAGCACCATCGGTAGCGTGAGCAGCGAATCCAGCCAGCCCTTGGCTCTCTCCTTCACGCCGAGCGTCCTCCATGCGGCACCAACGCCGAGGAAGAACACCAGGGACGTGGCGACGACCGACGTCCGAAGCGATACTGTGAGCGGTCGGAGGTCGACACTCGACAGGAACTCAATCGCCGCCTGCAACTCAGTCAGCCACCTTGAACCCATACTGCTCGAAGATGTCGATTGCGTCGCTGCTGGACAGGAAGTCCACGAAGTTTGCAGCGGCATCTGGCTCCGCGCTTGAGGACACGACTCCCACCGGGTAGACGATACGGCCATGAGTGGTTGGGTCGATCTCGAGAATCACGTCGACCAGCGGGCTGGCCAGAGCGTCGGTGGCGAACACGATCCCCACGTCTGCGTCTTTCGTCTCAACGTAGCTGATGACGGCTTTGACATTCTTCCCGAAGACGGTCTTCGGGCTCAGCACCTCGCTGATTGCTGCAGACTCGAGAGCCTGCTTGCCGTATTTCCCGGCGGGCACGGACGTCGGATCGCCCAGCGCCAGCACATCGAAATCCTGGTCAACGAGATCCGCGAGCGACTCGATCCTGATCGGGCTACCAGTGGGCGCAACCACCACGAGCGAGTTCTCAAGCAGGTCTCGCCGGCTGCCATCAAGGATTAGCCCCTGCTCCTGGAGGACGTCCATGTTCGATACGGCTGCTGAGATGAAGACGTCAGCGGGAGCTCCGTTCTCGATCTGGGCCTGCAGTGTGCCCGATGAATCGAAGTTCGTTGTGATGATCACCGCTGGGGCTCTATTGGAATACAACTCAACGATCTCTGTCAGTGGCCCTGTGAGCGACGATGCTGCCTGAACGCGTAGTTCAACGCTGGGCTGTGCCGGCGGCTCCGCTTCGCCGGTCGTGTTCACACCTGCGCCAGAGGTGCAACCCGCTACTCCCTGGACGACTCCAAGGAGCAGAGCCACGGCAAGCGCGTGCCGGACTGCTGTGAACCCCATGCTTATACCCCTTCCTGTTGGACAGCTTGCACCGATCAATCCTCCGCATTCGGCGTCACCCCTCTCCGAGCCCACCCTGTGGGCTTCACAGCCATCAGGGGTAGACAACGGGCTGCGGATGTTCCATGCTACCCTAAAATAAGTTTTAGGGTGATGAGATGTCACCATCATTCCAGCATCCACGTGGCCGGCAGCCGATGACGCGGGGGCTGGAGGGACGGACGAGCGGGAACTGTCGCATATCCGTGGTGGGAGCAGTCGTGCCACGCGCGTGCCTTCCTGATCGGCCGGGGAAAAGGGGTTTGACTGAGATGGGTGCGACTCGATCGACGCTTGTGGATTGCGTGCGTTCGGCCAGTGAGGCGCGGTCGGCTGACAAGGAAGTGGTGCTCATTCCTGCAACAGCCGCCATCCTGACTGGCGGTTTCTCGTCGCCCGGGAGCTCCATACAGTTCAATCATCGGCGAACAGGTCTCGTCCAGCGGATCGCTGAGGCAGCGTCAGGCGCATGCCACCGTGTTTCGGTTGTCACGCAGAGCATCGATGATGTGACCGAGGTGGACCTCGTCCCGGGCCTCAGCCTTCTTGAGAGCGAGTTCGAGCACCGTGGCCCCCTTGGTGAGCTCGCAACGGCCCTTGGGTCCGGCCTGGACGAATGGGTACTGGCTATCGGTGCGGACGCTGCGTGGCTCCGACCGGATTACATCCGCCGCCTGTGGGACGCTAGGTCCGACGCACAGGCCGTGGTTCCCGTGAGCAAGCGGGGATACGAGCCGCTGATCGCCTTCTATCGCGCCGACTGCTTGCCAGCCGTGCAGCGCAGCCTCGCTTCGGGTCGCCAGAGGATGTCGTCGTTCCTGTCGTCGCTCGATGTTGTCGGAGTGCCTCTGGAGGCTCTTGGCAACGGCGCAAGCGGGCTTGAGCTCACCCGTCGGCGTGCCCAGGGTGCGTACGGAAGACACACGCCCGGACCAGACGCCGACACACGCACGGTCCGGCCTGTGGTAATACGACCCGGGTCCACAGCTTCCCCCGAGCGCCTGCCGTCGGAACGTCCGATCACCGTCCACATGAACGGTGTCGAGATAGCCACGGTGCAGGGTAGTCCGATGCACCTCGAGGAAATGGCGGCCGGGTTCCTGCTGGCCGAAGGGCTCATTGAGGATCGGGACAAGCTGATTGGAGTGGCGGCCGACTGGCAGCGCGGTCTGGTGTACCTCGACTATGCCGACGAACCGCCGGATGAGTTGATCTACCGGAAGCGGTACATCACATCAGGTTGTGGCAAGGGCGTGACGTTCTCATCGATCGGTCACGCCCGGGGCCTGGACCCGGTACGATCCTCTCTTGTCGTCCGCCCCGAGCACCTCCTCGCGATGGTCCGCCAGCTATCCCATGAGGGCGTTGAGCGCAAGGAAACGGCTGGCGTCCACGGGTGCGGATTCGGCGCCCAGGGAGCCGTGGTGTCGATACGGGAGGACATCGGCAGGCATAACGCGGTCGACAAGCTGATCGGCCGAGCCTGGCTCGACCGCCTCCCGATGGATGACCTGATCCTCATCTCCACGGGCCGTGTGAGCTACGAGATGGCCGTTAAGGCGGCGAAGGTCCGAATCCCGGTAGTGGTGTCTCGGCATGGCGTGACCGACCTTGCGGCGGAGATAGCCAGCGAGCTCGGCATCACGATGGTCGCTTACTGCAGGGGAAACCGGATGGTCGTGCTGACCCATCCGGAGCGAATCGCAGACGTGAACGATAGTGAGCTATCGCAGGTGGGAGGATGGTGCTAGATGGGCGAGAGAAGCGTACCGGTCGTCTACTTCGTCGGGCTGTCTGAGTCCGGCAAGACGGGAGTTGCAGAGCGGGTGGTGCAGGTGCTCAGCGACCTCGGATGGCGAGTCGCTGCGGTGAAGCATCACCACACCGGCGAGCTTGACACGCCAGGCAAAGACTCATGGAGATACTCCCGGGCCGGAGCGGTGAGCACCGCCCTTGTGGGCGAGAGTCAGTATGCGGTCTTTCGGCAGACAGGCCATGAGCCGTCTCTCGAGGACGTCCTTGGCGACCTCGGTGAGACGGACATCGTCGTGGTCGAAGGCTTCAAGAATACCAACGGAGCCAAGATCGAGGTGGTTCGCCGCGAGAACTCAGCGAACCCGGTCAACGACCCGGCGGAGCTGCTCGCACTCGTTACGGACATCGACGGCCTGAGCGAGGGGAAGGCGAGGGAGTTCGGCATGGACGAGTACGTTGGCGTGGCCGAGTTGATCGCGGGCTCGCAGAACCTGCGGCATCGAAAGACCGTGCCGGACCAGAGGGCTGCCCGCCGTGCCGCCGGCGCTATGCTCGCGATGTACTCACTCGTTCTGATGGCGATCGCCCGATGAGTGCTGAACTTGAGACCGGTGTGATCGTCTGCTCGGACACGACCGACTTCATCACTGACACGGTTGGCCAGCATCTTATCGACCTTTGTGAGTCGCGGGGCTGGAAGGTGCTGGCGTACTCGGTCATCCCGAAGGATCTGCTCGTCATCTGCGACACCATCAAGCGAGTCGTAGAAGACCCGTACGTGGACGTGCTGTTCACCGTGGGCGGCACCGGTTGCCAGAGCCGCGATTGCATGACAGAGGTGATGCACGAGGTGACCGACGGTACCGCCTCTTCGACTGCGGCCGTCCTCACCTCCAGACTCGACCAGGTCCTTCCCAGTCATGCGTTGCGTGCGACCGCCAGGCGTCGGGACAAAACCATCATCGTCAACATGCCTGACTCTAGTCAGTTCATCGATATCGCGTTCGATGCTATTGCCGAGTCAGTGCTCGCTGAGTTCAACGCAGGGGTGGTGCGGTGACCAGCGCGGTGGAACGAGAGCGAGCGTACCGATCCGTTGTAGGCCCTACCGCAGGTGACGGTCGCATGACCGCGACCGGATCCCGCGTTCGGCGTGTGATGTGTGCGCTGCGTCGGAGGAGGGGAGGGCTGCCGCGTCCGGTGCATGGTTGGTTTCACTGGGTTCGCTGATACGGAGCGTGTCCACGCTCCCCGCAAGACGAAAGGAGTGACGTATGGGAATCACTCGTAGAGGATTCCTTCAGGTCACCGCCACAACGTTCATGGCCAGCCTGGCCTACGAGTTCACCAATCAGTCGGAGGCGATGGCTGCGATCCAGCCCAAGGCCGACTACAAGCTGGTGAACACCGAGGAACAGCCGAACATCTGCTGCTACTGCTCTGGTGGCTGCGGCAGCCTCTGTTCGACGCGTGATGGTGTCCTGATCAACATCGAGGGTGACCCGGACCATCCGGTCAACCGCGGTGGTCTGTGCTCGAAAGGATCTGCGCAGTTCTCGGTCCACTCGGTCATCAGTGACGTCGACGATGCCGTGATCCCAAACCCGAACCGCCTGACCACGCCCAAGGTGCGACGCGCGGGGCAGACGGAATTCGAGGAGATCTCCTGGGACCAGGCGATCGACGAGATCTGCGAGCGCTTCAAGAAGACACGTGACGAGGGCTTCATCGAGACCGAAGAAGTCACATTCGCCGACGGAACGAAGCAGACCATCAAGGTCAACAGGACCGAGCGGATCGCCGAGCTCGGTGCAGCGATGCTGGACAACGAGGAAGCCTACCTCGTCCAGAAGCTCATGCGTGGCATGGGCGTCGTGTACATCGACCATCAGGCCCGCGTTTGACACAGTTCCACGGTGGCCGGCCTGGCCCCCTCATTCGGACGCGGCTCGATGACATCGCACTACTGTGACATCCAGAACTCGGACGTGATCATGGCGTGTGGTTCCAACAACGCTGAGAACCACCCGGTGACCATGCGCTGGGTCCAGGACTCGAAGGACAAGCAGGACTGCACGTACATCGTTGTCGACCCCCGGTTCACGCGCAGCGCGTCGCTCGCCGACATCTACGCGCCGCTGCGATCGGGCACTGACATCGCCTTCTATGGCGGTATGTTCAAATACATCATCGACAACGAGCTGTGGCACAAAGACTTCGTCCTCAACTATACGAACGCCTCGTACCTGGTCGATCCGGGCTTCGGGTTCGACGATGCGACCGGTCTGTTCACCGGTTGGGATGAGGAGAAGAAGGCCTATGACGCCAAGAAGGGCGGCTGGGCGTATCAGATAGCCGAAGAGAAGCCCTGGGATGTCGAGGGCCCGATGTCCTGGACACAGGCACCAGGTGTTCCGAAGTTCACGCCGCTCGTGGAGAGGATCGCCAAGAAGGACCCGACCCTCCAGGATCCGAACTGTGTCTTCCAGCTCCTGAAGAAGCAGTACGAGCGTTACGACATGGACATGGTGTCCCGCATCACGGGTATGCCCAAGGACAAGCTCGAGGCCGTCTACAAGGCCTTCTCGGCAACCGGTGCTCCGGACAAGACAGGCAGCATCTTCTACGCTCTCGGGCAGACCCAGCACCACTACGGCACGCAGAACATCCGTGCGATGGCCATCCTCCAGATGCTTCTCGGCAACCTGGGTGTGGCAGGCGGTGGCATCAACGCCCTCCGCGGCGAGGCAAACGTGCAGGGATCCACGGACCAGGGCGTGCTGTGGGGCAACCTTCCCGGGTACCTCAACGCGCCCGTGGCTGCCAAGCATCCGACGATCGCCAAGTGGATCGAGACCGAGACCGCGGCCGGCGGCTATTACACCAACAAGCCCAAGTTCTTCGTCAGCTGGCTCAAAGAGGTGTACGGTCCGCACGCTACGGTCGAGAACGACTATGCGTACGACCTGTTCCCGAAGCTCGGCGCAAAGAACTACTCAACCACGATGACGTTCGAGAAGATGAACGAGGGCGAGATCAAGGGGTACTTCCTCTTCGGTCAGAACCCCTGCAACAGCGCCGCCAACACCAAGTTCGTGCGCAATGCCATGGCCAAACTCGACTGGCTGGTCTCGGTCGACCTCTACGAGCACGAGTCGGCGGCGTTCTTCAAGGCTCCGGACCTCAATCCGGCCGACATCAAGACCGAGGTCTACCAGCTGCCGGCGGCATGCCACTACGAGAAGCCTGGCAGCATCTCGAACTCCGGTCGGTGGATCCAGTGGCGGTACGAGGCCGTGAAGCCCCAGGGCGAGGCCCTGGCCGACATGAAGATACTCACGAAGCTCGCGCTCAAGCTGCAGGAGCTCTACGAGGCCGAGGGCGGCCCGGTCAAGGAGCAGATCACCAAGCTCTACTGGCCGTACGTCGATGAGAACGGCGAGGGCGACATCATCCGCGCCGCATGGGCGATGAACGGCTACGACGTGGCCGGGACCGACTTCGAGGGCGGGAAGCCCAAGCTGCTGAAGAACTTCACGCAGCTCAAGGCCGACGGTAGCACGGCATGCTGCAACTGGATCTACGGCGGCTACTTCAACAACAACGACGCGCCGTTCGACGTATCGCAGCAGCCGACCGCCTCGCGCATCAAGGACGACCCCTCAGGTCTTGCGCTGTACCCGAAGTGGTCGTTTGCCTGGCCCGTGAACCGCCGGATCATCTACAATCGCGCCTCGGCGGACATCAACGGCAAGCCGTACGACCCCAAGCGCATGCTCGTCGAGTGGACCGGCGAGAAGTGGGTCACCAACGACGTGCCCGACTTCGTGGCCTCGACAACGGCCGCCGATGGCACCGTGACCCCGGTTCCGCCGAACAACAAGGCGTTCATGATGAACTCCGAGCAGTGCGCACGGCTCTGGGC
>CAZSUO010000060.1:0-10617 GCA_964610065.1 uncultured Coriobacteriaceae bacterium | reverse complement strand
TCAGTGAGGACCGATGGCACGCACGGCACTGATAACGCGACTGCTCGCGATGGCGCTCGTCGCCGTCGCGCTCGTCAGCGTGGTCACCCCCGTATGCGCCATGCCCGACTGCGGCGACGTGACCACCGGCACCTGTACGGACTTCCTCCCCGCGTGTGACGACTGCCCTGAGGCCGTCATGATGAAACACACGCCGGATGACGCGAAGGCAGCGCAACCCACTGCGCTCGAAACGCCCACGTTCCTGTCGTATGTCACGCCGGTCGCCGCTCCGGTGCCGGCGTCGTGGCATATCGCGGCTCCGGATGTGACGTCGTCGCCTCCGCCGCTCGACCCCCTCGGGGTCCGCCTCACGATCTAAGAGCACTCCTCATCGATGCGGACCGGCGTCTGCCGGCTCGCCAGTATGCGCACGCCTGCGTACCTCTCGACATGAGGAGTGTCCCCTGTGGATCTGTTCTTCCCGTCCCTCACGCTGGGGCTCATCACGAGCCTCCACTGCGTGTCGATGTGCGGGCCGATGGTCGTCACCTATGCCCTGAAGGGCACCGAGGACGGCACCGTCGCCCAGCGCGTCGTACCCAATCTCGCCTATCAGGCGGCCAAGATCGTGAGCTACATGCTCGTCGGTCTGCTGCTCGGAGCGGTGGGCTCTGCGTTCGATCTCGACGCCATCCGGCCGTACGTCATGCTGGTGGCCGGCGCATTCATGATCGTGCTCGCGCTCGGTATGACCGGCCGCGTGCCGTGGGCCGCACGCTTCACCCCCCGCCCGCCGAAGTTCCTGGTTCGCGCCTTCACCGCTGTGCGCCGCAAGGCCGTGACCGATGCCGAGCGGGACCGCTCCACGCTCGCCACACCGATCACCTTCGGACTGCTCACCGGCCTGATGCCGTGTGCGCCGCTGATGGCCGCGCAGCTCAACGCCGCAGCCAGCGGCAGCGCGATCAACGGCGCGATCGCGATGTTCGCGTTCGGCCTGGGCACCGCGCCGCTCATGCTCGGGTTCGGCACAGCTTCGAGCCTGATCCCCCGCAAGCTCAAGGAGCGCGTGATGGTCGCGCTGGCGGTCGTGGTGCTCGTGTTCGGCGTGACGTACCTCAACCGTGGCGCGATGCTGCTCGGCTCCCCGGTGACGCTGCAGTCGGTGAAGGCCGCTGTCCTCGGCGGTGAGCAGACAGCCGCCACCGGTGAGTTCGCCACCGGCGCCGATGGCGTGGTCGAGGTGCCGCTCACCATCGCCAACGTGCAGTTCCAGCCCGCGGTCGTGGACATCCCCGCCGACGTGCCGGTGCGGCTCGTCGTGGACCGGCAGGAGGCCAACGCCTGCTCCGACCAGCTCGCGGTGCCGCAGCTCGGCGTGCTCGTCGACCTCGCTCCCAACGCCGTGACCGTGGTGGACCTGCCCGCCGCCGAGGCAGGCACGTACACGCTCACCTGCGGCATGGGGATGATGTCCGGCCAACTCCGTGTGGGTGCCGCCGCGGGCGGATCCACCGGCGGTGATGGACCGGGCGTCGCGCTCGTCCTCGCAATCGGCGGCATCCTGGCCGCCGGCGCCGTACTCGCACGCACCGCGCCGGCAGACGCCGATCGCGGACCCCTCGGCCTCACGAGGCGCGAAGTCTTGCTTGCGGTGACCGGGATCGTGATCGCCGTACTCGCCGGACTCGCGTTCGGCGGCCTGCTCTGATGACACACACTCCCCGGCCAACGACCGGGACCGACCGAAAGGAACCACCGATGTCAGCAACCACCACCAAGCACCTGCGCACCGCCTTGATCGTGCTGATCGCCGTTCTTGCGTTCGTCGCCACCTACCAGGTGGCCGAGGCCGCTGATCGCGGCGCGCAGGCCACCGGGACGCCCGCCGCCCTACCGGGCACCGACGGAGCCTCCCCCGCATGCGCGTGCTGCGGCAACAGCGGCACCGGCGAGACGATCGAGGGCGCCGCGACCGTTGAGGGCGACGTTCAGCGCATCAGCGTGGACGCCACCAACGGGTATGACCCCAATGTGATCCGCCTGACCGCCGGCGTTCCCGCTGAGATCACCTTCTCACAGGCCAGCGGCTGCATGGCGCAGGTCATGAGCGAGGACCTCGGCTTCTACGAAGATCTGACCGGCGGCCCCAAGACCATCCGCATCGAGGCCGACGTGCTGCAGCCCGGCGAGTACTCCTTCTCGTGCGGCATGCAGATGGTGTTCGGCACTATCATCGTCGAGTAACCACCGGACCCTGGAGATGACCATGACACACACCTACCGGGTCGATATCGACGGCATGCATTGCCATGCCTGCGAGCGGCTCGTCACGATGAACCTGTCGGCGATACCCGGCGTGACGGTGCTTGCTGCTGACGCGCAGGAGGGCTTCGCCGTGTTCTCCGCCGAAGATGCGGTGGACGCCGCATCCGTGGAGTCGGCCATCGTCGCCGCGGGGTTCACCCCCCGCGGGGGCGCGGTCACGCTCGAAGCGATCGAGTGGGAGGCGCCCGAGGCACCTGCCGACGCCGCGCCCTCCGACCCGCTTCCGGCTGCGACCGCGGCCGGTGAGGCCGAGGCCCCCGACGCTTGCGACACCGGCGCCTGCCCGACGGTGCCGCCCGCGCCCGACCCCGCGATCATGGCGGCAAGTGCCGCCGCGGCCACCGCGTCGGCCTCGCTCGGCATCATCGGCATGACGTGCTCGTCGTGCCAGGCGGTCATCGAGCGGACGCTCCAGCGCATGCCCGGCGTGGGCAGCGCCGTGGTGAATCTTGCCGCCGAGACCGCCACTGTTGCGTACGATCCCCACACGCTCACGGTCGACGACCTTGTCGCGGCCGTACGCTCGGCGGGCTACGACGCCGTGCCGCGCGACGAAGACGCCGCGCCCGGCACCGCGGGTGACGCGCAGCGCGAGGCCCAGCAGGAGCACATCCGCGGGCAGAAGCGGTTGTTCGCCTTCTCGCTCGCGCTCTCGCTGCCGTTGCTCGTTCTGATGGTACCGTCCATCATGGAATCGGTACCGCTCATCGTGTCCGAGTGGCTCGCCAGCACCTTTGGCGGGGCATGGGACCCGATGATGGTCTTCAAGTACATCAGCTTCGCACTGGCAACGCCGGTACAGCTGATCGCCGGAGCGCAGTTCTACCGCGGCTTCTGGCACGCGCTCAAGCGCCGCACCGGCAACATGGACACGCTCGTGGCCATCGGCACCTCGGCGGCGTACTTCTACTCCCTCGCGGCCACCTTCGTCCCCTCGCTCATGGGCGAGCCGGTGTTCTTCGAGACGAGCGCGCTGTTGCTCACGTTCGTCATCCTCGGCAAGCTCCTCGAGGCGCGCGCCAAGGGCAAGACGTCCGACGCCATCAAGAAGCTGATGGGGCTGCAGGCCAAGACCGCGCGCGTGGTGCGTGACGGCGACGAGGTCGACGTGCCCGTGGAAGAGGTGCTCGCAGGCGACATCGTGGTGGTGCGTCCCGGAGAGAAGGTCCCGGTGGACGGCATCGTCACCGAGGGCTCCTCGGCGGTCGACGAGTCCATGCTCACCGGCGAGTCGATCCCGGTGGAGAAGCGCGAGGGCGACACCGTTATCGGAGCCACGCTCAACAAGCTCGGCAGCTTCCGCTTCCGCGCCACCAAGGTCGGGGCCGAGACGGCGCTCGCGCAGATCGTGCGGCTCGTGGAAGAGGCGCAGGGATCCAAGGCGCCCGTACAGCGGTTCGCCGACCGAATCTCGGCGGTGTTCGTGCCGGTGGTCGTGGCGCTTGCGGTGCTCACGTTCCTCGTGTGGCTCTTCGTGGTGCCGAGGTTCGTCGACCCCAGTATCTATATGGATGTCACGCCGTTCGTGAAGGCGCTCCTGGCCGGCACGGCGGTCGTGGTCATCGCATGCCCGTGCGCGCTCGGCCTGGCCACCCCCACCGCCATCATGGTGGGCACCGGCAAGGGCGCCGAGAACGGCATCCTCATCAAGAGCGGTGAAGCGCTCGAGACCGCGTACAAGATCAAGGCGATCGTCTTCGATAAGACCGGTACGCTCACCCACGGCAAGCCAGTGGTGACCGACATCGAGCTTGCCGACGGGCACGACGCCGACCGCGTGTTCATGCTCGCGGCGGCGCTCGAGCGCGGGAGCGAGCATCCTCTGGCCGAGGCGATCATCGCGCACGCCAAGGAGCGTGCGATGCACCTGCCGCAGGTCGAGGGCTTCGCGGCGGTGCCCGGCCATGGCGTGGAGGGCACGGTCGACGGCATGCGCGTGGCGTTCGGCAACCGGCGCCTCATGGCCGCCGAGGGCATCGACATCGCCCGCTTCGAGGAGCGCATCAACACGCTTGAGGGCGAAGGAAAGACGGTCATGCTCGTGGGCGTGAACGGCGCCAAGCTTGCCGGGATCATCGCGGTTGCGGACACGCTCAAGGACAACTCGAAAGAGGCCGTCGCCCGTCTCACGAAGATGGGCGTCGAGGTCTACATGATCACCGGCGACAACCGCCGCACCGCCGAGGCCATCGCGGCACAGGCGGGCATCGCACCCGACCACGTGCTCGCCGAGGTGCTCCCCGAGCACAAGGCCGAGGAGGTCGCGAAGCTTCAGGCACGCGGCCTCACGGTGGCGATGGTGGGCGACGGCATCAACGACACGCCGGCGCTCGCGCAGGCCGACGTGGGTATCGCCATGGGCGCCGGCACCGACATCGCCATGGAGACCGGCGGTATCGTGCTCATCAAGAACGACCTGCGTGACGTGGTGACAGCCATCGAGCTGTCACGCGCCACTATCCGCAAGATCCACCAGAACTTCTTCTGGGCGCTCGGCTACAACTCGCTCGGCATCCCGGTGGCGGCCCTCGGCCTGCTCAAGCCGGAGCTCGCCGGCGCCGCTATGGCGCTCTCGTCCGTGAGCGTTGTGACCAGCTCGCTCCTGCTCCGCCGCTTCCGGCCGAGCATGTCGAAAGGAACCGCACGATGAACCGCATCCACCTGCGAGGCCGGGCGATGCTCGTTGCGCTCGCACTCGTGATCGGGACGCTCACGCTCTCCGGGTGCGTGGCTTCTACCGACGGGTCGCACCCCGCCGACGGCGTGTGGGGCTATGTAGCCTCGGCTGATGACGCGCAGCTCGAGATCTCCGGCTCCGCGACTGGCGCCGAGCTCGTCGTCGACCGGGTGCTCTCCCCCGGCGACGCGTGGCTCGTGGTGCACCTCGACGATGACGGCAAGCCGGGTATGCGCGTGGGCCTGCAGCATGTGACCGAGGGCGAATCGCTCGACATCGCGGTCGCGCTCGAGGACGTCACCACCGAGAAGCTGATCGTGGCCGTGCACGCCGACAAGGGCGTTGCCGGCGAGTTCGACTTCTCGATGGACGACCCGATGGGCTCACCCGACCGGCCGTACTTCGTAAACCGGGCCGAGCTGGCCGTGGTCGTAGACGTGAAGTAGCACGCGAACGGCTGACGGGGTAGACCACGCTTGCTGTCCTCGGCGCACGACCCGCGCCTGCGGAGGCTGCGCTTAGGTCTCCCCGTCAGCCGATCCATGTTCGATCAGCGTCACTCAACCACCCGCAGCCTGAACACCACCGGATTCGCCGGGTCGGGACAGCACACAAGCGCCTCGCCGTCGGCCTCCCAGGGGAAGCTCCCGCCAAAGCGCAGGGGCTGCAGGAACGGCAGCATGGCCGCGTACGCCCAGCCGCAGATGCCGGTTGGCACAAGTGCGGAGTCGACCTCCCAGCGGTCGCCGACCACGTGCCCGATCGAGCACGCGCCCGTGCCCTGGATCTCCACGATCTCGATCGAGACTCTGCCGCCTTCCGGCGGTGCCTTCGTCACGACCCGCCGCCGCTCGCCACCACGGTCTCCTCGTACGGCTGGATGACCACGAAGCCCTGGCCGTCGAAGCGCATCTGGAACGTCTCGCCACTGGCCCGGCCGATGAGCGTCTTGAGATTCACGTCGGCCTTGACGGTGGTCTGCAGGCCATCGGACCACGCCACCGTGGCGTTGGGATCGGTGAAGAGCGGATAGCCCGGCCCAACACCCAGCACGAGCGGCTTGCCGTGAGTGGTGATCGCCACGTAGCCGGTGCCGGTCAGCTTGAGCGAGAAGAGGCCACCCGCCATCATGCTGGCCCCTCCGGTGAAGACGATGTCCCAGGCGAGCGAGTCCGAGTACGCCAGGCAGTCGCTACCGTTCACGTAGATCGACTCGTTCTCCAGGTACAGGATCGTGATCTCCTTGCCTTGATCGGCGCAGTACAGCACCCCCGAGCCCGTCACTTTGGTGGTAGCGGCCTTCTCACCGGTCGCCATCGTCTTGAGGAACTTGCCCGCGCTTCCAGCGCCGGCGCGCTCGAACCCGAGCTGACCGTAATAGCCCACCATCGCGCCGAGCTTGGTGAACACGGTGCTGTTGTCGAGTTTGATCTCGAGCATCTTCTTGCTCTCCAGCTGCCAGGTGCCACCGGTGTCCTGTTGCGCATGTGCCGCAACGAACTCGCCGAGCCTGACCGCCACGCCCGCCCCCACACTGTCCGCCATGTCGACCCCTCCCGTTCGTGACTTCGCGTCCTGACCGCCCCGGGGTCGCCCCACGCGGGCGTCCCGTGCCCTCGCGACCCTACCCCTGTGCATCTCCCCGTTCGTAGAGCAGCCACAACGCCTGGGTGCCGAACTCGGCCCCGTCGGCCTCCATCAACCGCGAGTACAATCGCTCGGCAAGCTCGAGTCCGGGAAGCGTCAGGCCGAGGGCGTGTGCCTCCTCGATCGCGATGCGCAGGTCCTTCACGAAGTGCTTCACGAAGAAGCCGGGGGCGAAGTCGCCCGCCAGGATCCTCGGCCCGTAGGCGCCCCACGACCACGAGTTGGCACCGCCACCCGACAGCGCCGCATGCGTCTTCTCGAGGTCGAGTCCGGCGGCCTTGGCGTACTGCAGCGCCTCGATCAGGCCGAGCATCGTGCCCGCGACGCCGATCTGGTTGGCCATCTTGGTGTGCTGCCCAGCGCCGGGGCCGCCCATGTGCGAGTACGTCTTGCCCATCACCTCGAAGAGGGGCAGCGCGCGCTCGAATCCGGCCCGATCGCCGCCCGCCATGATGGTGAGCGTGGCGTTGCGGGCGCCCACGTCGCCGCCGGAGACCGGCGCATCGAGCGCAACGAGCCCGCGAGCGGCCGCGGCCTGGGCGATGCGCACGGCAAGCGTGGGCGTGGATGTGGTCATGTCGATCAGCAGTGCTCCGACCGGAGCCTCGTCCACAATGCCTGCCGGGCCGAGGTACACCTGCTCCACGTCATGCGGGTAGCCCACGATGGTGATGGTGATGTCCGCACGGGCGGCCGCCGCACCGGCGGAGTCGGCCCATTCGGCGCCCTTGTCGAGCAGCGGCTCGGCCTTCTCCCGGGTGCGGTTGTGTACCACCAACGGGAATCCGGCATCGAGCAGGTGACCGGCCATCGACGCACCCATCACGCCGGTGCCGACGAATGCGACTGTGGGTCGATCGCTCATGGGGTACCTCCTCGGATGGCTGCCGTCGCCTCCAGTATAGCGAGGCGGTGCGGTGCCGTTCAGCTAGTCAAGATCCCTGATCGTGACCTCAGCCCATCGAATCAACTTGTCACGCTGTTCGTCAGTGACAGGCAAGGCACGGATGCGCATGATCAGCACCTGCCCGTCGATAAGGCGTTCGCTGAGGAGCGTGACCACAAAGACCCTGTCCTTCTCGCGAAAGGCAGCGAGCTTGCTCGCCGCCAGGTCGTGCGCCTCCAGGCACCGTCCTGTACCGCCCCTGGTCCGGACGGGGTCTGAGACCACCACGGCCCGCTCCAGCCAGCCGGTCGGCAGAGTGGCTACCTCTATCGAGACTCCGTGCACGTAGAAGCCATGAGTGGCGTGGAACATCGAATCCTGACCCAATGCTCCGTCGATGTAGTCAGTCATCTCCGGACGATTCTTTGGCTGTACGTCGACTTCGATGGAAGCCCTCAGCGCCTCGGGCGCCTCGGGGAAGCTCGCCAGAATCGATTGTGAGCCGAAGATCAGCAGTTCGGAATCACCGGCGACGTCGCAGGCGGCCCGGATAGCGTGCTCCAGCTGGTCGTATCTCATCTGTCACCCTCGATCCCCTTGTGCAGGCGGTCCCGCTCTTCAGGAGTAAGGACCGCGAAGAATGGGGAGCTGCGCCTGAGACGATCCGCCCGGGAGCTTCTTGAGACCAGCAGCTCGCGCAGGCGTTCCGCCGAGTAGGTCTCGAGCAACTGTCGCCATTCTCCAAGATCGCTGTTTGCAGTGCCTTGCCCTTCACGTAGCAGCATGTCGGTGTGTTGCAGCGCTCTGCGGATCAGTGTGGGGTCGGACTTCACCATGTTCGCGACAACAACCGCCATGCGCCAGGAACGCTCTGCCGAGTCTGAACCTGCCCGGGCGCCTGGCGAGCCGGATCGCGAAGACTCCTCGCCTGGTCCCCAGACCAGTACGGCATCAGCCGGCATCTCGGGCTGGTCGGCGCGAGTGAAGACGTTGATCTCGATGATGATGTCGTGCTGCTGCTCGAGCGAAGCCACACGGGCACGGAGCTCGGGCCCTATCCAACTCACGGCCTTCACCTCGGCCACTACGTCAAGCTCAAGAGAGCGTTCATCACGCTCGGATAGATCCTTGGCCCATGCACTCCGGATCTCTGGAATACCGATGGCTTCGCGCAGGCTCTTCAGCAACGCTTCGTATGCCCTCTGCTCCTGCGCGAAGAGCTGCGTGAGCAGGTGTCCGAGACTGTTCGCTTGTGTCGGGCCATACGTTTGCGCGCGGCCGGTCCCGATGCGCTCGACCATCCCCACGCCCGCCAACGCCTCGAGCGCCTTGCGCGCTCCAGTCGGCGATAGGCCTGCCAGCCGTGCGGCATCGGTTACGCTCACAGGGCCGCCGACGTCGTGAAGCAGCACGCGCATCAACCTGACATGAGCGGCTGAACCGAGCACCACGTCAAGCGGGTACCGCAACCTGCTGCGCTGAACACGAGGAGGACGCATCGATAACATCCGTTCGTCATAGCTAACTATAGTTCTCTATTGATTACTATAGTTACTATCAATGAGTCTGTCCAGCGCCCCGCGGAATGCGAATCCCAAGAAGCGGTGAGGAGACCCAGTGGAATGGGGCCCCTACACAGAAGCTGGGCTGGCGGCAGGTGGTCTTTCCAGCGACACGCGCGTGTACGCCACGCGGAAGCCGGCGCGCTGTTGGTTGCGCTCGGAGATTCCGCCCGGTGAGGCCTCGATCACCGCAAGGTCGCACCCCGCCGCGCGCGCGTATGCGAGCCGGTGAGCGAGGATCGCTGACTGCACTCCCCTCCCGCGCATGGCTGGCAGCGTGGAGTCGCCGTTGAACATCGCGATGCCGCCCTTGATCACGAGCATCCCGGTACCGGCGGGCTCACCGTCCAGGTAGCCGATGAACGGCAGAGAATCGGTCCTGAGCGCGATCGCCCGCGCGAGGATGAGACCGGCCTCGTCGGCAGCGTCGTCCATGAAGCCGCGCGCCTCGAGCGTCGCCCACAGTTCGCGCTCGGCGGCCGTCGATGCCAGAAGCACCTCGGTCGCACCGACCGCTGCGCCCGCGGCCGGGCCGCTCCCTTCGGCCACATCCCCGCCGAGCGGCTGGTAGAGCACGGTCTCGAAGTCGGTGGCGACGAACCCGTACTGGGCAAGCCAGCGACGGAGCGAGGGATCCGCATACGGGCACACGTCCACGGTCGCTGGCTCCCCGCGCTCCTCGAAGAACGCGATCAGCGCCGCGATCTCCTCCTGCTCCACGGGGCCATCCATGCCCAGGCCGAACGACCCGTTCACGATGTTGCCGGGGCTGTACCAGTACGCGCCCCCGCCGCCCACGCGAAACGTGGTAGACCCCGGGTAGACGCCGCTCGCGCATGCCTCGGCCGCATAGGCAGCAAGATCCTCCACGCCCATCCGCTCGATGCGGCGGGCGAGGTCGAGCGTCACCAGCGGGAAATCGGGCACCGCGATCACACCTCCGTCTGACTCGCGGGTGGATGCACACCGCGGAGTACGAATACCGAAGCGACAACGAACACGCCGAGCGACCCGAGCGCCCACGTGCGACCAAGGCCCATCACGTCGGCAACAAGCGCCCACACGAACGGGCCGAGGACAGTGGCGAACCGCCCGACGATGGCGTACAGGCCGAAGAACTCGCCGAGCTTGTCAGCCGGTGAGAGCTGCGTCATCAGCACGCGGTCGGCCGCCCAGGCGCCGCCGATGCCCGCGCCACCACCCACGGCCACGAGCCAGCCGATCGCCTGCACGCCGCTCACCGCGGCGATCACCGCCGCCGCGAGACCGACGATTTGCGAGACGAGCGCCGCGAGCAACATACGCTTCGAGCCGAAGCGGTCCGCGAGCCGCCCGGCGATGACCGCCCCCAGGCCTGCGCACACGATGCCCAGCAAGGCGAGGCGGTCGGTCTGCGCATCGGTGAAGCCGAGCTCCATCTTGGCGAAGACCGCGTTGAAGAGGAACACCGTGTTGATGGCGTCGGTATACAGGAAGCGGCCGATCAAGAACCGTACCACGCCCTGGTGCCCGGCGGCGCTCTTCCAGGCATCGAC
>CAZSUO010000059.1:0-10899 GCA_964610065.1 uncultured Coriobacteriaceae bacterium | reverse complement strand
GAATACGCCCGGGAGATGGGCGCACACCTCACCAGCAACTCCTATGGCGGCTGGTATCCCTTCAGCCAGGCTGAGTACGACGCCATCGCCGCGATGGATAGCCTGTTCGTGGTGGCGGCGGGCAACGACGGCCTCAACATCGACAACTCATGGCCGGGTGGAACCGTTGGGGACACCTACTACCGGCCCAACTCGTCCTGGTACTGTTACCCGGCTGCCTACAACCTCTCCAACATCCTGTCGGTAGGAGCGAGCGACCACAATGACGCCCGCGCGAGCTTCTCGAACTACGGGGCGAGCAGGGTGGACCTGTTCGCACCGGGCGTCCAGATCCTCAGCTCAGTCCCGAGCGGATACGGGCTTGCACCTGACGCGCACTACGACGTCGTGTACGGCACGGACTTCTCGAGCCTGAGCGGGTGGACGACCTCGGATTACTCGATCAAGCCGTGGGGGCTCTCCACGACCTCGTACACGTCCTCGCCTTCGAGCGTGGCGCATCTCGGGTACTCGAACGACGAGGTCTCATACCTGGATCAGACTGTGGGTGTGAACCTCTCGGGACGAGAGAACCCTGCGCTCATGTTGAAGTGGCGCTATGACTTGGAGGAGAGTTTCGACCTCGGCCTGGTCTTCATCACAGCCGATGGGGGGGCAACCTGGGACACGATCGCGGGGTGCAGCGGAACCAGCTCCGGGTTCGAGTCGGTCTACGTCGACCTCAGTCGCTACGCGGGGCGCACGATTTACCTGTCGCTCGGCCTTCATTCGGATAGCTCCGTCTCCTCGTCATCCGGCTACGACGGCATCTGGGTGGACGACTTGCAGGTGGTCGACATCACCGACTTCGGTTCCGGCATGTACGAGGCATGGAACGGCACATCCATGGCGACACCGGTGGTCGCCGGTGCAGCGGGGCTGCTTCTGGCGCAGGACGATTCGCTCTCCTGGCAGACGCTCAAGAACATGCTCATGCAGGGTGTCGACGCCAAGAGCGGTCTCAGCGGCAGGTGCGCCACCGGTGGACGGCTGAACGCGAACACCTCACTGGCCCTCGCCACGCCCAACTCGGCTCCCGTGCTCGCGCCGATCGGGAACAAGTCCGTCGCCGAGGGCTCACAGCTCAGCTTCACCGCCACGGCGACCGATGCTGACAGCGACCCGCTCACGTTCAGCTTGGCCAGCGGCGCACCGTCTGGTGCGGCGATCACCTCCGGAGGCGCGTTCACCTGGACTCCTTCTGCCGCACAGGTCGGATCCCACACCATCACGGTCCGGGTGAGCGACGGTGAAGCCATCGATTCCGAGACCATCACGGTCACCGTGGTCTCCGGCCAAGCGCCCACCGGGTCGATGGTCATCAACAACGGCGCCACGTACTCCACAACGCGCAGCCTCACTCTGAACTCCACTGTGGCGGGCGCCACGCAGATGCGGGTCCGGGCGAGCACGAACGGCGGCGTGACATGGGGGAGCTGGACGACCTGGAGTCCGTACGCGGCATCGCTCGGAGTCACCGTGGGTGCCGACGGTGTGTGGACGTATGAGGCCGAGTACACCAACGGGGTATCCAGTCTGGTGTGTCAGGACTCGATCACGGTCGACTCCATCGCCCCTTCTATCGCGGTATCCGGTGTTGTCCACGGGGGGACGTACACGGCCACGGTCTACCCCGTTGTGACCTTCAGCGGCCACACGACGTCCTCCCTCACGCTCGACGGTCAACCGTTCACCAGCCGAGATGCCGTAAGTGCGCTCGGGGTGCACACCCTGGTCGCTACGGCGTCTGATGCGGCGGGCAACGCCGCCATGCGAACAGTCAGCTTCACGATCAGCGAGGTTGCTCCCGGGGTGGAAACCATCCGCGTCTCGGGTGCGAGCCGGTACCAGACAAGCGTCGAGGCGTCGAAGCGTGGCTTCCCTGACGGCGCTTCGGCCGTGGTGATCGCGACCGGCGAGGACTGGCCCGATGCACTCGGTGGCAGCGCGCTCGCGGGTGCTGTGGACGGCCCGCTGTTGCTCACGCTCCCACACGCACTGCCCGCCGAGGTGACGTCAGAGGTGGAGCGTCTGGGGGCGGACACCGCGTACATCCTGGGCGGTACCGGCGCGGTATCCGGTGCTGTGGTGTCATCGCTCCAGTCACTCGGTGTGGAGGTCATCAGGATCGGGGGAGCGAGCCGCTACGAGACCGCAAGCCTGGTCGCGGCCGAGGTGATCGGCCTGCTTGGCGGGTCATACACCGGCGATGTCTTCGTGGCCACAGGGCGGGACTTCCCTGACGCGGCCGGCGCCGCTCCGGTCGCGGCATCACTCGGCTGGCCGATCGTGCTTGCCAACCCCAGCACGGGGGCGGTGAGCGTCCCGGCGGCGGCTACACGGGCAGTCATCCTCGGTGGCACGGGCGCGGTGCCGGCATCCGTGGAGACGGCGCTCAGGAACGGGCTCGGGTGGGCCAACGTGCAGCGCACGGGAGGTCTGACGCGTTACGACACGGCCGCGATGGTGGCGCAACTCGGCGCCGATCGCGGCATGCGATGGGACGGCGTGGGCCTCGCAACGGGGATGAGCTTCCCCGACGCACTCTCTGGTGGTGCGATGCTCGGTCGCGGCGATTCGGTCATGCTCCTCACGCGGCCCGACTCGCTGTCCGACGAGGCCAGGCTCAAGCTCATCGCCAACAAGGCCTCGGTGCAGACGCTCCACATCTTCGGTGGGGTCGGCGCGGTCTCGTCGTCGGTTGAGAGCGCCGCGCGGGCGGCCTTGCAGTAGCGCACCTACAGCATCATCCGCGGGCCGTCATCATCCCGGTGACGGCCCGCTTTGTTCGTGTGGTCACCGCGGCGCGGCGGGAATAATCCGCGTGTCGGCGCGTGCTTCGTGTGGTAGAGCGGTCCCTCATTCGGAGGTGAGTGGCGTGGCAAGGTCGCGGCGAGCGGCGCTCGGTTGCACCAACGCCCGTCTCTGGGTTCTCATCGTGCTGCTCCTGTGTGTGGCGCCGCTGCTTGGAGCCTGCGCACTGCCGGCGTGGTCTCCGGGCCCGGGCCCCGATCCGCTGCCTCCCGCGGAGGAGCCCACCATCGCCCCCGCGCCCTCGGTGATACCCACCGCGCCCGCTCCCATCGAGCCCACGCGCCCGCTCCTGCCCGAACCCGCCGATAACACGAAGCGCTCCTGGTACTACACGCCTAACAGCGAGCATCGCGTGCCGGGTGTGCCCGCTGACGCGCAGCAGCTTCTGGAGCAGTATGGCGGGCGGTTCACCGGTCCCGACACGGGTCTCGTATACCTCACGTTCGATCAGGGTTACGAGAACGGCAACACGCCCGCGATCCTGGACGCCCTCGCGCGCAACGGGGTGAAGGCGACGTTCTTCGTGACCGGCGCGTACGTGAAGAACAACCCCGAGCTCGTGCGTCGCACCGCCGAGGAAGGGCACGTGGTGGGTAACCACACCCTGAACCATCCATCCCTGCCGGGGCTCGTGGATGATCGCGCTGCGTTCGAGGTCGAGCTGGAGGAGACCGCGCAGCTATACCGGGAGGCAACGGGGCGGGAGATGGCGCGAGTGATGCGTCCGCCGATGGGCGAGTACAGCGCTCGCTCGCTCTGGCTCACACAGCAGCTCGGCTACGAGAGTGTGTTCTGGGGGTTCGCCCATCGCGACTGGATCGTGGACGACCAGCCACCCGTGGACGTCACGGTGGAGCGCATCCTCGGCGGGAGCCACCCCGGCGCGATCTATCTGCTGCATGGCGTCTCCTCCAGCGATACGCAGGCGCTCGACGACGCGATCGCGGGGCTCCGTGCGCAAGGCTATGGATTCGGGACGCTTTGACGCGGCGCTGCACCGGCAGCGGAAAGGGCCTGGCGTGTAGTGGCTTATTGCGTTAGAATCCTAAATAGGATGAAACAGCAAGAAGGATGAGCGATGGATCGCGAGATGACCGGCATACACGAACGTGAGCGGTTGTTCGCCGAGGCTCTCAAGGCCGACGGTCTGCGCATGACGCACCAGCGGCTCGAGGTGATCAAGGAGCTTGCCGCGGCGCGGCATCATCCGGACGCCGATGAGCTTTACACGGCGGTCCGGGAGCGGGTTCCCACGATCTCGCGAGACACCGTGTACCGCACGCTCTCCACGCTCGTCTCTCGCGGGCTCGTGGAGCGTATCGCCGCCCCCGGGGCGGCACGGTTCGACCCCGATGTCTCCTCGCATAACCACTTCGTATGTACGGGTTGCGGCACGATCATCGACCTCGGCGCGCAGGCGCTCGTTCAGCACGCGGTGCCCGCGAAACTCGACGGTGTGGCCGAGGTGACCTCGGTGCGCCTCGAGGTCAAGGGCCTGTGCGCGAAGTGCGCGTCGGGGAACCGGCGCGGATGAAGGTACCGTCCGGCGGGGCAGCCCGCCGGTGGATATAGGGTCCCAGTAGCTATGCCGCTTTGGGCGGCAACGGATGAAGAGGAGTGGTGTGCATGAGTATCCTCGTAGGGAAAGAGGCTCCGGACTTTGAGGCCAGCGGACTGCTGGACGGCAAGTTCGGCAAGTTCAAGCTCTCCGACTACCGCGGTAAGTGGGTCGTCCTGTGCTTCTATCCGGGCGACTTCACGTTCGTTTGACCGACCGAACTCTCGGCGGTCGCCAAGAAGTACCCGGAACTGCAGGAGCTGGGCGTTGAGGTACTGTCCTTCAGCGTAGACAGTGTCCACTCGCACAAGGTGTGGCAGGAGACCGAGCTCTCCAAGATGGTCGATGGTGGTGTTCCGTTCCCGATGCTGTCCGATGCGGGCGGCAAGATCGGCGAGCTGTACGACGTCTACAACGGTGCGGTCGACGTACGTGGCCGTTTCCTCATCGACCCCAACGGTGTCATCCAGGCGATGGAGGTCCTCACTCCTCCGGTGGGCCGGAACCCCGATGAGCTCATCCGCCAGATCAAGGCGTACCAGCATCAGCAGGCCACCGGCGAGGTCATGCCCTCCGGTTGGCAGCCCGGCGATCCCACGCTTACCCCCAGCGATGACCTCACCGGTCATGTGTGGGAAGTCTGGAAGCCCTAAGCACACCACTGACACGCAAGGAGTCACGTATGGAAGCGATCGATCAGGTCCTCGAGGCCATGAAGGCGGCAGGCGAGCCGGTTGCGGCGGGCAAGCTCGCCGAGATGACCGGTCTCGACCGCAAGGTCGTCGACAAGGCGATGGACTCGCTCAAGAAGACCGGCGCCATCGAGTCGCCGGTGCGCTGCAAGTGGCAGCCGAAGGCCTAGCGACCGCCCAGGGCGCTGAGAAGAAGGGCCGTTCCCATACGGGAGCGGCCCTTCGCACGTTCGCGCCTACGCGATCGTATCCGGGAGCGGTCCTTCGTCGGCGAACCACTCACTCTCGAAGTCGCCGTCGGCGATCCTATCTATCGGCAGTCTGAGGTATCGACCCCGCGCCTCCACCGCCACACTCCCGTCCTCGAGGCGGATCTCTCCGCTGCCCTCGAAGATCCGGCCGGAGTCTTTGGTGATGCGCGCATGGGCGATGATCTCGCTGCCAAGGGGCACCGGCTTGCGGTAGCGAACCGTGAGTTCGATCGTCACGCCCCAGGCGTCGGCGTCGGTGATGTTGATGGCGCGCCCGATGGCCTCGTCCAGGATGGTGGACGCGATACCGCCATGGAGCCTGCCGGGGTAGCCCTGGTGCTCCTCACGCGGAGTGAACACGCCGGCAAGCTCACCGGTGTCGAGCTCGTAGAAGCGGGCGTGCAGCCCCGCCGGGTTCTCAACACCGCACACCATGCACATGCGGCTGATGTTCTGGGCGCTTCGGACACGCTCGGGCATAGTCGTCCTCTCCTTCGGCAGGACACCATTGTACGGCTCCGGATCCCGGCTGCCGCGGGGTACGATAGCGGCCGACACGAAGAACGGGAGGTATTCCGGTGTCCGCATGGTATGAGATGCTCCGCTGCCCGGTGTGCGCCGCTGTGTTCGCCCCGCCGGTCGGCTCACTCGTCTGCGCGCAGGGCCACTGCTTCGATATCGCGCGCCAGGGCTACGTGAACCTGCTTCCCGGCGGAGCGGAGGCGGGTACCGCCGATACGCGCGACATGGTCGAGTCCAGGAGGAGCTTCCTCGCCTCCGGTCACTACCGCGATCTGATGGAACGGGTGGCCGCCGTCACGGCTGATGCGATCGCGGACGTGCCTGGTTGTGTCGTCGACGCCGGTGCGGGGACGGGCGACTACCTCGCGGCCGTGCTCCGGGCGGCCCCGGGCCGCGTCGGTATCGCTCTGGACATCTCAAAGCACGCGGCGCGTCATGCGGCGCGTGCACATCCCGATGCGGGTGCCGTGGTCTGCGACGTTTGGAGCCAGCTGCCCGTGCGGGACGGTGTCGCCGCGGCGGTGATGAGCGTGTTCGCGCCCCGAAACGTCGCCGAGACGGCACGCGCACTCGTGCCCGGTGGTGCGCTCGTGGTAGTCACGCCCACGCCACGGCATCTCGGCGAGATCGTTGGCCCGCTCGGCATGCTCACGATCGACCCCGACAAGGGCGCCCGTCTCGAACGCACGGTCGGCGCCGTCTTCGTGCGGGAGCGTCTGGAGCTGTGCGAGTACCGGGCGGTGTTGTCCGCGGAGGAGATGATCTCGCTGGCGCTGATGGGACCGAGCGCATGGCACGCCTCGGCGCAGAACGTTCGAGCGGCGGCCGAAGGAATCGGTGATCGGACCGACGTAACGGTGTCCGCCGAGATCGGCGTGTGGCGCGTCGGTCGCCCCCGGTGACGCGGGCGAGGAAGTGTGATGCGGCTCACGGTTCCAGGTGCCCACATAGCCTATGGTATGGTCGTCGCACCTGCACCTGCACCTGCACATGCCCCCGGCAAAGAGGAGTCGCGGTATGCCCTGCCCGGTATCCGAATCCTGTGAGCTGCACCAGGCGCTTCGTTCGAGTGTCATCAAGCGTGTCCGCTATCCGCACGTCCTGCCACAGTGCGAGGGGACCGAGGGGGAGCAGTGCGCCCTCTACGCATACCTCTCCACCGGCCGCCCGGTGCCCCACGGGCTGTTGCCCGATGGCTCGACCGGTGACTACGCGGATCGGTCGGCTGGCCAATCGCACAGGTTCCTCGTGATCGAGGACTCGCAGGTCTTCGCCACGCTGACCGCGAGCACACTGCGGACGCACTTCTCCGGTTCCACGGTCGACATCAAGACGTCGTTCGCCGCCGCCGAATCGGATCTCAACTCGATCCAGTACACCGCCGTGATCTGCGGGTACGGTCTGGGCGGCGACCACACGGTGCACGACGTCCGCAGGGTCACGAAGGTGCCGATCGTGGTGCTCACCGGTCGCCCCGACGAGATCGCGCTGCCGTCCGGCTCGCGCAAGGTCATGAAGGCGTCAGGTCCTGACGCGCTTGCCAGCGCCGTGCGGGAGATGACCTCCTAGCCGAGGCGTTCCACTCTGTCACGCAAAACGGGGGCCCTTGGGGCCCCCGTCGTGTATCCGGGTGGTCAGTCGCCCTGCTTATCGCCGACGACGTCCCTTGCCGCGGCTCGAGCTGTAGACCGTCCGCACGGAGCGGGTCGCCGTGCGTTCGGCGCTGGGGACCAGCCGCTGCTGCGAGTAGTCGAAGCCCTCGGCGTCGTGCGTGTTGAGCACGGCGCCGATCTTCACCTCGATGTCGCGGAACGACTCGTGCTCCTCCGGAGCGAGCAGCGTGAACGCCGTGCCCGTCTTGCCCGCACGGGCCGTGCGGCCGATGCGGTGCACGTAGTCCTCGGGGGAGTTCGGCAGGTCGTAGTTCACCACGTGGCTCACGTCGTCGATATCGATGCCGCGCGCCACCACGTCGGTGGCCACGAGCACCCGGCACCGGCCGCTCTTGAGGTTGTCGAGCGCGCTCTGGCGCTGCGACTGCGAGCGGTCGCCGTGGATCGCGGCGCTCTTGATGCCGTTCTGGTGCAGTACCTTGGCCACGCGGTCGGCGCGGTGCTTGGTCCGCGTGAACACGATCACGCGGTCGATGTCGTCTTCCTTGATGAGGTGCACGAGAAGCTGCGCCTTCTGCTGACCGCCGACGGGATACACACGCTGCTCGATGAGCTCGATCGGCGTGTTGGCGGGGGCCACCTCGACCCGCACCGGATCGTGCAGCGTCGAGCTCACGATGCGCATCACGTCGGAAGACATCGTGGCCGAGAACAGCAGGTTCTGCCGCTCGGCGGGAATGGCCTGGATGATCTTGCGCACCTGCGGCCAGAAGCCCATGTCGAGCATGCGGTCGGCCTCGTCGAGGACGAGAACCTCCACGTTGGAGAGGTTGGCGACCTTGCGCTCCATCAGGTCGAGCAGGCGGCCGGGAGTGGCGACGAGCACATCCACCCCGCGCTTGAGCGCCTTGTTCTGCGGCTCGTAGCCCACGCCGCCGTAGACCACGGCCACGCGGTGCTTGGTGTGCTTGGCCACCTGGAGGGCGACCTCTTCGATCTGACCGGCGAGCTCACGCGTGGGCGTGACAACGAGCGCGCGCGGTCCGCCGGGCTTGGCGGGGATGCGCTGCATGAGCGGGAGCACGAACGCCGCCGTCTTACCGGTGCCGGTCTGTGCGCAGCCCACGACGTCGCGGCCTTCGAGCACCATCGGGATGGCGTCACGCTGGATGGGGGTCGGGCTGGTATAGCCCATGGAGGCCACGGCCTCGAGAAGGCGTGGCGAAAGACCCAGATTGTCGAAACTCAAGTAGGACTCCTTCCTCGTGCGCCATATCAGGTCGCACTGCGGGCAGACGCAGTAGTCCTGACAGTTCACGAGGAAAGCGAAGGACGACCGAGTCTTGGTTATGGCGCCCGGTCCCGGGCGCTGCGTTCTGTGAAGTATAGCGGCCGAACGGTCAAAACGCGAATCGGTACGGGTATGAGCCTGGTACAGGAGGTGTGCGATGGGTGATACCCCGGTGACTGTACGGTTGTTCGGCGCGCTCTACGCGCTGCAGAAGGAGCGCGGCGGGCCGACGGTGCTCGAGGTCGATCTGCCCTCCGAGGGCGTGACCGGCGTGGAGCTCGCTACCATGCTTGACCTGCCACTTTCGATGATCGAAGGCGTGTTCTGCAACCGGACCGTGCGCCCACTCGGTCATCGCCTGATGCCGGGAGACCGGGTCGCGTTCGTGCCAGAGGGGACTCCCGGGCCACACCGGTTCTTCCTCGGCCTGTACGCGGCAGGAAAGGAGGGCGAGCCGTCCGTCGATACGTCGTCGTGACTGCATGGAACAAGGGCATGAAGTGCATAGAAGTACGGCCGAGCCTCCACTTTCCGGCCAGTGAGCGGAGGAATCGGATGACTGAAGGGAGCGGCATATGCGTGAGATCTTGAGGGTAGACATGTCCACGCTCACGATCAGCAGGGAGCCCCTGCCGGAGAAGTGGGCGCGGTACGGCGGAAGGGCGCTGACCTCGGCGATCGTGTTCACAGAGGTCCCGGCCGACGCCGATCCGATGGGACCGGATAACAAGCTGGTCATCGCACCCGGCCTCCTCGGCGGCACGAGCGCCCCGAACGGCGGGCGCCTCTCGATCGGCGCCAAGAGCCCGCTCACGGGCGGCCTCAAAGAGTCGAACTCGGGCGGCACCGCCGCCCATGCGCTCGGCAAGATGGGCGTCGCGGCGATCATCATCGAGGGCGTACCGGCCGACAAGACCGTCGCCTACGCGCTCCGGTTGTTCCCCGATGGCACCATCGACCTGGTGCCGCGCCACGACCTGAAGGGCCTCGGCACATATGAGACGGTTGCCGTGGCCAAGGGCATCGAGGCGGCCGAGCACCGGTACAGCGACAAGGTCTCGTTCATCGTCAACGGCCCGGCCGGTGAGATGGGCATGAAGTCGGCCGGCATTGCGATCACCGATCCGCACGGCTACCCGAATCGCTTCGCGGGACGTGGTGGTCTCGGCGCCGTCATGGGAACCAAGGGCATCAAGCTGATCGCGATCTTCGAGGAGGGGCTCAAGGGTAAGGAGCACGCCGACAAGGACGCGTTCATCGCGGCGGTGCGCAAGTTCTCCGGCGCGCTCACCACGCACGCGGTCACCAGCCAGGCGCTGCCCACCTTTGGCACGAACGTGCTCGCGAACATCATCAACGAGGCTGGCGGCTATCCCACCCGCAACTTCTCGAGCGGGCAGTTCGAGGGTGTGGACGGCATCAGCGGCGAGACGATGCGGGAGATCACCGTGGAGCGCGGCGGCAACGTCAAGCACGGCTGCCACGCCGGATGCGTGATCCAGTGCTCGCGCTACTACGTGGACAAAGACGGCCACTACATGACCAAGGGCCCGGAGTACGAGAGCGCGTGGTCGCTCGGTGCTGATTGCGGGATCGATGACATGGATACCGTGGCGGCACTTGACCGCAAGTGCGGCGACATCGGCATCGACACCATCGAGGCCGGCGTCATGATCGCCGTCTACATGGCATCGGGCAAGATCGCGTTCGGCGATGGTGCCGCTGCGATGGCGGTGCTCGATGAGATCGGTCGCGGCACCGACCTGGGCAAGGTCTTCGGCGATGGTGCCGAGGCCACCGGTCTCCACTTCGGCGTGAAGAACATCCCGGTCGTGAAGCACCAGGGCCTGCCGGCCTACGACCCGCGCCCGATCCAGGGCATCGGCGTCACGTATGCGACCTCCACGCAGGGCGCCGACCACACCGCCGGCTACACGATCACGTCCAACGTGCTCGCGGTGGGCGGCACCGTCGACCCGCTCAAGCCGGAGGGCCAGGCGGCGCTCTCGCAGGGGTTGCAGATCGCCACAGCGATGCTCGACTCGCTCGGGTTCTGCATCTTCGTCGCGTTCGCGGTGCTCGACATGCCTGAGGCGTTCGAGGCGATCCATGAGATGGC
>CAZSUO010000058.1:0-11265 GCA_964610065.1 uncultured Coriobacteriaceae bacterium | reverse complement strand
ACCCACGAGCCCCACGGAGCGAGCCAGTAGGGGTCGGTTGTGAGGGTGAGGGTGACGTACCGCTCGAACGACAGCGCGCCCAGCAGGTCGACCTCGTCCTCGACGACCGATGCTTCACGGATCCGGCAGGAGAGGATGTCGCCCGATCCGGACGCGCGGAAGTATAGAGTCTCGTCACGGACGCATGCCTGCTGGAGCGCAGCGGTGTTCGCGGTGAGAGCCGCGGTCGAGGTGCCGGTCACTTTCACGCGGAAGCGACGCACGGCAGGCAGGTGGCCGCCAACGCCGTCAGGGGCTGGCGCCGGGAGCCATATGCCTGCCGGGTGGTAGGGACCGGAGTCAGTGCCGTCCTCGATGACGAGCGTTCCGACTGCAAGGTAGTATGGGGAATCGAGTGCCATGCGTCACGCTCCCATGAGTTGACTGCTGCGGACGATGCGCCGGAGTGCGGCCTCGACCTCGGCGGCGATAGCGGTCGGGGACGCGCTCGAGCCGCTGACGCTGATCTGCACCGCGCCGGGGGCGATGGTGACGCTGGATGACGACACGCCCAGGCGGTCGCCAAGCTGCTCGTACAGGTCGAGCGAGCGGGAGCGGTACGCTGGCTCTGTGGTGATGACGTACTCCGTGTGGCCGCGCTCGCCGAGCAGCGTCACCTCTGCCTGCGTGACTACGCCACCCGCGCCTTTCGGAAGTATGTACTCGTACGTCGGTCGTGATGGTGCCTGCGGCACCTTCATCGCCTCACGAGTCAAGGCGAGCTGAGTACGCGCGTACGCCGCCTTGTCGCCGAGACGCTGATAGAACGACAGCCACCCGTCGGCCTTGGCTTGGTCTACTCCCGGCATCGAGCTCGCAGCCGCAGCGGCGTCGCGTGCGGCCTGCGCCGCTTCGTCTGTGGCGGTAGTGAGCTTGTCCTGCGCTACCCTCGCGTCAGCGGCGGCGTCCGCTGCTCTACGCTCTGCATCCTCTAGCCTGAGCTTGGCTTTCTTGGCCTCATCGCTTTCCTCGCCATGCTCCTTCACGGCACTGCTGTAGTCTTCCAGCGCCTCTTTCGCAGCTATGTCCGCCTGCGCGGAGTCATTGGTCGCCTCAGCTACCTTTCTCGTAAGCGCCTCGACCGACGTTGCCTCGACGAACGTCCCGTCCATCGCTCGTGCCAGCTCTTTCTTCGACTGGATCGCGTTCCCGTCTGCGTCGGTCATGTCCTCAGTGGCAGAGGTGAGGTCGTCGGTAGCGTCTCTGCAGTCGTAGATCTGCGGAATCGCGCTGTTGCGGAGGTTGTCCGCGTACCCCTGCTGTGTATCCTTCGCCTGGGCCACCACGTCCTTGAACTCGATGAGTGACATAGTCGCGTCGTGGCCGCCCTCGTAGTACGCATACAGGAGAGCCGTCAGATCGTCGTCAGATGAGAACGATGCGGCAAGGACGGCGCCAAGATTGTGCGCACTAGCGATGACCGAGCTTATCCCTCCCGCAGCATCCTCCGCTACCGGGGTGAGGGTGATAAGAACATCGTTGAGGGCACTCACGCCACCGGCGCTTTCGTCTGTGAACCCAGTCCCCCATGCCGCCTTGAGGTCCTCCCACGCGCCCTCGGTGGTACGGAGCGAGTTGGCGAGCTCATCGCTGTTCCGGGCGAAGTCACCCTGCGCGATCGCGGTGTCCTTCATGATGACCGCGTACGCTGCCTGCGCCTTCTCGTTCGCGGACAGGATGCCGACGCCATCGTAGATGCCCATGTTCAGGGCCTCTTGCTTCATGCGCGCGTCGTTGAGCGCGACGCCGTACCGCTTGAGCGGCTCGGTCTCGCCGGAGATGCCGGAGCGCAGCGCCTCGAGCGCATCGTCGATGCTGGTGTCGTTGAAGCTGGCAAGATCGGCGGCAAGTTGTACGAGCTCCATCGACATGTCAGCGGCCTTCTTCTCGCCGATGCCGAACGCGCGGAAGAGGTTGCCGTAGGTGCCCGTCGCGGACAGCGCAGCACGCTCGCTCATGCCGATGCTCTCGGCGGCCCGTTCACCGAACGCACGGACGGCCGGGAGCGAGTCGTTGAAGACTTGGCCTACCTTGTTCTGTGCCTCGGTGAGCGATGACGCGGTCTGGACGGTGTCCCACATCGCGCCAATGACAGCGCGAGTGGCGTTGACCACGTCGCCGCCAGTGATGACGAACCCGCCGAACATGTCCTTCAGCTTGCCGAAGTGTGACGTGGTCTGCGGTGTGAGCTTGTTGAGCGCGCGCTGCTGGCTGTCCAGCTTGCGCATCTCCTTGGTGAACTCGTCGAGCGGCTTTCCGCTCGCGATCAGCTTCTTGCGCGTCTCGTCGAGCTCCTTCTGGTAGCGATCGAGCGCGGCGACATCTGCTTCGGTCTGGATACGTACCTTGACGGCCATGCGGCTACACCCCGTTCAGCTTCGACTCGAGCTCGCGCTCGGCGTCCCGGAACGCGCGCTCGAGGTCCTGCATGGACGCGCGGCGGTTCGCCATCCACGCGGGCCAGAGGAACCGCTGCGGAGCGCCGTAGCGGTCATTGAGCGAGGCGATGGTGGCACGTGCCTGCGGTGTCTTGCCGCCGCTCCTGCGGCCCATAGTGTCGAAGATGGAGGCCTTGACGCCGCCAGGCGCATCGGCCCATCGCTTGTAGCCGCGCGATGAGCCGCCAGTCGTGGATATCTGGCCGGATGGCCAACGGTTCGACCCGAAGCTGATGGACCACGAGCCGCCGGGGTATCTCCCCTTGGCTGTCGCGCGAGTGCGGTCCATGATCTCGCGCGCCTGCTTGTTGAGCACGTCGTAGATGTCGCGGTGAAAGCCCTTGAGGTGCAGCACCGTTTCGGACATGCCGGTGATGGTGATGCCAGTGCCATGGTTAGTAGCCCGCACGCCTTCCTCCTGCTCAATCGGCCTGCGGCTATGGTGGGGCGTGCGTCACCCGTAGCGGCGCTTGGCTTCGGCAACGGCTTCCTGCTGGCGGCGTTTACGGTCGGCCTGCTCGCGTGCCTGCTCGATGGCCTCGGCATCCTCGGACATGAGGATGCGTATCGCCTCGAATAGCTCTGGCCAGCATCGATCTACGCCAAGTGCATCGCAGAGATGGCCAATAGGCTGCTGACTCTCGAGAGCGACGCGCGCTACGATGCGGGCGTCGCTCCAGCTTCCCCCGGGCTCACAGGCGCGTCTGGCACTTGCTCGACGGCCTCAACAGTCTCGGCCCACGCCATGAAGTCAGGCTCGGCGACAAGTCCCGCTCGCGTACCGGCGATGAACGCCAGGCGGGTCTCGTACTCCGACACGCTGACATCATCGAAAGCGAGGCCCTCTGCGGTCAGCATGCGGTTGAGGTTGATTCGGTCGGCCTGCGTGATGGTGACCGTCTGCTCGAGGTCATCGGTCGCAAACGTGAACCGCGTGCGCTTGAGTGCCATCCTCGGTTCCTCCCTGGGTCGTTGCTAGTACGCCGCCACGTTGTTCGTCAGCGTGATCTTGACGGGGCCTTCCCATCCGGTTGGGGTGTAGCAGATGCCGCCGAGCTCGGCCTCGATCTCTTCACCACTGGCGGCCGCGGGCATGGCGTACGGCAGGAACCCGACGCGCTTGGCCTCGACCTTGAGTGTGTAGGTGCCGCTCTTGAACACCCACTCGACCGACCCGTACAGGTCGGCGCCTGACTGGATGGCTGCAACGAT
The DNA here is from genome assembly GCA_964610065.1 of uncultured Coriobacteriaceae bacterium. GTDB lineage: Bacteria > Actinomycetota > Coriobacteriia > Anaerosomatales > Anaerosomataceae > Anaerosoma. The sequence continues at coordinate 7,576 of CAZSUO010000058.1, read as the reverse complement.
GGACTCCCACTCAGCCACGTCGGCCTTGACGGTCATCCCGCATGAGGCGTCGTGTGCGTTGTCGGAGATGCTCGATGCCTCGACCGCGCCGGAGCAGAAGTCTCCGCTGATCGCGTTTGTGAGCTCTACGAAGCCGCCCTTCGTGCAGCGAGCCGCTACGCTGGTGCCGTCGATGTCCACCTTGAACGTGCCGCCGACCGGACGGAAGTAGGTGAGCGTGCCAGTCTCGTCGGTGCCTGCGGTGAGCGAGGAAGGAGACGAGTAGACGGTGCCCATCCCGGAGACCCCCACCTTCAGCGGCGCGTTCTCTTCCCACGACAGGCGCGTGCTGGCGCTCTTGCCGTCGCGCACCGCGTGGATGTCGCCGCCGTCAGCGTATTCCTTGAACACCGACATGCCAGCAGGGAGCGGGCGCAGGTGCTCGAACACGTGCGTGAAGGTCGGGGATGCGCCGGTGGTGGTGCACTTGCCGAGCGCGTGCTTGAGGATGGTGCCTACCGATCCGAGGTACGCGTTGGTCGTGAACTCGAACGGCCACTCAAGACGCCGCAGCTCGCGGTTGCTCTTGGTGGCGGTACCGCTGGTGAGCGGCGCATCGTCGTAGCCGGGGTTGGCCGGGATGTCGCCACTTTCGACCCCGAACAGGTACGCGGGGTTGGCGGCGATCGTGCCGGCTGCTGCCTGCGACGCGATGCCGAATCGGATACTGCCTGCGTTTGGCGTTGCCATGCCTTACTCCTTCGGCTTCGAGGCGCCGCGCTTGGCGATGCCCTTGCGGACGAGCCCTTCCAGCACGCGAACCTCTGCCGCGTCTGCTGCTTTGACCGCGCCGGGTTCGTACTCATAGGCGATGTCGCCATGACTCACCCGAACGGCCTCTGAGATCGTGTACGTCTTCATGCCTGTCATGCTGCGTCCTCCGTCACTCATGCGACCGTCGCGTCGACGGTCACGGTGGCCTCGATGCCGTACCAGACGGACTTGTCCTCCACGCCCTCGTCCTCGGCCTGAATGGCTGTCACGGCCGCGAAGTCGCACAGGTTCCCGAGCGTGCGGTCAGCGGCCAGCGCGGCTTCCACGGCGGCCAGGAACACGGCTGCGCGGTCGCGTGCCGTCTTGGCGGTACCGCCGCGCTTCTCTGCCCACATGCGCACAAGGAGCTCGATGGACTCGGAGCGCGAACAGGCTCCGGTCATGTAGTCGTCAGCATCCACGCGCCCGCCTACGCCCACCCAGATGCCCTCCTCGGGCACGGGCAGGGGAACGGGAGCGCCGAGGCTCACGCGGCATCCTGGCGACTGCGCGGAGATGGCGGCGTGGAGCGCGTCTTGGGCGGCGAACAGCGCGGTCATCATCCGACCCTCACCACCGTGTGGCCGTAGTCGGCCGCCACCGCATCCACCTCGAGGAGCCCCGTCTTGCCGCCGGGAGTGGCGTGGGCGATGCGGATGAAGCCCACGTCGGTGGACTCGCTGGTCGCGTTGCCGCGCAGGTTCTGCGGCAGGAGGCGGTGACCGGCGAGCATCATCACAGCCACCTTCACCGGCTCGGGGATCTCCGTCTTGCCGTAGGTGTAGGTGATCGAGACGATGCCGTCTGCGGGCCAGTAAGCGCTGCGCTTCACCATGCCGTACGGGAACACCTTGAGCCCGGCCACGTCGATGGGCGTGCCGTCGATGCTCGCGGCACTGACGCTGCGGATGTCCATGTGCGGTAGCTCGAGCATCGGTGATCCGTCGCCGACGAGGGAAGCGGTGAACGTGCGCTCGACCCACGCGCATTCGGCAGCATTCTCGAACCGCTGCTCGGCCCACGCGCGAGCGGTGGCGATGTCACCGTCGGTGTAGCCCTGCGCCGCGCTGTCGAACGCCTTGAGCTCCGTGACGGTGAAGTAGTGGCCGTCGTCGGTCGGGACTACCGGTGTGATGGTGCCTTCAGCCATGACGCCTCCTTCCGGCCTTACTTTGCGGCCCTCGTCACTGAACGCTTGCGGGCTCGCTTCGGCTTCGCAGCGGGCTCTGGCTTGCCTACGGGCTCGGGTGCCTGGACTGGTTCGGACACAGGCTCAGGTGCTTCGACCTCGAGGCCGCGGCGCCTGGCCTCGCGTTCGGTCATGACCTCGCCTGCGTACGCGATGAGCACGCCCTTGCGGGTGATTCGGGATGGGGACACATACATGGGTCCATCCTCCTGTTTGATCACGGCAGCCATGTCTGGCGCCTCGTATGGGCTTGGGTCGGGGAATAGCCGCTCTAGCAGCGGCAGCACGAGCCGGAATGTCGCATCAGACGACGACAGGTACGCGCCTTCCGGCGGCAGGTCTTCTGGGCCGTACACCTTCGGGTCGCGCATCGTCGTGGACGGAAGCCCGGCCAGCGCGCCGTACATGGTGCGATGGTTGAGCGGCATGCGCCCGTCAGCGAGGATGCGCATGACAACGTCGCGCATGACGTCCTTGTCGATCGGCATCGGGACGTGGAGCTCGTAGGACAGCGAGTCGACGTGACCATCAGCGCAGAGAAGTGCATCCGTCAGCTTGAGGTACTCGAGGTAGCTGCCCCCTGGGGCTATGCGCTCGTACTGCGCTATCACACCCGTCGTGGGGCCACGGTCGTAGAGCGCGGGCTCAGTCGGCGCGATGATGTAAAAGTCGTCGTTCATGAGCAGGAACGGGTCGCTCACGCGTGGGTGGAGGCACGCCGCGAGCAGGTTCATCTTCGCGTTCTCCTGCTTCACACCGGCCTGTGGCACCGGCACGAACTGACCGCAATACCACGCGGGCGCGCCGCCGAACACCCACACGCGATCGTGCTCGATGTTGACGAGCGACCGGAGCGAATACCGGAGCTCCTCGTTCGGCCCCTCGCGGCAGATGTAGACGGCATCCACGGCTACTCCCCGGCGAAGTAGATCGCGCGCCGGCACGCCTCGGCGCTGCCGGTCACGAGCGAGGTCGTGAGCCTGTGGTCGACGAGCGAGGGGAGCGGGTAGCGCACCGGGACGTTAACGGAGCGGAGGAACCGGCTGATGCGCGTGTCGTCGAGCTTCGGATCGAGCGCGGACGCCTCGCCGAACTCGAGCATTGGCTTGATGAGCTCGCGCGGCAGGCACACGGCCAGCCCCCAGTGCAGGTTCGGCAGCGTGACCCCGCCAGCCGCCAGGTAGCCCGGTGCCACTGCCTCGAACCTGGCGCGCCACCCGAAGTAGAGCGAGTAGGCGCAGCGGTCGGTGAGCAGCGGCATGATGCGCTGGCGAAACCCGTGGCAGATGAGCGCATCGTCCTGGATGACCAGATGCCAGTCTCCGGTCGCGCACTCCCACGCGCGGCGGCAGGTGTCCCACACGCCGAGGCCACGGTCGAACGCAACCGGAACAGGCCCCAGGCGCTCGGTGAGGTACGGCAAGAACTCCCGCCTGCTTGGGTGCATCATCACTGAGATGGATAGCTCCACGCCTGCCTCCCTTCGCGGAGCGGCCCCGGCTGCTCACACAGTCCGGGGCCGCTCTTGTCATGCTGCCTGATCAGTCGCGGCTAGGAGGCGTCAGCGACGGCGGGGATGGCGTCCTCGCAGTAGCAGAACGCGTCCGGGAAGCGGACGGCGAAGGCGTGGCGGCCCTCAGCCAGGAGGGTGTAGGCGTTGTTGATGAACTGGTCATCGACAAGGCCGATCTCCACGTTGTCCGTCTCCTTCGTGTACCAGGTGGCGCCCACCGAGGCGTACACGATCATGCCGTAGTGGGTCTCGCCCGCAACGGCGTCGTGGACGGCCAGGCCGAGGTCCTCGACGACCTCGAGGCTCCAGACCTTCCCGGCGACCTTGACCTGGAGGTACGCCTTGTTCTCGTCCTTGAGCAGGTCGAGTGCCTCGTTGACCTGCGGGGCGACGGCGACGTGGGTGGGGCGGAAGCCGCTACCCAGGTACACCTTCGTGACCATCCGGCGGATGGCATCGTAGGCGTTGTCGCCAGAAGCGATCGTGTGGGTCTGGAGGCCCACGGTGTTCGTGATGCCGGTGATGCCCGCAGCGTTGGAGCCGACGATGGCCTCGGTCGACTTCTTCTGCGTCAGGCCGAGCATCATCTCGCCGCGGATGATGGAATCGAGCTGACCCCAGTCGCTCGCCTGCGTCTTGCTGATCGGCGCGTGATGCGCGATCCAGGTGAGCGGCGCGGAGTGCTCGGTCCAGACGTAGCTGGACTCGGGCTTGTCGCCGGTCGACCACTGCGCGGCCGCGTTCACCTTCGCGCCGCGGCGCAGATAGGTCACGCCCGCTTCGGTCGGCGACTGCTGCAGCGTGTCGATGAAGCCACGCGGCACGTCAGCGAACGCCGGGATGGTCGGGTCGACGACATCCGGGCGCGCCGGGACCGTGATCGCGCCACGGAAGCCGGGCTGGATGCCCTTGAACTGCGCGCGGGGGCCGAACGCCATCTCGGCGAGCGACTTCGGCTTGGACGGCGTGGAGGGCACGAACTCGTCACGCGCGCGCTGCTCGTCCGCGAGCACGGACTGGAGCCGGTTCTGCATCTCCTCGATGCGGCCGTCGAGCCGGAAGATGCGCTCAGAACGGTCCTCGGCATCCGTCGGCACAGCGGCCTGCTCTGCCTGGAGCGCCCTGATCTGGTTGAAGAGCTCAACGCTGTTCATGGTTGCTACCCTTTCGTATCGAACTTCTGGGCACGCCCTCGGAGTGCTACCACTCGCGCGACAGGCCGCTCCTGCGGAGATGTCTCGGCTGCGGGCTCCTGCCCTGCTGCCTTTGCGACTGGTGCCTCTTCCGGCGTCTGGTCGATGATTGCGGGTGCGTCACTCGCGGGAGGCTCCACCTCGTCCACGACCTCGATGCCGTCCGGCACCTCGTTTGCGAAGAGGAACCGTGCCGCCGGACGCGTGATGCAGGCGGCGGCCCTGAGGCCGGAGTCGATGCGGGATGCGAAGCCCCACTCGACGGCCTCTTCGGCGCCGAACATCTTGGTCGCCTTGAGCGTGGCGCGGATCTCGTCCTCGTCGCGGTTGGAGTGCGAGGTGTAGATGCCGATGATCTGCTCGTCCAGCACGTCAAGCTGTTCGGCGGTTGCGCGGAGCTCGTCGGCGTTACCCACGGTCAGCGTCCATGCCTGGTGAATGAACAGACATGACGCCTCACCCATGACGACCTCGTCAGCCGCGAGGATGAGGTACGACGCTGCGGAGGCGGCCAGGCCATCGACATACGCGGTCACGCGGCCCTTGTATCGCTTGATGGCCGAGTAGATCGCGTAGCCCTCGAACACGTCGCCGCCCTCGGAGTTGACGCGGAGCTCCACGTCACGGCTTCCGAGCGCGTCCAGCTCGCGTGCGAACTCCTTAGCCGACGTGCCGCTGTCGGTCCACCAGTCGTAGCCGACCGGGCCGTACATGTAGATGACGGCTGGCCCGGTGCCTTCTGCCCGGATGCTGTACCAGTTACGCTTGCCCACTGATGGCCTCCTCGGTCTCGTGGTCGATGTCGAACTCGATTCCGGCCAGCGCAAAGGCTTGGGCGACCGGGGCGAGCACTGTCCGCGCGAACTCGCGCGTCTTGGGGGTGGCGCCGTCTTTGGCGACGCGATCTGCGATCCGGGAGCGCGCGTCGGCGAGCACGGGGGTAAGTGGATGCTTGGCCTGGGCGCCATCGTCGTTCGGTCTCACCGTGACTGGCGTGACCTCCGTGTACGGCATCTCGGGCAGTCCAACCGTCTCGAGGACGGCGGCGGGCTCGTAGCCGCTCCGAACGAGGACGCCCGCGCTGCTGGCGCGCTTTATCATCGTGCCGGTGTCGTCGTCGGCAGTCGTCATGTTGAGCGGCTGGAGCAGCCTCTCGGTGCCGTCTCGATACGGGAGGTCTTGCAGGTCGCGCACCTCGTCGCGGCCGTAGACGCCGCCATAGATGCCAGCGACGAAGCCCTCCATCTGGCTCTTGAAGTCGCCGCGGAGCAGGCCGCGCATGTTGAACTTCACGTAGGCGCCAGGCTGTCCCATGAACGCGAGAATCTTGTTGACCTCGCCCTCGAGTGCGGTCACCTCGGGCGTCATCGTGTCGGTGACAAACGCGATCGCCGCCTCCTCGATGTTGGAGTAGGTGGCGCGGGAGAAGTCGAACATCTTGTTCGGCTGGACGTACACCACGCGTCCGACAGACTGGAGGATGAACTCCTCCTGTTTCACGATGTCAGCCTCTGCCATCGAAGCCGATAGCGCGTGGTACTTGAGGCCCTGGTCGAAGATGCGCAGCTCGCCAGCGTGGTCGGGGCCGGAGAGCACGGCGTTCTTCGCGGCGATCGCCCTCACATCATCGAGCTCGAGCTTGCGCTCGTGCTCGAGGTATCCGCCGGGGTGGAAGCCCTTTGCGATGACGTTGCCGTAAAAGCGCGTGAGGTTGATCGACAGCCCGATCTCCTCGGCACCAAGCTCGGCAAGCGACCGGCCTGTCACGCCGCCATCAGTGGAGATGCACGTTGGGAACACGAGGATCTCGCGGTCCAGGTACGTGCCGGCTGGCGTGAACTTGTCGCCGCTGCTCACGACATAGCGGACGGGGGATGCGGCGATATCAACGTTGAAATGCGTCTCGACGTCGGCCTCGATAGGCCAGAACGCCACCGGCAGGCCGCGATCCCACTGCACGCGGACATACGCGGTGCCGAACGTGTCACGGCGTACGCTCACCCACTGCCATCCGGTCTGCGCTGTCATGACCGGATTCCACCGCTTCGATACGAGCGCGGTCAGCGGATGGTCGCGCACCGGCTCACGACCACGCTCGCCGTCGGCGTAGACGCGGCAGGGCAGCGATCCTAGGGCGCGTGCCTTTGCCTGCTCCGCCGCAAGATATGCGCTGGAGAACAGTGCGCCGCTCTTCTCGATGGACAGTCGGCGCGTCGCGCTCGTGCCATCCAGGGTGAAGTACGGCACTGAGCGCGTAACCGAATCGACGCGCTTGAAGTCGGACAGGAATCCCATCTGCTACCTCCTCCAAGCGAGCCAGAAGCCGATAACGACAAGGAGCGCGCCGACGACAATCAGGCCGAACGGCCAGCCAAACGCGGCACCGCAGCCGACGCCGAGCATGACGAGGCCGACCGACAGCGCCGCATCCTCGGCGTGCCTCGCCAGCACAGTGGTGAGCTTCTGCATGGATTCGCCTTTCATCCTCGCTACTGTCAGGTGTGCGTCACTCACAGCGAGACGCTGTGGAAGCCGTGGTCGGAGAAGTCGAGCTTCGGAGACTCCGCCTGCGCCATCCACGCGGCCATCGCTGTAGAGATAGCGGCGTCGATCTTGCACTCGGGGTCGTGCCGGTCGGCCTTCACGAAACGCCACCCGTTCGGCGGCCGTTCCCACGCCGCTGCGCTCGCGATGTGCGCGGCCAGGACTGGGTCGCCGCCATGACGGAGCTTGCCGGTGGCCGCGAGGTCGAACAGGAACTGCGAGGCGGCGCACATGAGCTCGTTGCCCTGGTTCACTTCCTCGACCGGGAAGCCTTCGTCCTCGAGCTCGGCCATCGTGCGCGAAGCGGTGGCCGCCATGATGGAGCACGGCGAGGGCCACAGCGCC
>CAZSUO010000057.1:5525-11485 GCA_964610065.1 uncultured Coriobacteriaceae bacterium | reverse complement strand
GCCCGGTGAACGCCATGCAGCAGCTCACTTGCAGTGATCACCGACAGGAACGACTCATCATCCGGGCGCCTGGCCACATGAGGCTCAAGGTCAAGCCGCCCCCTCTCGGCTTCGATGAGGATGCTGGCATCGATCAGTACTCCCATGCGTCGCGCACCTTCACAGTCTCGAGCTCATCGCGGGCGGCATCAAGGTCAGCCGCAAGACAGACTGCGTCATCCTCGGACAGATGCGGCAGCGAGGCGAACAACGCCGGCAACTCGCTCAGCCGCTTCCCGGCGGGGAGCGGACGCAGCTCCGCAACGGCCTTGTTCCCGCGAACGAGCACGAACGACTCCCGCCGGTACGTGACGCGATTCACGTACTCTGCGAAATGGCGGACCACCTCGGTCACTGTCAGCGTCTCAGACATCAGATCCTCCTTCGACTGAACATGATAATCATATTACATGATAATCATATTCGTGCTGATCGGGTCACGGACGCACCCAGCGCCTGGATATGCAGTCTTGATAACCGCACACCTATCCCACCCTCGCCCCTACATCCCGTCCAGCGGGCTCCGCACACCCAGCCCGCCCTTGTTGAGCACATGCGTGTAGATCATGGTCGTGTTCACGCTCTTGTGACCGAGCAGCTCCTGGATCGTCCGTATGTCGTAGCCCGACTCAAGCAGCTGTGTCGCAAACGTGTGTCGAAACGTGTGACACGTCACGTGTTTCTGGACCCCCGAGCACCGCACCGCCTCGCGCACCGCCCTTTGAACGAGTGTCTCGTGCACGTGGTGCCGGCCCTGCTCCCCGGTCGCGCTGCTTGTCCACCGGCGCTGCTGCGGAAACACCCACTGCCACCGCCACTCCCCCGCCGCGTTGGGGTACTTGCGACCCAGCGCCTCCGGTAGCACCACCCTGCCCCAGCCAGCTGCCAGATCCCGTTTGTGCACGATCTCCGCACGGCGGAGTTGGTCCTTGAGCGGGCCCTTGAGCGACTCGGGTAGCATCGTCACACGGTCCTTGCCGCCTTTGCCGTCGCGCACCACGATCTGGTTCGCCCCGAAGTCGATGTCCTGCACGCGCAGCGACAGGCACTCGGAGAGCCGCATGCCTGTGCCATACAGAAGGGCCGTGATGAGCCAGTACTCGCCCTCGAGCTCGGCCAGAACCGCCCGGACCTCGGCTCGAGTCATCACCACCGGCAGGTGTATCGGCTTGCGCGCCCGCACAAGCCCTTCGAGCTCGCCTATCTCCATGCCAAGTACATACCGATACAGGAACAGGATCGCCGAGAGCGCCTGGGTCTGCGTGGACGCGCTCACGTGATCCCGCACCGCCAGACTCGTGACGAAAGCATTGACCTCATCAGTACCCATGTCCGCCGGATGGCGCATGTGGTGGAAGCGGATGAACCGCTCGGCCCACTGCACGTACGCCTTCTCGGTGCGTGGGCTGTAGTGGCGTGCTCGAATCTCATCGGCGAGGAGGTCGAGCAGCTTCGGCTGCTGTGATCTATCCATCTTCGGCTCCCGGGCGATCATGCGGTCGCGCTATCATGCGCACAACCGCATCACCGATCCGTCACCGGGAACAAACCAGAACGTAAACCAGCACATGCCGAGCGAACCGGGAGGCCACCATGAAGAGACCGGTCAACATGTCGAATGCCGACCGCGTGATCCGCTTCATCCTGGGCGGTGCGGCGCTCGGCTTCGGGATCGCCTTCGGCCCGATGGGGGCGCTGCTCGGCGGGCTGTTCGCCGCGGTGCTGTGGCTGAGCGCCTGGATGGGCTACTGCCACGTCTACCAGGTGCTCGGCATCAGCACCGCGAAACGCTAGGCTGATCCGCTACAGCGCCTTCACGGCCGCCGCGAGTCCGCGCGCCCACTCGGACACCTCGGCAAAGTCCTCGCTACCCGGCCGGAACTTGACGGTGAACGGCCCGATCGGCATCTCAAGGCCGATCTCCTCCAGGCGTGCGGTCATCTGCTTCTCGGCACCCTTGCTCCAACCGTAGCTGGAGAACACCGCGGCGATTCGGCCCGTGGGCTTGAGTCCCGCAAGGTACTGCAGGTAGCCGGCGACCCTGTACAGCATCCCGTGATGCAGCGTCGGCGAGCCGAGTACGAGCGCCTTGGCCTCGAGCAGCTCGGCGGTCACATGCGCCACCGGCGTTGCCGCAAGGTCGTACACGCCTACCTCGACACCCTCGGCCGCCATCGCGTCGGCAATGCGCGTTGCGAGTGCCGCTGTGGAACCCCACATCGTCGAGTACACCACCACAGCCTTGTCGCGCTTCTCGCCGGCGCCCCAGCGCCGGTACGCCTCGATGACCCGGCCGAACTCCTCGCCGCGCCAGATCAGACCGTGCGACGGAGCGACGACGTCGATCTCCCATCCGGTCTCGAGCACCTTGTCGATCGCCTTGCCGACGGCCGTGCCGAGCGGCAGCAGGATGTTCGCATAGTAGATGCCGAGTTCGCGCAGCGCGTCGTCCATCCCGTACTCGCCGGCGAACCGCTCATCGCTCGAGACATGCTGCCCGAAAGCATCATTGGGCATGAGCACGCGCTCTTCCGGGCAGTACGTGAACATCGAGTCGGGCCAGTGCACCATCGACATCGGCAGGAACCGCAGCGTCCGCCCGCCGAGGTCGATGACGTCGTCCGCCTTCACGGCTTCAACCACGAGTCCGTTGTGGTAGTCGGCCACGCCCTTCACGCCCGCCGGCGAGGCCACCACACGCGCCTGTGGCATCGCGGTCATGACCTCGGGCAGTCCGCCGTTGTGGTCAGGCTCCACGTGGTTCACCACGATATGCGTGATCTTATCGAGAGGCACCACCGACTCGACACGCTCAAGCAGCTCGGATACGAACGGCGCCTTCGTCGTGTCTATGAGCGCGATGCCGGTCTCGCCCATCACGAGATAGCAGTTGTACGTGCTGCCTTGCGGCGTCTCGAAACCGTGGAAGTCGCGCAGGTTCCAGTCGATCGCGCCGACCCACCAGATGTTCTCAGTGACCTTCATGGCACGCATAGGAGAGCCTCCATTCGAGGACGGGTTATCCCGTTCATCATACCCGTTAGCGAGCTCCGCACGGCCGCCGGGAGGTCCGAGGAAGCCTCCGCAGCGAGAGAGGCGCGTCGGTTGAGTCCGAGGAAGCCTCCGCAGCGCGGGTTGTGCGCGAGGACAGCGACGAGGGCTCTACCGACGCGCCTCGCGTTGTGCGCGAGGACAGCGACGAGGGCTCTGCCGGAGTCTCAGCGGGGTGAGCGGTGTGGGTGGGGGTGGTGCTAGTTGTCGCGCTGCACGAAGAAGTCGGCCATCGAAAGCAGCAGGTCGCGGGCCTTGCTGGCCGGCAACGCCGCCTCGAGCTCGGTCTTCGCACCCAGCACGAGATCCCGTGCGTAGTCGCGCGCGAAGGTGATGCTGCCGCTCTCGTTCATGATGGCGACCGCCTCGTCGAGCAGCGCCGTGTCCTCGGTGCGCGCCGCGAGCAGCTCGAGCAGCCGGTCGCGCTGCGCCGAGTGCTCGAGAGCGTGCACGGCGGCAAGCGTGCGCTTGCCCTCGGTGAGGTCGCTCCGGAAGTCCTTCTTCGTGGCCTCACGTGTGCCAACGAGGTTGAGCACGTCGTCCTGGATCTGGAAGGCGAGCCCGGCGGCCATGCCGAACGCCCTGAGCGCCGCGATCTGCTCCTCGGTTCCTCCACCCACGATCGCACCGATCGCAAGCGGCACCGCGCCCGAGTAGAACGCCGTCTTGTGGTTGGCCATGGTGAGGTAGTCGGCCACCGTGAGGTCGAACCGGTCGTCACGCGCCCAGCCGATATCGAGGGCCTGGCCCTCGATGGTGCGCGCCGTCATATCCACGAGCTCCTTGAGCACGCGGAGCTTACACGCGTCTTCCAGGCCCTGATCGTCCACGACCGCCCCGGTCACGAGCGACAGCGCCAGATCTCCCGAGTTGATGGCGAGAGCATCGCCCTCCACAACGTGCAGACACGGCTCGCCACGCCTGGTGAGCGAGCTGTCCATGATGTCGTCGTGGATGAGCGCCGCGGTGTGGAAGTGCTCGATGGCGGCGGCCGACGGCCACGCGCGCTTGGGGTCGCCCCCCACGGCCTCGGCGGCGAGCAGGCAGATGAGCGGCCGATGCCGCTTCCCGGCGTTGCGTGTGTACTCCTTGAGCGGAGAGTACAGATACCGCTTCATGTCCGCATGCGACCCGTTGCCGAAGAACTCGGCCAGGTATGCATCGAACTTCTTGCCGTTGCGCTTGAGATAGAGCTCGAAAGCCGTCATGACCCTCCAGACAGCCGTGGCCGGTCCACGGTCCCCGATAGTGTAGGGTCCCGTCCGCACCGGGGCAACAGCTACGTAACGGTTCTGTCCTCACGATGCGACCCTGGCGCCGCCGACCCGCGCTTCGCGGCCATACCGCTACCGGTGCGCCTCCGCATCCTCGCGGATCCCCTTCTCCAGGTATACGCCGTCCGCGCTGAATCGCCTGCGGAACGTCAGCATCACCGCCGCCACCGAGCCGATCGCGGTCGCTGCGGCCACCATGAGCATCACCACGATCTGATACGCGCTGGCGGCAAGCGGATCCGCTCCGGCAAGGATCTGGCCGGTCATCATGCCCGGGATGAAGACGATGCCGGCAGCCGCCATCGAGTTGATGGTGGGGATGAGTGCCGCCGATATCGCCTTGCGCACACTCGGCGATGCCGCCTCCCAGGGCGTTGCGCCCAGCGCCACCAGCGCCACGAGCTCCTCGGCACGAGCGTCGAGATCCGCGAACACCCGCTCGAGTGCGAGCGCGATGCCGGTCATCGAGTTGCCAAGCACCATGCCCGCGATCGGGATCACATACTGTGCGCGGTACCACGGCTCCACCTGCACGACCAGTCCCGTGACCGCGAAGGTCACGATGAAGCCGGTGAGCCCCATCGAGACAACGGAGCTCCCGAAGATGCCAGCCGGCGCATCGGGCGCGCGGTTGAGGATCGTTCGCGCGGCCATCAGCACCATGAGCAGCATCAGCGCGAGCACGAGCCACGCGCTGTCGATGCCGAACACCCACCTGAGCACGAGACCGAGGATGAACAGCTGCAGATACGTGCGAACGGTCGCGATCGCAAGGTCCTTCTCGATGCCAAGCGAGAGCCGGATCGAGATGATACCCACGAGCACCATGAAGCCGGCCGACAGGACCAACTGCGGCCAGCCTATCGCCACCACGCCCGCGGTCTCAGTCACTGTCACCCACCCCGTGCAGTCGGCCAGCACTGAACCGCAGTCGCCGGGCACGCACCCCATCGGGGCGCTGGTGCCGAACCCGCACCACCGCACCGTCTCTTGCGAACTGCGTGGTGAGCTGGGCCACCTGCGCGGCCGAATCGGCGTCGAGCGCAGCGTCGGGCTCGTCCAGCAGCAGCACGTCGGGGGCGGTGAGCACCACGCGCAACAGCGCCACACGCGCCGCCTGCCCCACCGAGAGCCGCACCGCCTCGCGGTCGAGCGCCACCTCGGCGAGTCCCACACGGTCGAGCGCGGCGCGCAGCTCGTCGTCGTCGGGAGCACGGTCCTCGGCGCGCACCTTGAGCTGCCACGGGAGACGCAGGTTCGTGCGCACGTCACCGCTCACCAGGACCGGCTTCTGCGGTAAGAGCGCCACGCGCACGCGCCACTCTCGCGCGCCGATCTCACCCACCGGACGGCCATCGAGAAGCACATCGCCCGCAACGCCCGGCTGCATCACCGCAAGCGCCCGCAGCAGTGTCGTCTTGCCCGCGCCGGAGGGGCCCGAGATGTCCACGATCTCACCTCGCGCGACCGTGAGTGACGCCCCGTCAAGGACCTTGAGCGGCCCCGCGTCGCCGCGACGGACGAAACGCAGGTCGCGCGCCTCGAGGAGCGCTCCGCTCACCAGCGATCCCGGTGCACCGCTTCGGCGTTGTAGCG
>CAZSUO010000057.1:0-5425 GCA_964610065.1 uncultured Coriobacteriaceae bacterium | reverse complement strand
GCCCACGTGTCGAGGCGCGCACGATCGGTGGTCACCACGAAGCGCCAGGGCTGCTGATTGCCCGCCGAGGGTGCCGACATCGCCGCGTGCAGGATCGTCTCGATGTCGGGCTCGGCTACGGGTTCGTCGGTGTATGCGCGCACCGACCGGCGTGTCAGGATCGCCTCGATGGCATCCATGTCACTCCTCCTCGAGTCGCCTCTGGCGCTCGATGCCGAGCACGGTCTCGATGTCAGCCCGCTCCTTCAGGCTGAGCAGCCACTCGGCGAGCTCCTTACCCGAGTCACCAAGGAGCTCGAAGTACTCCACGGCGCAGCGTGGAGCGGCATGCTCGGGGCCAACATGATCCCAGAAGATGCAGCGGTCTTCGTCGCACTCGATGCCCAGGTCCCGGACCGTCCGGCGTAGCGCGCATTCTCTCATCAGCGACTCCCACTACTTGGAGAAAGCCTGCAGGGGCCTATCGGCCCCTTGTGTGTTGTATGGCGGAGCCGTGTGCGAATCGAACACACCCGGGAGGCTCTTCACCCCCCACTACGGTTTTGAAGACCGCGCCCGGCACCAGCCGAGATCCGGCTCCGTGGCACAGGATAGCGGTTTATGGTCGCCCGGCCTACCCCGCCCTGCCGAGAACGCGCACGTCACCATCGCGTTTGGTGATGCCCTGCTGATCGAAGTACTCGAGCAGCGGAAGGATGTACTTCCGGCTCGATCCCACGAGGTCGCGGGCGTCCTTGGTGAGTATCGGGCCATGCTCCCTGATGTGGCCGACCACCGCATCTCGCGCTTCGGCCACGGCCTGCGCGTCAAAGTGGAGGTCCGGGCCGAGTCGCAGCAGCTGGCCCTCGGAGGCCAGCCTGCCGAGCACCTTTCGCGCAAGCCCGGGGTCCACCCCCGCCTCGGCTGCGAGTTCGGCGGTGGCGAGCGGCGCGAGGCCCTGCTGGCGGAGCAGCGCGAGCAGCTTCTCCGTGGCCTCGCTCTCGGCGGCAAGCGCGGTCGAGGCCGCCCTGGGATGCCGAGCCTCCCCGCCGGCGAGCACCACGAGCCCGCGCCCGATAGCCATATCAAGCAGAGCGTCAAACACCTTCTGCTCGAGCCGACGGTCCACACGGTCGCGCAGCGCGGCGATCGCCAGGCCGGTGGCCTGCGTGTTGGCGTCGTGGAATGCGAGAAGCGCCACCTCCGTGCCGCCGAGGATGGACTCGAGCGCCTCGGGGGTCACGAAGTACGTGTCACCGCCCACCTTGAGGCGTTCGAGCTTCGCGCGGTTGAGGTCGTCGGCCACCTGTGCGCGGGGCACGCCAATCGCGGCAGCGACCTGTGCCGACGTCATCGGGATCGCGCGGCTCGCGAGCAGGCCGAGCGCGGCACCGGAGAGGTCGTGGGCCAGAAGCGCATCGAGCAGTTCGCGTTCGTGAGCCTTGAGTGTCGTGCGTCGCGGCGGCAGCACGTCGAGCACCACGCCGCCACCGATGGTCCACATGGGCGAGTACGAGCGGATGATGAACCGATCGTCGTACCGCGGCGACAGCGGCTCCTCGAGCCGCACCTGCGCCAGGCCGCTCTGCCCGGGCTGGAGCGCCTCGGCGTCCATGAGCAGCACGCGGCCGAGCACCTCGCGCGTGCCGTGATGCACGTGCACGCGAGTACCGCTCACGAACGGCTTCTCCTCGGTGGCCAGGTACGTGAAGCGAGCGTCGAAGCGATCGGTGACCGTGAGTGTGCCCGGTTCGGTCACGATGTCGCCGCGGGAGATGTCATCGGTATCGAGTCCGGCGATGTTGAGCGCCACGCGATTACCCGCCACGGCCTTCTCGGCCTGGGCGCCGTGCATCTGCACTGACCGGATGCGACCCCGCTTGCCGCTCGGCATGAGCTCGACCTGGTCGTCGCGCTTGGCCGCCCCGCTCCAGAGGGTCCCCGTGACCACGGTGCCAGCGCCCGCGATGGTGAACACTCGGTCAACCGGCAGCCGGAGCGGCAGGTTCGAGTGGCGCGCCTCCGCGTCCTCGGCAACTGCGTCGATGGCCGCGAGCAGGTCCGGGATGCCTGCACCAGAGCGCGCGCTCACGGGCACGATCGGGGCGCCGTCGATGCTGGTGCCGGCAAGCAGCTCGCGCACATCGGCGGCCACGAGCTCCAGCCAGTCGGCGTCGGCGAGGTCGGCCTTGGTGATCGCCACGATACCGCGCGGGATGCCGAGGAGGTCGATGATGGCGAGATGCTCGCGCGTCTGGGGCATCACGCCATCATCGGCGGCGACCACGAGCACGACGACGTCGATGCCGGTCGCGCCGGCCACCATCTGCCGAACGAACCGCTCGTGGCCGGGCACGTCCACCACGCCCATCGTCCGACCGCTCGGCAGCGTGAGCTGCGCGAAGCCAAGCTCGATGGTGATGCCGCGCTCCTTCTCCTCGGCAAGGCGGTCGGGGTCCACGCCGGTGAGCGCCTTCACCAACGTGGACTTGCCGTGGTCGATGTGCCCGGCGGTACCGAGGACGAGTGAAGGCACGCCGATCAGCCCCTCACGGCCGCCACGAGGGCCGCCACGACCTCGGGCTCCTCGTCGACGCGCAGCGTGCGTGGGTCGAGCAGCACACGGCCGTCCTTGATGCGCACGATCACCGCCGGTTCGCCGAGGCGGAGCCGCTCCTCGAGCAAAGCCGCGCTCACGCCCTTCGGTTCGAGCGCAATCACCGTGGTGGGGATGTCCTTCATTGGCAGAGCGCCGCCACCAGCGCGCGAGACATCTGGCCCGGTGGAGAGACCGAGGGTGTCTCCGCACGCGCTGCGAATCGCCGCGGCGAGTGCCCCGGCACGCGATTCGATCTCCCCGGACCGCATGGTGAGCATGCGGAGCGTGGGGACCTCGGCCAGGAGGCGTTCCTCATCGAGATAGAGTCGCAGCGTGACCTCGAGCGCCGCAAGCGTCATCTTGTCGAGGCGCACGCAGCGTGCGAGCGGGTGCCTCTTGAGCCTGGCGATGACCTCGGCCTTGCCCGCCAGGATGCCGGCCTGCGGCCCGCCGAGCAGCTTGTCGCCACTCGCACTTACGAGGTCGGCGCCGGCGGCGATCGACGCACCCACCGTGGGCTCGCCGGGCAGGCCGAACCGGGCGAGGTCGATGAGCACGCCCGAGCCCTGATCCTCGAACACGGGGATGCCGCGCTGCGCGCCGAGCGCAACCAGATCCTCGAGTGAGACCTCCTCGGTGAAGCCGACCACGCGGTAGTTGCTGGTGTGCACCTTGAGCATGAGGCCCGTCCGGGGCGTGATGGCGTTCTCGTAATCGCGCAGGTGCGTCTTGTTGGTGGTGCCGACCTCCACCATCTTGGCGCCGCTCTCCCGCATGATGTCCGGGATGCGGAAGCTGCCGCCGATCTCCACGAGCTGCCCGCGGCTCACGATCGCTTCCTTGCGACGTGCGAGCGCGGCCAGGCCCATCAACACGGCTGACGCGTTGTTGTTCACGGCCATGGCGGCCTCGGCGCCGGTGAGCCTGCAGATGAGCTCCTCCACGTGCACGTGCCGACTGCCGCGCTCACCGCTCGGCACGTCGTACTCAAGCGTGGAGTAGCCGCGGGCGACCTCGGTAACTGCGTCCACCGCCACCTCGGCCAGGGGCGACCGGCCGAGGTTGGTGTGCACCACGATGCCGGTGGCATTGATCACGCGGCGCAGCGACCGGCGCGCCTTGAGCGCAAGCCGTGCGGCGGCGTCGGTGGCGATCGCGTCGGCCGAGACCTCGGCGACCTCACCCGCACGGATCGCGGCGCGGATGGCGTCGAGCGCCTCGCGCAGCGCCTCGAGCGTGAGCGTGCGGCCGTGCGTGCGGTCGAGCGCGGCGACATCGTCGCGCTTCAGGAGCTCGTCGACCTTGGGGAGCATGCGGAGCAGTGTGTTGGTATCCATAGGCGCCATTCTAGCCGAGTGGCGGTTCCGGCGGCAGGAGGTCGGGAGCTCCGCCGTTCGGCGATTGTCTTCTGGTGGCGGTCCGCGACGCGCCCTACACTTTCCAGGTAGGGGCGGTTCGTCCTCGGGGGGCACGATGAGCGACGGCTACGTGGGCTTCTGTACGAAGTGCGGCGCACGATTCACGGGCGCCGAGTCGTTCTGCACGATGTGCGGCACGCCGAGGGAGCAAGCGGCCGGATCGGTGGCGGGTGTTGCGGCGCCGAACGTCGGCCCCGCGCTCGTAGAACCCCGATCGGCAAGCCGAAGCCCGGCGGCGGCGATGCGAGCACGGGCGGCAAGCTAAAGGGCGGCGATGCGGACGGGGTGCCCGCAGGCAAGCCAGCGCCCGGCGATGCGGATGGCGCTGCAGGAAAGCCGAAACCCGGCCCGGACACTACCGACGCCGCTCCCCCCGCGAAGAAACCCGGGGCCGCTGAAGGTCCCGACACGCCGCCCAAGGGCAAGGACGCGGCCGAGACGAAGCCACCCGAGAAGACGCCCGGTGATAAGCCTGCCGACAAGCCCGCCTCGGAGAAGTCGGGCACTCCCGAGCCCGGCGCGAAACCAGTCGGTAAGCCGGTCTCGCCCGCCGAGCAGGTGCGCTCCGGCATCCACAAGGGCAGGGACGGCAAACCGTACGCGAAGAAGACCGACGTGCTCGAGATCATGACCGATCCGCAGGCAGTTCGCTCGCTCAAGAACGCGCCGCCAGAGGTGCAGGCGGCCTTCGAGAACACGCGGCAGCTCATCTACGAGGGCCACGACATCGCGGTTGAGAACCACGTGCGCACCAGGATCCCGGGCATGGCCGGCAAGGAGATCAGGGTCATGGAGATCCGCTCTCCCGGTTCGGACGGGAAGTCGCTCAACACCGATCGCGACTACCGCGTCTGCTACAAGGACGTCGATCCGGTGTCGGGCAAGGAGGTCTGGATCGAGATCGACCGGCGCAACTGGGAGATGGAGTCCAACCGAGCGTTCGCCGAGGCCACCGGCGGGCCCACTCACCCGCCGGAGGCGGCGGCCCAATGGGCGAAGGATCACCAGCAGCTGCCCACCGACCGTACGCACCCTGAAGCGTGCACCGACTTCTCCGACCAGGGCATGATCAAGGACCCCAAGACCGGCTCGTACATCGAGACGCAGATGAAGCCGAACATCGAGTGGGTGCGTGAGGGGAAGTCAACGCTCGTGGACGCCGACGGCCTCGGCAAGATGTACGAGAACAAGGTGGCCGACGCGTTCAAGAACGGGCGGCCTACCACTGAAGCGTACGTGCAGGCCGATAAGGCGGTGCGGGACCTCGTGCAGTGCCGCACCGGCTACATGGCCCAGGACTACAAGATGCCCCCGCTTCCGGACAACCTGCGTAATGGCATGCAGATCATTCAGCGCGGCGCATCGGACCCGACCAGCTCGACGGCCTGGCAGGCGGCGGACGCGGAACTCAGGCAAGCAGGCTTCACGG
>CAZSUO010000056.1:0-11567 GCA_964610065.1 uncultured Coriobacteriaceae bacterium | reverse complement strand
TGCAGCCGGCGTCGCGCGCCACGCCGGCAAGCGTGACCGCATGCTCCCCTGCCGCGCACTCGATGCCCATCTCGGCAAGCGCGGCGTCATCCAGGCTCGTGAGCACGGTGACCGCGATGACGCTCGGCGGCCTGGTCCCGAACTTCTGCGCGGCGGCGGCCGTCGACCGCATCGCGGCTTCGAGCATCGCCCTGCCGCCCGAGGCGTGTACGGTGAACATATCGGCACCCGCCCGTGTGAGCATGCGGCACGCACCCTCCACCTGATGCGGGATGTCGTGGAGCTTGAGGTCCACGAACACCTTGAAGCCGAGCGCCCTGAGCTCGCGCACGATCTCGGGCCCCTCGGCGTAGAAGAGCGTCATACCCACCTTGACCCAACCCACCGTGCCTACGAGTGAACGCGCCATCTCGAGGGCCTGCGCCGCATCGGGCAGATCGAGCGCCACGATGATGCGGTCGCGCACGCCGTCCGACTCGCTCTTGTTCGCCGAACGACCACGCGCCGCTCCAACGATGCCTTCCGCGCCGTTCACTGGTTCTTCCATGCCGCCCCCACAAGGTCCGTGACCCGCTCGATGCCGCGCGTAGCGCAGAACCGCTCGAGGCCGTCCGCTACGCCGACCGTCGTGGTCGGGTCGATGAAGTTCGCCGTTCCTACCGCTACCGCGCTCGCTCCCGCGAGCATGAACTCCGCGGCGTCGTTCGGGCAGGTGATGCCGCCCATGCCGATCACCGGGACATCGATGGCCTGGGCCACCTGCCACACCATACGCACCGCCACAGGCCGCACGGCCGGACCCGACAGGCCGCCCACGCCCCTCGGCAGCACGGGCCTGAAGGTGCGCGTGTCGATCACCATACCAAGGAGCGTGTTGATCAGGCTCACGGCGTCGGCGCCCTCAGCCTCCACCGCACGTGCGATCTCGGTGACATCGGTGACATTAGGGCTCAACTTCACGATGAGGGTCTTGTCCGTCACCGCGCGTACCGAACGCACCACCTCGGCTGCGGCCGGGCACGTGGTGCCGAATGCCATGCCACCGGCGTCGACGTTCGGGCACGAGATGTTCACCTCGAGCGCGTCCACCGCAGACTCACCGTCGAGCCGCTCGGCTACCGCCGAGTACTCATCGGCGCGGTGCCCCACCACGTTCACGATCACGGGCACATCCTGCTGTGCGAGCCATGCGAGGTCACCGGCGCAGAACGCCTCGACACCCGGATTCTGCAGCCCGATGGAGTTCAGCATCCCTGATGGCGTCTCCACGATGCGAGGGCTGGGGTTCCCTGTCCACGGTTCGAGCGAGACGCCCTTGGTGACCACGGCGCCGAGACGCCCGAGGTCGAAGAAGTCAGCGTACTCACGGCCCGAGCCGAACGTGCCCGAAGCCGTCATCACCGGGTTCCTGAGTTCCAGCTCGCCGATGCGCACCCGCATGTCCACGCTGCTCATCGGCCTCCCTCCGGGTCCTCGGCGGCATCCCAAATCACGTCAGCCGCATCGAACACCGGTCCGTCCACGCACGCTCGCTTGAGTCCATCGCGGGTGGTGACCACGCACGACAGACACGCGCCGATACCGCAGCCCATCAGCCGCTCGAGCGAGACCTGGCACGGTACACCCGCGCTGGCGCACTGTCCGGCGACGATGCGTTGCATCGGCTCGGGTCCGCACACGTACACCATGTCCGGGCGGTCGCGCTCGATCTGCTCGGCGCTCAGCACGGTCACGAACCCGCACAGCCCGGCGGAGCCGTCGTCGGTGGCCACGATCGCACGGCTGCACAGTGAGTCGAAGAGCTCCCGTGCGAGCAGCCTGCCCGCCGAGGGCGCGCCCTGCGCAAGCGTGACATCGATGCCGCGCTCGGCGAGCCGCTCAACGAGCATCCCCATCGGCGCCGCGCCGAGGCCGCCTGCCACCACCAGGGCGCGGTGCGCTCCTTCGGGTACGTGCCACCCGTGGCCGAGAGGCCCGATCACGTCCATCACGTCATCGGGAACGGCGTCCTCGAGCGCCCTGGTGCCCAGTCCCACGACCTGATAGAGGATCTCGATCCTGCCGTCCCTCGCGCGATGCACCGAGAACGGCCGCCGCAAGATGAAGTCGGCGTGGCGCGAGATGCGCAGGTGCACGAACTGCCCGGGCTCCACGGCCCCGGCCGTGCGAGGCGCATCGAGAACGATCCTGCTCACGCCTTCGGCGACGCGCTCGTTGCTCACCACCACCACCGGCTCGATGGCCGGCGCATGAACCTCGGTACACATCATTCGCTCCGCTCGAAGTCCTGCAGTGCCCGTGCGTCGAGCGAGCCATTCTTGATGACCTCTATGGCCTGCACGCTCGCCATCGCGGCCGCAAGCGTGGTGATGTTGCTCACGCCGTGCTGCACCGCCGCCGTACGGATGTGGTAGCCGTCCGAGCGCGTCTCACGGCCGAACGGCGTGTTGATGACCAGGTGCACCTCGCCGTTGACGATCGCGTCCACGATGTTCGGACGGCCCTCGTGCACCTTGCGCACCTCGTCCACGGGGATGCCCGACGCCTTGAGCAGACGTGCGGTGCCGCGGGTGGACATGATGCGGAAGCCGAGGCCCTGCAGGTACCGGGCAACGGGCACCACACCCCGCTTGTCACGGTCGCACACCGAGATGAACGCAGTGCCCGATGTCGGGAGCGAGTAGTCGATGGCCAGCTGCGACTTGGCGTACGCCGACGGGAAGTCACCGGCAACGCCCATCACCTCACCGGTGGAGCGCATCTCCGGGCCGAGCACGCTGTCGGCGCCCGGGAACCGGCCGAACGGCATGACCGCTTCCTTCACGCAGTACCGGCCGAGCTCGCGCTCCTCGGCCGGAAGCCCCATCTCCGCAAGCTTCTCCCCCGCCATCACGCGGGCGGCGACCTTGGCGAGCGGCACACCGGTGGCTTTGCTCACGAACGGCACCGTCCGGCTCGCCCGTGGGTTCACCTCGAGCACGTACACGCGCTCGTCTTTGATAGCGAACTGGACGTTCATGAGGCCCCGCACCCCGAGTTCGAGCGCGAGGGCCCGCGCATGCTCACGCACCGTGGCGATGGTCTCTTCGCCGAGCGAGAACGGGGGGATGCAGCACGCCGAGTCGCCTGAGTGGATGCCGGCCTCCTCGATGTGCTCCATCACACCACCGATGTAGACGCTCTCGCCGTCGCACACGGCGTCCACGTCCACTTCGATAGCGCCTTCGAGGAAGCGATCGAGCAGCACCGGATGATCGGGCGAGACCTCCGCCGCCTGCTGCACGTAGCGCAGCAGGTACTCCTCGTCATACGCGATCACCATGCCGCGGCCCCCGAGCACATAGCTCGGACGCACGAGCAGCGGATACCCGATGCGTGAAGCCACCTCCACGGCCTCTTCGAGCGTCCGCGCGGTGCCCGCCGCAGGGTACGCGATCCCCAGCCGGTCGAGGACCTCGGCGAAGCGTTTCCGGTCCTCCGCCAGATCGATCGCCTCCGGACTCGTGCCGAGGATCGGCACGCCGGCGGCCTCAAGCGCACGCGCGAGCTTGAGGGGCGTCTGACCGCCGAAGGTCACGAGCACACCGTCCGGCTGCTCGAGGTCGACGATGTCCATCACATCCTCGAACGTGAGCGGCTCGAAGTACAGCTTGTCCGAGGTGTCGTAGTCAGTCGACACTGTTTCGGGGTTGCAGTTCACCATGATGGTCTCGTAGCCGGCCTCGGCAAGCGCGTAGGCGGCGTGCACACAGCAGTAGTCGAACTCGATGCCCTGGCCGATGCGGTTGGGGCCAGCGCCCAGGATCATCGCTTTGCGGCGATCGGACCGCACGGCCTCGTTCTCTTCCTCATACGTCTTGTAGTAGTACGGCGTGCTCGCCGCGAACTCCCCGCCGCAGGTGTCGACAGCCTTGAACGTAGCCGTCACGCCGAGGTCAAGTCTTCGTGCGCGAACCTCACTCTCGAGCGCTCCTGTAAGGTGGGCTATCTGCACATCGGACAGACCGTGCCGCTTGCATTCCAGCAGCTCAGCCCTAGTGAGTGATGCGAGCTCGCGGCCCCGTATCGAGCCCTCGACCTGCACTACAGCCTGCAGCTGCGCGAGGAACCAGGGGTCGATAGCGGTGATCTCGTGGAGCTCCTCGGCGCTCCGCCCGCGCCGCAACGCCTCCACGAGGTAGAACATCCGGTGCTCGTTGGGGATCGCCAGACGCTCATCGAAGTGCGTCTCATCGAAGCTGTCGCGGCCATCCGCGCCAAGCCCTCCGCGCCCGTTCTCGAGCGAGCGCCAGGCCTTGCCGAACGCCTCGGCGAATGTGCGTCCCATCGCCATGACCTCGCCCACGCTCTTCATCCGCGTGGTGAGCGTGGTGTCGGTGCCGGGGAACTTCTCGAACGCCCAGCGCGGCACCTTCACCACTGCGTAGTCGATCGACGGCTCGAACGCCGCGGGAGTGACACGCGTGATGTCGTTGGGGATCTCGTCGAGCGTGTAGCCGGTGGCGAGCTTGGCTGCGATCTTGGCGATCGGGAAGCCGGTGGCCTTGCTTGCAAGCGCCGAGGAGCGCGACACCCGCGGATTCATCTCGATCACCACGACGCGACCGTCATGGGGGTTCACCGCGAACTGCACGTTGCTGCCGCCGGTCTCCACGCCGATCTCGCGCATGATCTCGAACGACGCGTCGCGCAGCACCTGGTACTCACGATCGGTGAGCGTCATCGCCGGGGCCACCGTGATGCTGTCGCCCGTGTGGATACCCATGGGATCCACGTTCTCGATGGAGCACACGATCACGCAGTTGTCGTTACGATCGCGCATGACCTCCATCTCGTACTCTTTCCAGCCGAGCACGCTCTCCTCCACGAGCACCTCGCCCACCGGCGAGAGCGCGATGCCGCTCGCGGTGATCTGCCGGAGCTCATCGATGTTGTATGCGATTCCGCCGCCCGCGCCGCCAAGCGTGAAGCTCGGGCGGATCACGACCGGCCAGCCCACCTCGGCCACGAACGCCTCGGCATCCGCGATCGCGTAGGCGTACGCCGAGTGTGGCGTCTCGAGCCCGATGCGCTCCATCGCCTCGGCGAAGAGCTTGCGGTCCTCGCCCTTCTTGATGACCTCAAGCGTGGCGCCGATGAGCTCCACGCCGTACTTCTCGAGCACGCCAGCCTCGGCAAGCGCCACTGCACAGTTGAGCCCGGTCTGACCGCCGAGCGTGGGCAAGAGCGCCTCCGGGCGCTCGATCGCGATGATCCGCTCGACCGCCTCCACCGTGATGGGTTCAACGTACGTACGGTCCGCGTATTCGGGGTCGGTCATGATCGTCGCGGGGTTCGAGTTCACGAGCACCACACGGTACCCGTCCTCCCGGAGCACCTTGCACGCCTGCGCACCCGAGTAGTCGAACTCACACGCCTGGCCGATGATGATCGGCCCCGATCCGATGATGAGGATGGTCGAGATATCGTTCCTGCGTGGCATGCGCCTCCCCGCTCCTGCTTACGGCACGATCAATACGGGGCAGCTCGCCTGACGCATCAGCGTCATCGACACGCTTCCCATGAACATCTCCTGCACGGCGTTCCGCCCGCGTGTTCCCACGATGATGCCGGTCGCGCGACGCTCGCCGATCTCGTCGAGGATCGCGTGCACCGGTGCGTCGTGCCGGATCGACACGCTCGATGGGATCTTCTTCTGCGCGCACATCGCCTGGAGGTTCTTCAGGTGGAACTCGGCACCCTCCTCGGCCTTGCGCAGCTTGTCACCGGCCAGCGCGGGGTCGACGGCATGCAGAAGCGTGAGATGCTTCACCGCGCCCGACGGCAGCTCGATGGCCTGTGAGAACGCATGGGCGGCCGAGAGCGAGAAATCCGTGGGGACGATGACCTTCTCGCCGAAGTGACGAAGCAGCGCAGCGGGATCCTCCTGCGTGCGGAGAAGGTCGAACCGCACCACCAGGTGCGGGATGGTCGCCTCGCGCATGAGCCGGTCCGAGACAGAACCCACGAACAACTGCCCCGCCACCGACTTGGCGTGCGAGCCGTAGACGGCCGCGTCCACGTGGGTCTCGGTGGCAAGCGCTCCGAGCTCCTCGACGGTGTCGCCCGTGACCACCTGCACCTCCACAGACAGCCCCGCCCCCTCAAGCTCATCGGCATACACACGCAGTTGCTCGCGTGCCTCGTCCACCTTGCGCGCGATCAACAGACCCTCGAGCCCCGAGACCTCGACCACATGGCCGAGGATGACATGGCGCACGCCGAGCGCCGGAAGACCCCGGGCGAAGCTGAGTATCAACTGATTGTCGTCACTGAAGTCGACCGGAAGTAGCACCGTGCGCACCGCTGTCACTCTCCGTCCCTGATCGCGAACAAGTCGTCATCACCGTCCATGAGCCGAACGAACGCCTCGAACAGGTAGCGCGCGTCATGCGGGCCGGGCGCCGCCTCGGGGTGGTACTGCACCGAGAACGCCGGCAACTCGAGGGTGCGGAGACCCTCGACCGTCATGTCGTTGAGATTCACGTGCGTGAGCTGCACGAGGCCGAACCGCTCCGAGCGTACCACTGGTGCGGCTCCAGCACGAACCCATGCGGCGCAATCGCTGGGATCGAACGTGTGGCCCCCGCTCGCTTCCGGCACGAGCGGACCGATGGATCCGTAGTCCACACAGAACCCATGGTTCTGGCTGGTGACCTCGACCTTCCCCGTCAGCAGGTTCATGACCGGCTGGTTGCCGCCCCGGTGCCCATACTTGAGCTTGTAGGTGGAACAGCCGAGTGCGAGTGAGAGCATCTGATGCCCGAGGCAGATGCCGAAGACCGGCCTGACGCCGAGCAGGCTCCGGAGCGTCTCGTAGAGGTACGGCACCGCCGCGGGGTCACCGGGACCGTTCGCGAAGAAGATGCCGTCCGGCTGATGTGCGAGCGCCTCCTCGGCGCTCGTGTTCGGCGGCACCACGATGACCTCGCAGTCGGTCTCCGCAAGGTTGCGCAGGATGTTGAACTTGATGCCCGAGTCGAACGCCACCACACGATGGCTCGGCCGCATGGGCAGCACCCCGGTATCCACCGGCACGCCGCCGTCGCACGGACCGTCCACGCCCCAGACGTACGGCGCCGTCACGGCCACTTCGGAGACCAGGTCGCGCCCCACGAGGCCCGGCGCCGCGGCAGCCTTCGCCGCGAGCGAGGCGGGATCGAGGTCGAGCGTTGAGAGCACGGCGCGCATCGCGCCCCGCTCGCGCACGTGGCGCGTGAGCCGGCGCGTGTCCACGCCGTCGATCGCCACGACCTGATGCCGCTCGAAGAACGCGCGCAGCGACTCCTCGCTCCGCCAGTTCGAGACGGCCTCAGACATCTCCCGCATCACGAAGCCCGCTGCGAACACGCCACGGGACTCCATATCGGCGGCGTTCGTTCCGTAGTTGCCGATGTGCGGGGCGGTGAACGTGACGATCTGACCCGCGTAGGAGGGGTCGGTCATGACCTCCTGGTAGCCGCCGAGCGAGGTGTTGAAGACGATCTCACCGGTCCGCTCGCCGGGCACACCGCAGCTGCGGCCCTCGAAAGCCGTTCCGTCCTCGAAGACGAGCAACGCCCGCTCCGATGCGCCCCCCGGGGTGCCGATCACTACACGACCACCTTCCCCTTGCGCACGACCCACCGCCCGCCCACGAGCACGTCGCTCGCACGGCCGAGCAGACTCTGGCCGAGGAACGCCGAGTTGCGTGACTTCGAGACGAACCACTCGGCCGAAACCTCTACTCGAGCCTCAGGGTCGACGATCGTGATGTCGGCCGGGAAGCCGGCTTCAAGGCGCATCTCAGGCAGATTCGCCGCGGCGCGCGGGTTGTGGCACATGAGGCGGGTCACGGCGCTCCACTCGAGCGTGCCGGCGGCCACCAGGTGCGTGTTCACGAGTGAGAGCGCGGTCTCGAGCCCCGTGGTGCCGTTGGGCGCGAGCTCGAACTCGAGCTCCTTCTCGTGCACCGCGTGCGGCGCGTGGTCGGTGGCGATGCAGTCCACCGTGCCGTCGAGCAGGCCGGCCACGAGCGCCTCACGGTCGGCCGCGGTGCGCAGCGGTGGGTTCATCTTGAGGTTCGTGTCGTAGCTGGTCAGATCGTCTTCATCGAGGAAGAGATGGTGCGGCGTGACCTCGCAGGTCACCGCGAGCCCGCGCGCCTTGGCCTCGCGCACCAGCTCGAGCGAGCGCGCGGTGGAGAGGTGCGCAAGATGCAGCCTGCAGCCCGTGATCTCCGCGAGCGCGATATCGCGAGCCACCATCGTCTCCTCGGCAGCGGCCGGGATGCCCGGCAGCCCCATGCGCGTGCTCACTTCGCTCTCGTTCACCACGCCCTCGCCGGCGAGCGACTCGTCCTCGCAATGGGCGATGAGCGGCGCGTCGAACCGTTTGATGTAGTCCATGGCCACACGGGTCATACCGGCGCTCTGCACGCCGTGACCGTCGTCTGAGAAGGCCACAGCGCCCTCGGCGGTCATGTCACCGATCTCGGCGAGCTGCTCGCCCGTCTGACCCGCGGTGATCGCGCCGATGGGGTACACGTGTACCACACCCTCGGCCGCCGCGCGCTCAACGATGAAGCGGACCTTCGAGCCGCTGTCGCAGATCGGCTTGGTGTTGGGCATGCACGCCACCGCGGTGAACCCGCCGTGCGCTGCCGCACGCGTGCCACTCGCGATCGTCTCCTTGTACTCCTGACCCGGCTCGCGCAGGTGCACGTGGATGTCGGCCAGTCCGGGCAGGATCACCTTCTCGGCGCAGTCGATCACCTCGGCGCCGGGCGCCTCCAGATCCTCGCCCACCCCGGCGATGACGCCGTCCTCCACGAGCACGTCGAGCACCGCGTCCAGCTCGGCCGCAGCGTCGACCACACGTCCACACTTAAGCAGCAGCGCCACTGTCCGCACCTCCCAGCATCAGATACATGATGGCCATGCGCACGGCCACACCGGACTCCACCTGGTCGAGGATCACGCTGCGCGGAGAGTCGGCCACGTCGGCCGAGATCTCCACGCCGCGGTTCATCGGCCCGGGGTGCATCACGATGCCGTGCGAGGGCATGGCGGCCAACCGCGCCGGGTTCATGCCGTAGAGCATCGCGTACTCGCGGTTACTCGGGAACGGCATCCGCGCGGCACGCTCGAACTGCACGCGCAGGAGGTACGTCACGTCGAGCGTGGGCAGCACTTCGTCCAGATCGTACGCCACCTCGGCGCCAAGGATGTCGGGCCGCGCCGGCATGAGCGTCGGCGGGCCGATGATGATCGGCGTGGCGCCCACCTTGTTGAGCGCCGGCACGAGCGAACCGGCCACACGCGAGTGGCACACATCGCCCACGATACCCACGCGCAGTCCCTCGAGCTTGCCGAGCGACTGGCGCATCGTGTAGAGGTCCAGCAGCGCCTGCGTGGGGTGCTGGTGTACGCCGTCACCGCCGTTGACGATCGGGCAGTCCATCACCTCGGCGAGCATCTGCGGCGCGCCGGCGTACTTGTGCCGCACGATCACCATGTCGCACGCCATCGCGGCGAGCGTCTTGGCGGTGTCGCGCAGGGTCTCGCCCTTCACGGTGGCAGAGGAGGAGGCGGTGAAGTTCACGCCGTCGGCCGAGAGGCGCTTGGACGCGATCTCGAACGACATGCGGGTGCGCGTTGAGGGCTCGAAGAAGAGGTTCACGATCGTGCGGCCACGGAGCGTGGGGAGCTTCTTGATGCGGCGCTGGTTGACCTCGGCGAACGACTCGGCGGTGTCGAGGATGAGCGCGATGTCCTCAGGCGTGAGGTCGTCCATCGTCATGATGTGCTTGCTTGAGAGGGCCATCCGCTACTCACCCTCTCCGTCATCTTCGAGGATGACCACGGCGTCGCGCCCGTCATGCTCGGCAAGCAGGACCTTCACGCGCTCGCGGCGCGCGGTGGGGACGTTCTTGCCCACGAAGTCAGCACGGATCGGCAGTTCGCGGTGACCGCGGTCAACGAGCACCGCAAGCTGGATGGCCGAGGGCCGCCCGAAGTCCATGATCGCGTCCATCGCGGCGCGGATGGTGCGGCCGGTGTAGAGCACGTCGTCCACGAGCACGATCGTGCGGTCCTCCACCTCGTACGGGATATCGGTGGTGTGCACCTCGGGGCTGAGGCGCGTCGCCACATCGTCACGGTAGAAGGAGATGTCGAGGCTTCCCACCGGCACCGCCGTGCCCTCGATGCGCTCGATGCGCTCGGCAAGCCGCGCCGCCATATCGACACCGCGCGTCATGATCCCCGCAAGCGCGATGGAACCGGCGCCCTTGTTGGCCTCGAGGATCTCGTGCGCGATCCGGGTGAGTGCTCGGTCCATCGCCTCGGCATCCATCACCTCGGCCTTTTCTCGATAACCCACTCCCCACACCTCCCTATCGCTCGTCGACGGTTCCGCGCGGGGCATACAAAAACGCCCTCTCGCGGCTGGCAAGAAGGCGTCTGCTTCGGCTGCGCGCGCCTGAAATCCTGGCGCTGCGGGCTATGCGATTGGCTTCCTTGCCGGCCTCACGGGACCGGTATTAAAGGTCTCGCCGAGAGTACCAGGACGCTGGCGAGCGGACAAGGGCGACCTGAAGGCGTCCGATGAGCGGCGATCGGCTGATCTACTCCGCGGGCACGCGCTCGATCGAGTCAACCACCGCGTCGTAGCGCGGCCATGCCTCGAGCGCCTCGATCAGCGTGTCCACGTCGTCGGCGCCACGCCCGTCGAACTCCACGTCGATCATCGCCGGGAAGGAGTCCTCCGTGAGAGTCGAGATGATCTCGGGAGACTCCTCGCTACTCTCGAGAACGGCGGCGTACTGGTCGTCAGCAGACACGTAAACCACCCTCTCCACACCCTCCTGAGAGCCCACGAACTCGATAATCTGATCGACTTCGGCGCTAGCGGCGTCACTTGCGATGAACACGCGTACACCCTCGGAAGCGGTGCTCGCTGCAGGGACGCAGCCCAAGGTGACGCTAGTCGCCATGAACGCCAGCGCAATCAGAACGGTGCTGCGCCCTCTAATCTTGTCACTGGACTGCCTATGTGTGCGAAACGCAGTTCCCTGCGGGCTGTTCATATGACTCCTGTCGAGAGATGCGGCTTCCCGGCGAGCATAGCAGCGACAGGCTGGGGGCTACCGCCTAGCTTCCCAATCGTAGTAAGTGCTGTTAAACGCGATGTAGTAGGGTGAATCATCCAAGTAAGCAGATATCCTGTTCCCCCAGGCGGCAGCCGTCTGCTTCGACCAAACGCCAGTAGCCGTCCGTAGATGGACATTCCTATGACGACCCATGTAGAAATAACTTGAACTCGTCAAGTCCAGTGCGCCCACCTCGATCTGGGTAAGTGCCTGGTTCCCAGTTGCGTACGGCCACCAGAGGGTGACGATGTTAGAACCTCGGTACTGACAGACCCAGGACGTGCTTGCGGAGGGGGTGACTTGTGATACTCGAATACCGCTCCATTCGCCCGTTGGAACCGGCTGATATACCCAGTAGATGTAGTCGCCATCCTCATAGTTCGGTGCATGAGGTTCG
>CAZSUO010000055.1:0-11900 GCA_964610065.1 uncultured Coriobacteriaceae bacterium | reverse complement strand
TTCGAGGTCGGCGCATCGCCACCTGTCACGTTCACCTTCACCGGCGCCATCGAGCAGACCCCGACGCTCGCGATGGCCGGTCCCATACTCTACGAGGTGTTCGCGAAGGATGGCAGCCGGGCGTGGACGGAAGACGGCGAGTGGATCGTCACTCCCGAATAGCCGTGTGCTGACCCCGGCGTAGCGGCGCGGATCCAGCGCGCCCGGCCATCCCCATAAACGGTGTCCCTCGGCCCGCCCTGTGTGCGCTAGGATTGTCATCTAGGCATGCGAGGGGATTGGTCGAGGCCGGATGCGCACGCAGAAGCGACTCACCGAGGCATACGAGAACGCGAGGATCGTCCCGTTCACGGACGAATCCAGCTTCGTGTTCATCAGCGACTGCCACAGGGGCATCGGCAGTCTGGCCGACGAGTTCACCCGTAATGAGAACTCGTATGTGCACGCCCTCAACCACTACTACAGCAACGGATTCACATACGTGGAGGTGGGGGACGGCGACGAGCTGTGGGAGCATCCTCACTTCAAGCACATCAAAGACGCGCACTACGATTCGTTCGACGCGCTCAAGCGGTTCAACCTCGATGACAGGTTCATCCTCATCTGGGGGAACCACAACAACTTCCTGCGGGATCCCGGGTATGTGAGGGACAACCTGCACGTCTACCGCGACGAATACGCGGGCACCACGCACGACTTCCTGCCGGGCATCGAGCCCTGCGAGGCGGTCGTCCTGCGACACGAGATCACCGGCCAGGAGATCGTGGTGCTCCACGGGCACCAGGGCGACTTCGCCAACGACCAGGCCTGGTGGCCGACGATGCTGGGACTGCGGTACTTCTGGCGACACGTCCACGCGGTGGGTGGCAGGAACCCGGCCAGTCCCGCTAAGAACGCGTACAAGCGCCACAAGATCGAACGTCATTACACGAAGTGGATCGAGCGAAATCAGAGGGCGCTCATCTGTGGCCACACACACCGGTTCAAGTTCCCGCGAGATGGAGAGCGGCCGTACTTCAACGCCGGTTCATGTGTGTACCCCACGAAGCTCACGGCCATCGAGCTCACGCAGGGCACGATCGCGCTCGTGAGGTGGCGGGTCGTCGCTGACGCACGCGGGTCGCTGCGGGTGGCCCGCGAGGTCCTCCGCGGACCGGACCCCATCGGGGGCTTCGACATGAGGGAGCAGCGTGGATGACGGCCCATCCCGATGCGAACCCCCAACGCACGCGCGATATCGGCTATCCGGCCCTCCGGGGAGATGAGTCATGATCGATTTCCATCCCATATCGATCGGGGACGGCGCCCCCTGCGGATGCGTGCGGTGCGGTCTGGTGCCTGAAGCGTCGTACGCGCCTATCGCCGAGGTGGAGGCGCGGTTGACGGCGGTGCGCACCGCTCCGGGCGCCCCGGCCGATCCGGGGTCGACGGTGACCGCTGGAGGCGTTGCGCTCGTCGGTCCTGAGCCGTTCGCCCACCCCGAGCTGCCTGCTCTTGTGGCCGCGTGCAGGCGTGCGGGCTTCTCGCGCATCGCGCTTGAGACCGACGGTTCCGCGCTCGCCGCGCACGGCAATGCCGCCGGCGTGCTGCACGCCGGTGTTCGGCACCTGTGGGTGCGCGTGCTGGGCGCCGAGAACGCCACGCACGACGCCCTTGTGGGGCGCCCGGGGCGTGGGGCCGCGTCGCGCCTTGGAGTGACTGCATACCTGGAGGCCGCGTCGGCGACAGGCGTCACGGTCGCCGTCACCGCGGTGGTGCCGGTGTGCGTGCACACCCTCGGCGACCTGCCCGCGATCGTGGCCGCCTGCGCGCAGCGCGGCTTTCACGCGGTGCGTCTCGAGGCGGCCGGCCCGCTGCCATCCCAGGCGGCCGCGGTGATCGCGGCGGCGTGCGACACCGGGATGGTGAACCGCGTCTGGGTGTCCACGGATGGCGCGTTGCCCCTGCCGGAGACCCATCGCCTGCACGGCGAGCCCGACGGCGGTCCGATCCAGTCCACGTCCGGGGCGGGTGGCGCCTGATGACCGCTCCGCTCAAAGTCGCACTCCTCGCGCTCAACTCACCCGGGTACCAGTCGCTCGCGCTCGGCTACCTCCGGGCGTACGCGCAGGCCGATGACCGGCTCAAGGGGCGGGTCGGCTTCCAGACGCTCGACCTCACCACCGATGACGACCCGTGGTGGGTGGCGTACCGCATCATCGCGCTTGAGCCCGACGTGCTCGCGGCATCCGTGTTCTGCTGGAGCGCGCGTGCCGTATACGACATCTGCCGCATCGTGAAGCAGGCCCTGCCGGACGTGCGCATCGTCCTCGGCGGGCCGGAAGTGGGTCCGATCGCCGCCGAGGTGTTGCGTGCGCATCCCGAGGTGGACGCGGTGGTGCGCGGCGAGGGGGAGGCGGCCTTCGCCGACGTGGTCGACCTGGCGCGGCGCGGCAAGCCCTTCTCCCGCGCCGACGGGGTGACCGCGCGTGATGCCACAGGCGCGCCCGTTGCGGCGCCCGATCGCGCACTCATCGCCGACCTGGACGCGATCCCGTCGCCCTACCTCGCCGGCGTGCTTGAACCCCGCGAGGGGAGCGCCTACGTCGAGACGTTCCGCGGATGTCCGCACGACTGCGCCTACTGCTTCGAGGGCAAAGGCTACGGGCGGATCCGCTCGTTCAGCCGTGAGCGCGTCGAGGCGGAGATCGCCTTCCTGGCGGGCGAGCGGGGCGTGCGGCAGTTCTCGTTCATCGACTCGGTGTTCAACCTCACACCCGATCGCCTGCGGTGGCTTTCCGACACGCTGGCACCCTACGCCGCCCGCGGGCTGGTGCTCCACACCGTTGAGGTCGACATCGAGCGTGTGGACGACGAGGCGGCCTCGCTGCTGCGGCGCGCTGGCGTGGTCTCCGTGGAGACCGGGCCGCAGAGCATCGGGGCGGACGCCCTCGCCACGTGCCGGCGCGCGTTCGACGCCGATCGCTTCGCGGCCGGCGTGGCCGCGCTCAAGCGTCAGGGCATCCTGGTGGAGACCGACCTCATCGCGGGCCTCCCGGGAGACACCGCCGAGGACTTCCTGAAGGGCGTCTCTTTCTGTCTCTCGCTCGATCCCGGCAAGCTCCAGACGTCCACGCTCCACGTGCTCCCCGGCACCGACCTGTACGTTCGTGCCGCCGAGCTCGGCCTGCGGTTCGACCCGGAGCCGCCGCACGAGATCGTTGCCACTCGCGACATCGGTTTCGCCGACCTGCGCAGGCTCGAGGCCCGCTCGGTCCACATCGCCCGTTTGTACGCCGCCCGGATCGAAGGAGACTGACATGTCCGATGTCTCGAAGCGCGCGGAGTCGATCCACCCGTTCATCGTGATGGACGTGGTCGCCCGCGCACGCGAGCTCGAAGCGACAGGTCGTGACATCGTGCACCTGGAGATTGGCGATCCCGACTTCACGACGCCCGAGGTGATCGTCAAGGCCGCCGAGGCCGCCATGGATGCGGGTGAGACCGGCTACACGCCCTCCCTCGGCCTGCCGGATCTTCGCGACGCCGTCGCCTACCGTGCGCGTGAGGACTACGGCGTGGGTGTCGACCCGGGCTCGGTGATCGTCACCCAGGGGACCTCGCCGGCGATGCTGCTGCTCTTCGGCTCGCTGCTGGACCCGGGTGACGAGGTCATCATGCCCGATCCGTGCTACCCGGCGTATCCCAACTACGTGAACTTCCTCGGCGGGGTGCCGGTGCCGGTGCGTGTGCGTGCTGAAGACGGCTTCAGGTACCGCATCGATGACGTCGAGCGTGCGATCACGCCTCGCACCAAGGCGATCATGTGCAACTCGCCGTCCAATCCCACCGGCGGCGTGCTTAGCCCGGACGACCTCGAGCATCTCGCGCGTCTCGCCGAGGAGCATGGCATCTGGTTGGCCAGCGACGAGATCTACCACGGGCTGCAGTTCGAGGGGCGCGCCCACAGCGCCCTGGAGTTCACCGATCGCGCGTTCGTGCTGAACGGCTTCTCGAAGGCGTACGCGATGACCGGGTGGCGCCTCGGCTACATGATCGCGCCTCCGCAGTTCGTGCGCCCGGCCGAGAAGATCCAGCAGAACTTCTTCCTGTGCGCCAGCAACTTCGTGCAGGTGGCCGGTACGGCTGCGCTCCTGCGCGCGCAAGACGACGTGGCACGGATGCGCACGGTCTACGACGAGCGCCGCCGGTACCTCGTCCCGGCCCTCCGTTCTGTCGGCCTCACCGTCGCCACCGAGCCTCTCGGCGCCTTCTACGTGTTCGCCGAGGCGGCACACTGGGGCGACGACTCGGTCCGTCTGGCGTCCCGTCTGCTTGAAGAAGCGGGTGTCGCGGTGGCCCCCGGCAGGGACTTCGGCCCCGGTGGCGAAGGGTTCCTCAGGTTCAGTTACGCGACATCGATGGAGCGGCTGCACGAGGGTGTCGCACGGCTGGGCGAGTGGGCGGGCGCGCGGTGAGAGGTGCCGTCCACCGATTGCGGGTGTAGCATCCATCACATGCTGCCGATGAATGACCTGTACGGTACGGTGCTTGCTGTACCTGGCGGGCGGACCACCAACAGATTCGGGGACAGTGTGAGCGCAGACGTCTGGAGCAAGGCCGATCTCCACATCCATTCCACGCATAGCGACGGACTCGCCACCATCCCCGAGATCATGGAGTACGTGGCCACCAAGACCGATCTCAAGGTCATCGCGATCACCGATCACAACACCATCGAGGGTGCGCTCTTCGCGAAGGAGCTCGAGGACGTTTACGGCATCGAGGTCGTCGTGGGTGAGGAGATGTCCACCACCGAGGGCCACGTGCTCGGCCTCTTCCTCACCGAGGAGATCCCCGCAGGTCTCACCCCGCTGGAGACCGTGCGGCGCATCACCGATCAGGGCGGCATCGCGATCATCCCGCATCCCTTCTCGGCACGCGGCGTGTTTGGGCCCTTCGGCCGCAGCCGGCTTGCCGACGCGGCGCGCGACCTCGCGTTCCACGCGCTTGAGGTCTACAACTCCGTGCCGTACCTCATCTGGGCCAACCGGGTTGCCGCCAAGATGTTCACCGGCGGTCTCGGGGTGGCGGCTGTCGGCGGTTCCGACGCGCACGTGCTGCGCGGCGTGGGCAAGGGCTACACGGTGTTCCGTGGCAGCACGGCCGAGGACCTTCGTCGCAGCATCGACGCACTCGAAACGCATGCCGAGGCGGACCGGGGTGGTCTGGCGCTCGCATTCCGGTACATGCGCAGCATCCCGCAGATCAGGCGTCGGCAGGCGTTCAACCAGGAGCGCTGCAAGATCTCGCGGCGCAGCATGGCCACCGAGCGCGCCTGAGCGCTCCTAGCGGTCTTCGAGCGCCGCGGTCGCCGCGGCTCCCACGGCGGCGACCAGGACGTCGTCGTCGCCCCATGCCCCGAGCGTGATCGTGGTGACCGTTCCCGGGACCCGGGCGTACGAGACCGCGCGCTCAAGATCCAGCAGCGTTTCGAGCGTGGGCAGCACCGTGGTGGCCGGTACGACGATGATGCGCTGGCACCCTAGCACGGCTAGATGCCGGACGGTCTCCGTCACATCCGGTGACTGCCACTCGAGGCGCGCCACCTTCACATGCGGGTCGGCGAACCCCGCCTCCACGAGCAGCATGCGCACTCGTTGGATGAAGTAGTTCTCAGTCTCCTCGGCTGCCGCGTACCGGCGCTCCCAGGTCTCAGGTGAGCCCGGACACACCAACGCGACACCGATGCTTTCCGGTGGTGTGTCACCCGCACAGGCCAGTATCCGGTCGGCCAGGCGACGCACCATCGAGCGATCGTTCCATATCGGCGGGGCGACACAGACCCCGGGGCCTGCCTCTCGATCGAGGCCGCACGTTGCAGCGGCCAGCGCGTGTTCGCCGGCGGCTGACTCGGGAGGGCCCAGGACGACGATCGCGACACGCCGCACGCCAGCCCGGGCCTGAGCCGCGACCGCGTCCTGCAGATCCCCCGGGTACTGGCAGGATGCGATGGTAACGGCCGGCCGGTAAGCCGCGGGCCAGAGTCCGGAGACCTTGTCGGCGAGCGCGGTCGCGATGGCCGCCCCCGGGGCGACGCCGCCCACAGCGCGGTAGCGGGTCTTCTCGGTGAGGAACACGAAGGGTACCGCACTCAGCGGCAACTCGATCGAGGCGGTCTCGGCTAGCAGGTTCTGCTGGTGCGCAACAGCGCGGGGGTCGTACCGCGGTGGTTCGGCGCACCCCAGCAACACGATGCCTGTCTGCGCGGCGCCCGATTGGGGCGTGTTCGGCCGACGGGGTCTGAGAGAGGCGAGATGGGGCACACCCGTGGCCGCCACCGCGTAGCCGCCCACTATCCCGACCACCACGAACAGTATCGCGGAGCCGATCGCAACAGGCGTTGAGTAGACCTGCGCGATGGTGCCGAGCGTGTAAAGCGAAGCCACCAATCCGCCGATACCCAGTAGTACCATCAGTGCGGAATACGGCCGAGAGAGAACCATAGCTCCCACAATACAGGCGCCAAAGACCAGAGTGCCTGCGATAAGAGCGAGCCAGGTGATCACCGATCCTCCTTGTGTCGATACAGACGATAGTAGAAGTGGATACGAACCGCCACAGGCCATTGACACAGATACCCCACGGGGTATACCATCCATTGTGAGATGTAACCCAAGAGGAGGAGATCCCCTTGAGCAACGCAGTCCGTGAGATCAGTGAAGCACAGTTCAAGGCCGAGGTCCTGGAGGCCGAAAAGCCCGTCATCGTCGACTTCTGGGCGCCATGGTGTGGGCCGTGCCGCATGGTGGCACCGGAGCTCGAGAAGCTCGCCGGGCGCGTCGGTGAGTCCGTCGACTTCGTGAAGGTCAACGTCGACGAGGCGCGCGACGTGGCGATGCGCTACGGCATCATGAGCATTCCCACCATCGCGAAGTTCGAAGGTGGTAACCTGGTGACGCAGGTCGTCGGGGCACGTGGCGCCGATGCCCTCGGCCGGGAGTTCGGGCTGGTCTAGGAGAGTCATGCCGACGTATGAACTGCACTGCAAGGAGTGTGGCCACGAGTTCGACCGGTTCCTGATGCGGCTGCTTCGGGAGTCCGACAGAGTGTGTCCTGAATGTGGCTCCACGAGGGTTGAAGCCGGTGTCGGCGGCGGATTCGCCGCGCGGCCCGTGAGTACGAGCGCCGGTTGTGTGCCCCGCGGGGGCTTTGGCTGAGGATAGGCACAGGGCCCGTGTGGCCCGTCCGGCATGGTGGTGGTCATGGATCTGACATACCGAAGGGAAGGTCGCAGGACGTTCCCCCAGATGGTCGAGGCCGTCGAGCGCGCAGTGCGCTCGCACGGCTTCGACGTCGTCCGGCGCCACGACTTGCAGGCTGCGCTCGCAGCAAAGGGATTCAAGATCCAGCCGCTGGTCATCCTGGATGTGTCGATGCCCGGAGGGTTCTACGACGTCTGCAAGATGCACATCTATGTGGATGGTGATGTGGTGTGGGTGAGCGCCGTGCGACCCGTCTCGATCTGGAACGAGGACGACGGCGTCAGCACGGGGGAGATCGGGGACCTCGACCTCTCGGTGGCGCAACTCATCGACGCGGCCTGCGCGCTCTGAGGCACCTCCCGATCGGCCATCCGGCCGCTACTGCACGCAGCTCGAGTACTTGAGGAAGACCTTGATCGCTTCATCGATCAGCTCATCGCGATCGGTCACGGCCTCGTCCACCAGACACGTCTTCATCGAGTGGCCGATGATATGCAGGCCGACCTGATTGAGCGCCGACTTCGCGGCCATGATCTGCGTGAGCACGGCATCACAGTCTTTGCCCGACTCGATCATCGTTTGGAGCCCGCGGATCTGGCCCTCGAGCCGCTTGAGGCGGTTGACGATCTTGCGGCGTTCTTCTTCCGTCGGAATACTCGCGATACGTGTCGTGGTGTTCATCATCACGCTCCTTGCGCGAACGCGGGGCAGGCGTAGAATCGAGTGAATGTTCGGCGTCACTATACCCCTGGGGGGTATATTCGGCAAGTCAGGAGCACGATGGGCTACTCCAAGCCACACGCGCACAGCGCTGACCGCACTCGCGCGGTCCGGCGTGTCTTGTGGTGGGTGCTTGCGCTCAACGTCGCGGTCGCCGCGGCGAAGCTCGGCTACGGCATGCTGATCGACTCCATCTCCGTGACCGCCGATGGATTCCACTCACTGTTCGACGGGACGTCGAACATCATCGGCCTGATCGGCCTGGGCCTCGCTGCCCGGCCGGCCGACAAGAGCCATCCGTACGGCCACGGCAAGTACGAGACGTTCGCCTCCGCCGCCATCGGCGCGCTTCTGCTGTTCGCGGCGTGGCGAGTGGGGTCATCGGCCGTCGCGCGGCTCCAGGACCCGGGGAGCGGCCCCGCCGTGGACGCGGTGAGCTTCGTGGTGATGCTGCTCACGCTCGTCGTGAACCTGGTCGTCACGACCGCTGAGCGTCGGGCCGGCGAGCGCCTGGGGAGCGAGATCCTGCGGGCCGACGCGAGCCACACCGCAAGCGACGTGCTGGTGACGCTCGGTGTCATCGGCGGTCTGGTGGCGGTCAGGCTCGGCGTTCCGGTCGCCGACCCGATACTCGCGCTCCTGGTGGCAGGTTTCATCGTCGTCACGGCGTTCCGGGTGTTGGCGTCGGCGGGTGGCTCGCTTGCCGACACCGCGCGGCTCGACCCCGCGGAGGTGAGCGCGCTTGCGTGCTCGCTTGAGGGCGTCCTCGGTTGCCACGATGTCCGCACGCGGGGCAGCGAGAGCGAAGTCTACGTGGACATGCACGTGCAGGTCGACCCGGGGATCCCGGTCGCCGCGGGGCACGCGATCGCCGAGCGTGTGGAGAAGGCCGTTGTGGAGGGGTTCCCCGCGGTCGTGGACGCGATCGCACACCTCGAGCCGTTCGACGAATATCAGCAGCGGAAGACCGCCGAGCAGGAGCGGAGCGGTCTGCTGTGACCGCATCGTCACGCGACACCGCGACGCGGCGCGCTGAAGGCTACGGACTTGTGCTGCTCGCCGCCTTCTGCTGGGCCGGCGGTGGGCTGCTGGCGAAGTGGCTGTTCTCCGCGGCCGGGCCGGACACGGCTGGCTGGCCGTTTCCACCGCTCGGCATCGAG
Organism: uncultured Coriobacteriaceae bacterium; assembly: GCA_964610065.1. Classification (GTDB taxonomy): domain Bacteria; phylum Actinomycetota; class Coriobacteriia; order Anaerosomatales; family Anaerosomataceae; genus Anaerosoma. The sequence goes on along the minus strand of CAZSUO010000055.1, from coordinate 2,776 downwards.
GTCGACCCGGTCGTACTGTCGGCGGCGAGGGCGGTGGTCTCCACTGCGATCGCTCTCGTGTATCTCGCCGTGCGCCGCCGCCAGCTCTTGAAGGTGCGCGGACGGGACATCCCGTTCCTGGCGGTCTTCGGCATACTCGGCCTGGCGATGGTCCACTTCGCGTACTTCAAGACGATCTCGCTCACCGGCGTTGCCACGGCGATCCTGCTCGAGTACCTCGCGCCGGTCATCGTGCTCGTTTTCTCCGTGACGCTGCTCGGCGAGCGGTTCACCTTTGCGCTGCCGAGCGCGGTGACGCTCAGTGTCGCCGGCTGTGCGCTGATGGTCGGCGCGCTCGGGCCCGGCGGACTGGTGGTGCCGCGTGAAGGTCTCTTCTGGGGCCTCGCTTCGGCGGTCTTCTTCGCGGGGTACTCCCTGATGGGGAAGTACGCATCGGGCAAGTTCGCGCCCTGGACGCTGCTCACGTACGGACTCGGGTTCGCCTCGGTGTTCTGGCTGATCGTGCTCGGCGGCCCTGGCGAGGTGATCGCGCTGTTGTCGGACTGGCGCGCCGCGATCGCGGTTCTTGCCCTCGCCGTGGTCAGCACGCTCATCCCGTTCGGCGCGTTCCTCACGGCGCTGACCATGATCGAGGCGACGCAGGCGTCGGTCACGTCGACCGTGGAGCCGGTCATAGCGGGTGTCGTGGCGTGGTTCATCTTCGGCGAGCATCTGAGCGTGTTGCAGCTCCTCGGAGGCGTGCTCGTCGTGGCGGCCGTGCTGCTCTCGCAGGCGAGCACCCGGGTGCCCGCGGAGATGCCGCTGGTCGACCCGGATGTGTTAGGCGGCGACGCGACCGGCGCATAATGTGCATGGTACGCTGTTTGCTAGTGCGGCGACTTTCGGAGGCCCCATGGACCTCGTTCAACGACCGGAACTCAGGCAGAAGGTCACACTCTCGCCCCAGGTCTACCAGGGGTTGAATATGCTTGCGATGCCCGTTGTCGAGCTGCAAGCGCTGATCGAGGCCGAGATCCTCGAGAATCCCGTGCTCGAGGTCGAGGAAGACGACTACGAGCACGCCGAGAGCACGGAGTCCGAGGTGGGCGCCGATGAAGAGCGCGCCTGGGACGAGTGGCTCGACCAGTACGAGGAACTCGAGCACATGGACAGTGCCGCACCCCGGGACCCGGGCGTGGAGGAGATCAACGCCGAGGAGTTCGTGGGCGGCGTGACGTCGTTCACCGATCACTTGCTCGAGCAGCTCGCGATGCTTGACCTGTCAGCACAGGTAGCGCTCGCCGCCCGGGCGATCATCGGCTCGCTCGACGCAGATGGGTTCTTCGTTGGTGATGAGGACGAGATCGCGGCCATCGCGGACGTGCCGGTTGCCATCGTGCCCGAAGCGCTTGCGGCGGTGCAGCAGCTGGATCCACCAGGTGTCGGCGCACGCAGCGTGGTCGAGGCGCTGCGGATACAGGCGGAAGTCGTGGGGATCGACACGCCGCTCGTGCTCGGTATGATCGACGCTCATCTCGACGACATCGCCGCCAGCCGCTTCAAGAAGATCGCGGGCGCGCTGAGAACCGACGAGCAGTCCGTGCGTGAAGCCGTGGAGTCGCTGCGTATGCTCAACCCACGGCCTGCCGGTGCGTTCTCGCCCGGCTCCGCGCCCGCATATGTGGTGCCCGACGTCACGCTCCGCCGGTTCGATGATGAGTGGCTCGTAATGCCCAACAGCGAGGCCGTACCCGGACTGCGGGTGAACGCCCGCTACCGGTCGATGCTGCGGTCCGGGTCGACCGCCGATGATGAGACGCGTCGCTATCTGAAGGACAAGATCCGTCAGGCCGAGAGCTTCATGCGCAACGTCGACCGTCGACGAGACACCGTGAGCCGGATCGCCGAGATCATCCTCGAGGTGCAGCGCGACTTCTTCGAGGACGGCAAGGGCGATCTGCGCCCGTTGCGGCTGGAGGATGTCGCGGTGGAGCTCGGCGTGCACCTGTCCACGGTCAGCCGTGGCGTGACCGGCAAGTACATGGCCACGCCGTACGGCCTGTTCGAGCTGAAGCACTTCTTTTCCGGCGGCTATCGCACGTCCACCGGGATGGATGTGGCGTCGACAACGGTGCGCAAGCGCCTTCGCGAGCTGGTGGAGGCAGAGGACCCGGCCCGGCCGCTCTCGGACCAGCGCCTCGCCGAGGCGCTGGGTGAGCAGGGTGTCAGCGTAGCGCGACGCACCGTGGCCAAGTACCGGGAAGAGCTGGGTATCGAGCCTTCGTGGGCGAGGAAGCGCACATGACCGCGTCTGGTCGGCCGGGATCGAGCGAGGGCGTCGAGCGAGCGGAATCATCACGCAACGACGTGGTGCTTATCGTGTTCCTGCTCGCGGCGATCACGGCACTTCACCTGTTCACGACCACATCGCCGGAGACGATGGCGATGCACCTGCTCTACCGCAAGCTGTACTACATCCCAATCATCTACGCCGGGTTCGTCTTCGGCTGGCGTGGCGGTCTGATCGCGGCGGTTGCGACCTCTCTCGTGTTCGCGCCGCACGCACAGGACGCAATGGGCGGTCTGGTCGGCCCGAACGTGGACAACCTGTACGAGATCGTGATGTTCATCGCCGTCGGCTTCCTGTTCGGCTGGTTGCGCGACCTGGAGGAGCGCAAAGCCCGTGACCTGAGGACTGTCAGCGTCGAGCTCGAGTATGCGTACCACACGCTCGAGGAGCGTGCGATCCAGATGGTCACCATCCAGCACTACACGCAGGCGATCCTCCAATCGATCA
>CAZSUO010000054.1:10812-12229 GCA_964610065.1 uncultured Coriobacteriaceae bacterium | reverse complement strand
ATGGGCGTTCGACGCTCGAGCAGAACCGGGCGCGGGCCGCGGAGCTCGGCTACGAATACCTCGGGTGCAGCGACCACGCCTACGACCTGCGCATGGTGGGAGGACTGAGCCCCGCCGAGATCGAAGCGCAGTGGGAGCGTATCGAGGAGTTGAACGCCCTCGATGACGGTGGTCCGGTGCTGCTCAAGTCGATAGAGCTGAACATCGATGACGAGGGCGGGGTCGACTACCCTGATGAGTTCCTTGCCCGGTTCGACTACTGCATCGCCTCACTCCACCACGGCTTCAACCAGTCTCGCGAACAGGCGACCCACCGTGTGCTGACGGCGATGGAGAACCCGTACGTGGACATCATCGGCCACCTCACCGGACGGCTGCTCGGCAGGCGCGATCCTTTCGACCTCGACATCGAGGCGATCATCGCGAAGGCCGCGGAGACTGGCACGGTGCTCGAACTCAACGCGCACCCGGAGCGGCTCGACCTGAACGATGTGCACCTTCGTATGGCCCGAAAGGCCGGTGTACGCATCGCTATCGACACCGATGCCCACGAGGCGATGCAGTTCGGCCACATGCGCTGGGGCATCGCAACGGCCCGTCGCGGATGGATCGCCCCTTCCGAGGTGCTGAACGCCCAGCCGCTCGACAAGATGCTCTCGTGGCTGAAACGGAACCGGTCATGAGGCGCGGCGGGCTGTGGTCGCAGCAGCCGGGGTATCCGCCGCGGCGGAGTGCGCGATGAGCGGTTTCGACCCCGGCTCGGCGGTGCCGCTGCGGGCGTCGTTTTTCGAGCGTCCGGCGGCGATGGTGGCGCGCGAACTGCTCGGCTGCATCCTTGTCAGCCGTATCGGCGGTGTGCTGACAGCGGGGATGATCGTGGAGGCCGAGGCGTATCTCGGGGCCGACGACGCCGGCTCGCACGCGGCGACGAAGGGGATCACCCCGCGCAACCGGGTGATGTACGGACCTCCGGCCCACGCGTACGTCTACTTCACCTACGGGAACCACCATATGCTGAATCTGGTCGCGGAGCCCGAGGGCGTCGCCGGTGGGGTGCTGATCCGAGCGATCGAGCCCATCACCGGCGTCCCCGCCATGACGGAGCGCCGGGCCGGTCGCTCCGGCGTGGAGCTGACGAACGGGCCCGGGAAGGTAGCCGCCGCACTCGGGGTGGACCTCACCCACAACGGCATGCCTCTCGGTGGGCAGCTTGCCGTCTATGCGGGGCGGCCGGTTCCCGATGCCCTCGTGGCGACGAGCGGTCGGATCGGACTGAGCGCGGGGCACGAGCTTCCGCTACGCTTCTATGTCAGGGACAACGCGTATGTTTCGAAGGCACGTCCGGGGCCGCGCTCGCCGCATGGCGCGACAGGCACGCATGAGAGGAAGACCACATGAAGCTCGGCGACATCTACAC
>CAZSUO010000054.1:0-10712 GCA_964610065.1 uncultured Coriobacteriaceae bacterium | reverse complement strand
CTCCGCGAGCGCGGGGCCCCGATCGACCTGGTGTTCGCGCATCATCCTGAAGGTCCCGGCTATGCCAATCTCCACCGGGTGATGTACATGCAGGCCGACCTCTGGGCGGCGCGCGGCGTTGGGATCGGTGTGGCCGACGCGATGATCGCGCCGCGGGCCGAGGAGGTACGTCGCAAGATCATGCCAGTGAACCACTATCGCGCCATCGATGCCGCCCGCCTGCTTGGCCTGGCATCGATGTCCTGTCACACACCGGCCGACAACAACGTCAACCGCTTCGTGCAGGACCTCATCGATTCCGAGGCGCCGCGCACGCTCGACGACCTCGTCAAGCTTCTACACTCGGTGCCTGAGTACGAGGATGCGGCGAAAAAGGGCTACGGCCCCATCCTGGTGCAGGGGACCGGTGCGGCGCGGTGCGGCACGTGTGTGGTCGATATGACCGGCGGGACCGAAGGGCCGACCGAGGCGCTCGACAAGCTCGTGGCTGCCGGTGTGGACACGCTCGTGGGCATGCACTACTCGGAGGAGCACCGAAAGCATGCTGAGAAGCTGCACCTCAACCTCGTCATCGCCGGGCACGTGAGTTCGGATGCCCTCGGTATGAACCTCGTGCTCGATCGCATCGAGAGCCAGGGGGTCGAGGTGTTCTGTACATCGGGTATGGTGCGGGTCCGCCGCTCCTGACCGGGGTGGCGGCACGTAAGAGAGCCCCGACCATAGTGGTCGGGGCTCTCTTCATGAAGCCTGTCCCACGGCCTACGGCGAGGGCGTGGATGTCGGCTCCGGCTCCGGGTCCGGAGGAGGTGGCGGTGGCGGAGGCGGATCCGTGGGAGGCGGATCCGTAGGAGGCGGATCCGTGGGAGGCGGGGGAGTCACAGGCTTGTTCGGGTCAGGGCCGAGTGACACCACGATGGTGACGGTCGTGGATGCCGGGTCTCCGCCCGATCCCGCACCCGGTGACTGTGAGATGACCTGTCCGGCCGGCACGGTGTCGCTGTACGCGGTCGTGACGACGTAGTCGTAAGACCCCTTGCTGAGTGCGGCGATCGCGGCAGCCTGCGTGAGGCCCACCACGGATGGGACCGCGTGACTGGGCGTTGCCCACTCCTTCTTCCAGGTGTACGGGGGAGGGGGCGCGGAGTTGAAGTCCAGCACGGGCTCGCCCTCGAGCGCCCTCTTCATGAACGCAGCCCAGATGGGGGCGGGGAAGGTGCCACCAAAGACCTTGCGGCCATGGACGTTGCGCATGGGCCGTTCGGGGGTGTATCCCATCCACACGGAGCAACTGAGCTGGGGCGTGTAGCCCACGAACCACGCGTCACGATAGTCCTGCGTCGTCCCTGTCTTGCCTGCGGCGGGACGTCCGATGCGTGCCCGGGTCGCGGTACCGCCAGTGATGACGCCCTTGAGCACCTGTGTGGCCGCGTAAGCAACGGAGTGCGTGATCGCCTGCTCGCCTTCGGGCTCCGACTCATACAGGGTCTCACCCTGCGGACCGATGATCTTGGCGATCGGCGTGTGGTCGTAGTGCTTGCCGTCGGCCGCGAGCGTACCGAAAGCCGAGGCCATCTCCAGGGGTGTGACCTCCTGGCTTCCCAATGTGATCGATAGGACGGGGTCCAGGTCGCTCGTGACACCCATGCGGTGCGCGGTGTCGACGACCTTCTCGGCGCCCATCTCCGCCGTGAGCCTGGCGAACGCGGTGTTCACCGAGCCGACGGTCGCCTGGCGGAGTGTGATGTAGCCGCGACCGCCACCGCCTTCGGCGTTGCCCACTTTCCAGGGCTTGCCGCCCGTCCTGATGACCGCGGGTGAGGACGAATCGATGCGCCTCCTGTCGGGGCTCATGCCCTCTTCGAGTGCGGCAACGAGGGTGAACACCTTGAACGAGGACCCTGGCTGGCGGCGCGCCTGTGTCGCGAAGTTGAACTTGTTGGTCTCCCAGTCACGTCCGCCCACCATCGCCTTGATGTACCCGGTGCGGGGGTCTACTGCCACCAGGGCGCAGTCGGGGTCCTCAGGACGATCGAGGATGCCGCGCACGGCCTCCTCGGCGTAGGTCTGCAGCCGTGTGTCCAGAGTCGTGTGGACCGTGAGACCGCCCTTGAACACCAGGTCGGTCCCGTACTGGTCCTGCAGCACCTTCTTGACATGGGCCACGAAATACGGAGCCGCGTACACGCCGCCCTCGTCGAGTGTGGCCGAGCGGCCGAGATTCAGGTCCTCGGCCTTGGCGGTCTCGTACTCCTCCGTCGTGATGTATCCCTGCTCGTGCATCTTCTGCAGTACCCACTGGCGGCGAGCCACCGCACCATCGGGATTGTCGTACGGGCTCAGCCGGATGGGTGACTGCGGCAGGCCGGCGATGAGCGCTGCTTCGGCGATGCTAAGCTCGTCCGCATGCTTGTCGAAGTAGGTGAGCGCGGCCGATTCGGCACCGTACGCTCCCTCACCGTAGTACACGGTGTTGATGTACATGGAGAGGATCTCGTCCTTGTCGTGCCGGCGCTCGAGCTCGAGCGCGAGCCACGCCTCGCGCGCCTTGCGGCGGTAGCTGATGTCGTACCGCTCCTCAGACAGGATGGTGTTACGGATGTACTGCTGGGTGATCGTCGAAGCTCCTTCACGGCGATCGGAGGTGAAGTTGGTGACGAACGCACGGACGATGCCTGGGTAGTCCACCCCGTCGTGCTCGTAGAATCGCTCGTCTTCGACGGCCACCACGGCGTGCAGCAGGTGCGGTGAGATCTGGTCGAGTTCGACGACCTGTCGATTCTCCAGGTAGAGGTTCGCCAGCAGCACTCCATCGGCGGAGTAGATCTTGGTCGCCTGCGCCACCTGGAACGCGTTGGTGTCATCGATCTCCGGCAGATCGGACAACCAGCTGTCAGCCAGGCCGACTCCGAGTGCTGCGGCGGCGCCGGTGGCGAGTATGGTGCCGAGCATGGCGAACGCGACAACGCCTGCCAGGAACGGAACGACACGGGTATGTTTGTGGCGCCGTATCCTCGAACGTCTCGACACGGGACTCCCTCCCAGCGAACGGTCTATCATGGCTCTGTACCCGGGCCAGGTGCGTGCGGTCCGGCGGAGCAGAGATAACAGTATACCGTGTGCATAGACGCACGTTCGATGCCCACGGTTCCCTGAAAGGGAAGCGTTGCTTGATACGACACGACATGTGGAGCTGCTCGCACCCGCGGGGAGTCCTGAGGCGCTCGTTGCGGCGGTGATGAACGGCGCCGATGCGGTCTACCTCGGCCTCGGCGCGTTCAATGCGCGGCGGGGAGCGGCGAACTTCGAGATCGACACGCTCGCCGGGTGGGTGAGGTTCGCGCATCTGCGCGGAGCAAAGGTCTATCTCACGGCCAACATCGTGATACTGCCGTCTGAAGTCGCCGACGCGCTCGAGCTCATCGATGCCGCGTGGGCCGCAGGCATAGACGCGGTCATCGTGCAGGATCTCGGACTGCTGACACTGGTGCGCGACCTGCTGCCCGATGTACGGGTGCACGGCTCGACCCAGATCGGGACGATGAACCCCGAAGCCGTGCGCGCGCTCGCATCGCACGGAGTGAGCAGGGTCACGCTTGCGCGAGAGCTGTCACTGGAAGGGATCGCGGCGTGCGCGACCGCGGGTATCGAAGTCGAATCCTTCGTGCACGGGGCGCTGTGCTACTCCTACTCCGGGCAGTGCCTCATGTCCTCGCTGATCGGCCAGCGTTCGGCGAACCGGGGCCTGTGCGCGCAGCCCTGCCGGCTGCAGTACGAGTTGCTTGACGACACGGATGCTCTCGTTGGCACTCCCGGGCGCCACGTGCTCTCGACCAGGGACCTCGCTGGCATCGGGCAGCTACCCTCCCTCATTGAAGCGGGCGTTGCGGCCCTCAAGATCGAGGGTCGCATGAAGTCGCCGGAGTACGTGGCCATCGTGACCTCGGTCTACCGGAGTGCGCTTGACCGCGCGTTGGCCGACCCGAATGCGTTCGAGGTGCTTCCTTCCGAGTGGGAGCGTCTTGAGGAGGCCTTCAGCCGGGGCTTCACTGACGCGTATCTCACCGATGAGCGCGGCACCGCGCTGATGAGCTACTCCCGGCCGAACAACAGGGGCGTCCTCATAGGCCGGGTGAGCGGCATGTCCGAAGGACGCGTGCATGTCCAGCTCGATCGCACCCTTGACCCTGCCGACACCCTGCAGTTCTGGACCCGGTCGGGCCACTTCACCCAGCCTGCCGGCGAGGTGCGGCTCGGTGGTGAGCGCGTGGCCGCGGCGCCCGCCGGCTCCACGGTCTCACTCGTTGCAGAGCGGCCGGTGGCGCCCGGCGACCGTGTGTTCCGGGTCGCCAACGCGTCGCTCCTGGAGGCCGCACGGCGGACCTTCAGCGGAGATGCGGGCGTCGAGCGTGCCAGCATGCCCGCACAGGTGGCGGTCCGCATGCGCATCGGTGAGCCGCTCGAGGTCGCGGTCAGTGCAGCCGGAGTGACGGGAACCGCCCGGGGGGCGGTCGTTGAGCCTGCCAGAACGAAGCCCGTGGGTGTGGATGAGGTCATCGAGCACGTCGGCCGCTTTGGCGGTTCGGGCTACCACCCGGCATCATGGCAGGTCGATCTCGACGCCGGTGCTGGCATCGGTTACTCGCAGCTTCACGCTGTGCGCAGATCGGCCATCGAGCGACTCGATGAGCAGAGGCTCGTTCCGTGGGCGGATCGCAAGCGGAGACACCCCGTGCCCCCTCGTGTGAAGCCAGCGCGTGCTCGCCGGGGACAGACGCCGCAGGTCGTCGTCACAGCATGGGATACTGCGACCGCGCTCGCGTCCCGTGAGGCGGGAGCCGACGTGGTGTGGCTGCGCGTGTACCCGGGCGACGCGCACCTGCCGTTGCCCGCGGGCGTACACCCACTGCTTCCCCGCGTCGTGTGGCCCGACGAGTTCGCCGAGGTGGCGTCCTGGGTCGACGGACGCCCGGTACTCGCCGGTGAACTTGGCACGTTCGCGGCTGCCACAGCGCACGGTGAAGCTGAGGCCGATTGGCCTCTCAACCTGGTGAACCATCATGCTGTCGGGGCGGTCGCCGCGTCCGGTGCATCCTTCGCATGGCTTTCCCCCGAGCTGAGTGGACGCCAGATCGCGTCTGTCGCCGATGCGTCTTCGATCCCGGTCGGCTGTCTGGTGTGGGGCCGCCTGGAGGTCATGGTGACCGAGCAGTGTGTGCTGATGGCCGCCGGCCCCTGTGGGCGGAAGTGCCACACCTGCGTCCGGCGGAGCGGGTGGTGGAAGCTTCGCGACCAGAAGGGTTACGAGTTCCCTGTCACCACGGACGTATCCGGACGCTCGCACGTGCTGAACTCGGTCACGCTCGACCTGTCCCGTGCGCTCGACGAGATCGTGGCGAGCGGGGTGGCGGCGGTGCGCATCGACTTCGCGGATGAAGGGCCGGATCGTGCCGCGGAGGTGGTACGGGCCTTCCGCTCGGCGATAGCGGCGGTCGCCGCCGGCGGTCCTGCGCCCGCCGAGCCGTTGGTGTCCCCGGCGACCAGCGGGCATTTCTACCGCGGCCTGAAATGACACACACCGGACCATGTGTGTGGCCCGGTGTGTGCGGAGTCGCGTGCGTCGGTCAGGGCTGTTTGACCACGATCTCTCGCGGTCTGCTCGCCACGAGCCCGGTGTTATCCGTCACCCATAGAGTGACCGTGTAGGTTCCGGCACTCTGGAAGGTGTAGGTGGTCGTCTCTCCGAGCGCCGTGGCGTCGGCCCCGGTACCGAACTCCCAGTACCACTTCACTATCGTGCCGTCGGGGTCGCTCGAGGCCGAACCGTCGAATCTCATCGGCACGCCGACCGTCGCGGAGGTAGGTTCGAACGAGAAGTCCGCGACAGGGGGTTCGGTCTTCGGCGGACCGGACGACACGATCAATCCGATGGGAGATCCGAGCGGGACCTGCTCGCCGTACTTCGGCGACTGGTCGGCAACCATACCCGCGGGGACACCCGCAACGGGCTTCTCCTCGACCGTGACGGTCAGACCAAGTGCGGTCAGCTGCGCCAGCGCATCGGCCTTCTGCAGGCCGATGACGTTGGGGACATCGATGGCAGACGGCTGCGCGTGAAGCTCGCACGGTTCGGGCACATCGCTCGACAGGAACAGCGCCGAAGCGGTGTTGGTGCAGTTCTCGGACGCGGCCAGACCGGTTTGCGTGCAGATGGTGACCGAGCTGATGCCGCGCGGCTTCTCGAAATCAGTCGCCTTCACGTCCGCCAGTGCGGCTTTCATATACGCTGCCCAGATCTGAGCGGGGAAGGAGCCGCCGGTGACCTTCTTGCCGTGGACGCTGGTCATCTCCACCTGGCCCTCGACGTGGCCCATCCATACCGAGGTGACCATCTCGGGTGTGTAGCCCACGAACCACGCGTCGCGGTACTCCTGGGTCGTACCCGTCTTGCCCGCCGCCGGACGACCGATCTTGGCGGCCGTGCCGGTTCCGTGGCTGATGACGCCCTTCAGGATGTCGGTGGTGAGGTATGCGACCGCTGGCGAGATCGCCTCGGTACCGGTCGTGTCAGCCTGGAACAGCGTTTCGCCACCGAGATCCACGACCTTGGTGATGCCATGGGCGGGGACGTGCGTGCCCGCATTGGCGAGTGTGCCATATGCCGAGGCCATCTCAAGCGGCGTGACCTCCTGCGAGCCCAGCGCGATCGCGGGGACGGCCTTGATGGGAGTGGTGATGCCCATCTCCTTCGCCGTGCCAGCGACGGTGTCGGCGCCCACCGCGAGGATGAGCTGCGCGTAGACCGAGTTGATCGACTTCTCTGTGGCCACGCGCAGGCGCATGGGGCCGCCACCGGATGAGCCGGTCACCTTCCATGTCTGCCCACCAGGGATGGGGAACGACCCCGCGGCACTCTCGTATGTCTGCTCGGGCGAGATGCCGTTCTCGAGGGCCGCCACGAGCACGAACGGCTTGAACGATGAACCGGGCTGCCGGGGACCCTGCACCGCAACGTTGAACTGCTGCGTGCTGAAGTCTTTGCCGCCGACCAGAGCCAGCACCTCCCCGGTGCGGGGGTCGAGCGACACCAGGGCGGCGGAGGGGTCGTCAGGCCGGTCGAGCACCGAAGTGATCGCCGTCTCGGCAGCCGCTTGCGCCTTCTGGGAGACCGTCGTGTACACCTGCAAGCCGCCCTTGTAGACAGCGTCAGGGCCGAACTGATCGATGATCGTCTGCTTGACCCACTCGACGAAGTACGGCGCCACCGTCGATTCGACCTTGGGGGCGGCGAGCGTGAACTCCTCGGCAACGGCCGCATCGTGGGTCGCCTGATCAACGAAGCCGAGTGACAGCATCTGGCCAAGCACGGTGTCCCGCCGGTTCTTCGCCGCCTCAGGGTCGTTGCGTGGCGAGAAGTTGCCCGGCGACTTGATGACGCCGGCGATCATCGCGCACTCGGCGGTGGTGAGACTGCCCACGTCCTTGCCGAAGTACGTGACCGAGGCGGCCTGCACGCCATACGCGCCATGGCCGAAGTAGATGGTGTTCAGGTACTTCTCGAGGATCTCGTCTTTGCTGAACTGCGACTCCAGCTGATAGGCGAGAATGGCCTCCTTGACCTTACGCGTCAGTGTGTCCTCTCGCTCAATGAACGCGTTCACCACGTATTGCTGTGTGATCGTCGAGCCTCCATGGTGCTTTCCCTGCGTGATGTTCACCCACAGCGCACGGGCGATGCCGAGCGGATCCACGCCCTTGTGTTCATAGAAGTTCTGGTCTTCGGTCGAGATGACCGCCTGCCGCAGCTGCAGCGGGATACTGGCGAGTGGCACGTACGTTCGGTTCTGCTCCGCGTGAAGCTCGGTGAGCACGTTGCCATCCCGGTCGTATATCACGCTCGTCTCAGCCAGCGGTGCGGCCGCTTGTGAGAGGTCGGGGAGGTCCTCGGTTATCCGCTCGTACGCTATGCAGCCTGCGATGCCACCCGCGAGCAGCAGCAGCACCAGTATCACGAGCGACGTGCGCCACACCCTGCGCCAGATGCGGCGACCTTTGGACAGCGGGGTGCGCCCACGGCCGGAGGTGTTCGCTGCGGTGCGGGCCGGCTGTTGACCCCGCGGCCGTGTCGTGGCGCCTGCGGTCCTCGCCCGCGGGGCACGTGCGGATGCGTGGTCGGACGTCCGCGTGCGCGCCGCAGTGCGGGGCGCCTTGGAGGACCGGGCCGATGACCGCCCCTCATTCGACGCGCCGCCACCGCTGCGTGGCGCCTGCGAGGAGCGCGTGCTCGACCGCGGGACGTCAGAGCGCTGTCGGGCGGCCGGCTCGCTGGCGCGCTTGCGAGGCTGCGGGCGGGGGCGGGGCTTGGGCTTCTGGTCGTCGTATCGACTCATAGGATGATGGTGTCCTTGTGTCCGGAGCAGGGCGATCCCGCCCTGCGCGTGCCATCGGCGAGGTGCCGGGCACTGTGTCTGTGTCCCTCGGATACTCTACCGCACGCGCCAGAGTGGCGCTGTTGGTCGTGCTAGTATGACCTGCAATCGCCGGGCCAGGCCACGACAGGGCTGTGCCGGTTCGGTAACAGGGCGGTCACCGAGAGGATGCGTGATCAGAGGCTGTGCGTGGTGTCGAGGATCAGATGAAGACCATCGCAAGCGGCGTCGCGGACATCGTGCCGACCGAGGCGCTTGAGGAGAAGCTGCGCTCCGCACGGCAGCTCATCGTCAAGCTCGGCGTGGACCCCACGGCTCCGGACCTGCATCTCGGGCACGCGGTCCCCCTGCGCAAGCTTCGGCAGTTCCAGGACCTCGGGCACACCGTGGTCCTGATCATCGGCGACTTCACGGCCCTCATCGGCGACCCTTCCGGCCGAAGCACGACACGGCCGGCGCTCACACCGGAGCAGGTCGAGGCGAACGCCGCTACATATATAGAGCAGGCGTTCAAGATCCTCGATCCGGACAAGACGGTCATGCGCCGCAACTCGGAGTGGCTTGGTCCGCTCGGGTTCGCGGACATCCTCAAGCTCACCAGCCAGTTCACGGTCGCGCGCATCATGGAGCGAGACGACTTCCAGAAGCGGTATCGCGAGGGCATCGGCATATCGCTCCACGAGCTGCTCTATCCGATGGCCCAGGCGTACGACTCCGTTGCGATCACCGCCGATGTCGAGCTCGGTGGCACCGACCAGCTGTTCAACCTGCTGGCCGGGCGTGAGCTTATGGAGAAGCTCGGCATGGAGCCGCAGGTGTGCCTCACGCTTCCCTTGCTCGAGGGCACCGACGGCGTGCAGAAGATGAGCAAGTCGTACGGCAACTACATAGGGCTCACTGACGTGGCCGACGAGATGTTCGGTAAGGTCATGTCGATCCCCGATGAGCTGATGGTGAAGTACTACCGTCTGTGCACATCGTTGTCAGTGGAGGAGCTGGACGCGATCGAGGCGGCTCTGGATGGTGGCGAGCTGCATCCCAATGCAGCCAAGCGACGTCTGGGGCGTGAGATCGTGACCCTGTACCATGACGCGGGGGCGGCCATGGATGCCGAGGCCGCGTTCGATGCGGTGTTCAAGCGTCACGAGATCCCCGAAGACGTCCCCGAGGTCCGAGTGGAGCGACAGGGTGACCGGGCGCATCTCCCCGTGGTGATGAAGCACGCGGGTCTAGCGCCTACGACGTCTGAGGCGCGCCGGTTGATCGCGGCCGGTGCGGTGAAGATCGATGGAGACCCGGTCGCACTTGAAGCGGGAGTGTTCGACATCCCGTGGGCAGCTCTCGAGGGGCGCGTACTGCAGGCGGGCAAGCGCCGTTACGCACGGATCGTGTGCTGAGCGGCCCCATTTGGAAGATTTTCCGAAGAACCTGCGAAATGCCCTTGCATGCCCCTTGCGGGGGTGGTAACTTATCAAAGCTGCTCGTACCGATAAGTCGGAGGCGCGCACGTCTTGAAAGAGCTAGGCTTCATGAGGGCGATCGGATAGCGGGGCCGGACCAGCAGTGCTGGTACACCGGCACGGTACCGACGCCCCCGGCCGAAAAGGCGGGGGCGTTTCGCATCTCAAGAGACGTGCAAATGTGTCGCCGAAATTGGTTGAGAAAAGCGATTGACAGCGGGAAGCGACATCGGTAATGTATCGCCTCGCTGCGCCTGAACCTTGAAAACCGGATACTGTGACAAGCCAGTAAGGATTCGTGAAGAATCCACAAAAAATACCCCGTCACATCGAGAGGGCCAGTCAACAGGCCAAACCGATGAGACACTTTGGATCCAAACCATTCCGGCCTCCTTACCGGACAAGGTGGATCCATTCCGGACCAGCCAGGTCCGAAAGCTCCGTGTACTACAGGCTTCTGCCTGTAACACTTTCAACGGAGAGTTTGATCCTGGCTCAGGATGAACGCTGGCGGCGTGCTTAACACATGCAAGTCGAACGAGGTCCAACCTTCGGGTGAAGACCGAGTGGCGAACGGGTGAGTAACACGTGGGGAACCTGCCCTTCTCTCTGGGATAACGTCGGGAAATCGGCGCTAATACCGGATACTCCTTGCGGATCGCATGGTCTGCTTGGGAAAGCTCCGGCGGAGAAGGATGGCCCCGCGGCCCATTAGCTAGTTGGTGAGGTAACGGCCCACCAAGGCGACGATGGGTAGCCGAGCTGAGAGGCTGATCGGCCACACTGGGACTGAGACACGGCCCAGACTCCTACGGGAGGCAGCAGT
>CAZSUO010000053.1:7829-12331 GCA_964610065.1 uncultured Coriobacteriaceae bacterium | reverse complement strand
GTGCATACAGGTAGAATGCAACATCGCCTGCAGGACCTTGAGCTGGTTCAGAGATATGCCAAGCGAATGATGGGTGCTTCCCGTCAGTTGCACGAATGTAGTTGGTGTTCAGTAGCCCAACCCAGTAGTTCTCGATATACGGCGCAAATCGATGCAACGGATAGACCTCTGAATATGAACCTGTTGCGCCGGTACTGGTGCAACGAACACTCGCTATCGGTACAGCTGATGCCGATGTAGTAAGTGCCAGACACGCACCGAAAGTCAAGCACGCTGTGATGACAAGGGGCCTAGTCCACGACTTCATTGCATTCACACTCCTCATAGCCCGCTACTGGGCAGGACCTGCCTGCTCGCCACCGAAGAGCGCCTCCTCAGGCATTAGCCCGGTCGCAGACTCGAAATCCATCTCCATTGACCGTCGCACGCCTTCATCAATCGGACCAAGGTCCTCGGCGACCCACACTCCGCCTACTTTCCGGAATGCGAATGCTCGCCCGAGATTCTCCGGATCGGCCATCACTTCCTTCATCGCTGCGGACTCATCAAACGGGCTGGACTCAGGTTCAAGAATCACTGGACCGTTGACGTGCACCGTCTCTGGGAACGGTCGACCGCCGCCAAGCGCGGGATCTTGTGGGACTGCATTGGGCTCCGGGGGAGTGGCAGCCGATGCTGCACCCAACAGAGCAATGACCGCAAGAACCACCAGCGCGAACAGAAGGCGGATATCTCTCAGTCCTCTCCTACTATTCACGAATGCTCATCTCCTCTCGGAAGATCACGGCCCGACCAGCAATAGGTCAGTCGCCGCAATGAACGGCCTTGTGTTTATGTAACCACTCGGCAGCATCCCTAACCAATGACCGGAATCCATGCCAGGTCAGCCCGCATCACTAGCTCCCCGCAGCGCACTCCTGCGAACGAGCCCTCATCCGCGTCGCCAGCGGCAGCCGGATCACGAACGACGCACCGCCGAGGTCGCTCTCGTGCACGCCCACGCGCCCGCCGTGTCGCTCGACGATCTCGCGCACCACCGCAAGACCGATCCCCAGACCGCCGCTCGCCCGGTTGCGCGCGGGATCAGCGCGCCAGAACCGCGTGAACACGCGCGTGCGGTCCTCCTCGGCAACACCCATGCCCGAATCGGCGACCTCGATCACGGCGTCGGCGCCGTCGCGCACCAGCCGCACGCGAACGGTGCCACCCTGTGGCGTATAGCGCGCCGCGTTGGAGAGGAGGTTTCCCACAGCCTGCGTGAGACGGTCT
Source organism: uncultured Coriobacteriaceae bacterium (assembly GCA_964610065.1). GTDB lineage: Bacteria > Actinomycetota > Coriobacteriia > Anaerosomatales > Anaerosomataceae > Anaerosoma. Next base: position 11,062 of record CAZSUO010000053.1, on the reverse strand, counting down.
GCATCGACGCTCACGGCAAGCCCACTCTCGAGCGAGTCCTCCAGCACGTGCCCGGTCGACTCCATGAGCGCGCGCGAGCTCTCGATGGCGGTACCCACGGGTCCGGCCGCGTCAAGCACGGTGAACGCGAAGGGCGCGGAGCCGGTCTCCAGCCTCGAGAGCTCCATGATCGACTGCGTGAGGCGCCCCAAGCGCACCGTCTCGTCGTGGATGAGCGCAAGGCGCACTTCGTCGGTGGGCAGCACGCCGTCTTGCATGGCCTCCACCGTCGCCTGGATCGCCTGCAACGGCGTGCGGAGCTCGTGGGCGACGTCGGCCGTGAGCTGCTGCTCGAACCGTCGCTCGGCCTCGACCGCGTCGGCCATCTGGTCGAAGGTCATGCCGAGGTCGGCCACCGGGTCTCCGCCGGTCATGCCGGTGCGCGCCGAGCGGTCCCCGCGACGGATGCGCTCGGCGGCTCGCGTCACCGCCTCGATCGGCTTCACGATACCGCGCGAGTACAGCACACCCGCAAGCGATGCCAGCGCCACGGCGATCGCCGCGGCCACGCCGAGTCCCATTAGCGAGACCTTGCGGAACCAGGCATCACGCTCGGTGAAGATGCCCCCGCGCGTACGCTGCGTCACGATGACTGTGCCGACCACCTCATCGGCCGCCACGATGTCGGCCTCCGCCGACACCTCGCCCCACTCGTGCACGGTTTCGTCCTCGGTGGCCCCGCCGGGCGCCACCGTGTGCGCCACGAGTTCGCCCTCGGCATCGAGCACTTCGATCCGCAGGTCAGGTGACACGCCAACGGTGAGCAGGCCGAGCGAGGCGGCGGTGGCCCAGTCGCCCGCGCGCTCGTACTGTGTGCCGAAGTAGTCGGCGGCCTCATCAGCGCGCTCCTGCACGCCTCGCTCGATGTAGACCTCGAACTGCCGCTGCCAGGTCACCGTGATGACCACGGCCGAGATGACTGCCGTGGCGATCGCGACGAACGCGAACGCGAAGGCCAGCTGGAACGTGAGGCTGCCGCGCTTCACTGCGGCGTGACCGGAGGCTCGAAGCGATAGCCCACGCCGAAGACGGTGTGGACGAACCTCGGCTCCCTGGGGTCGTCGTCGAGCTTTGCCCGGAGATTCTTGATGTGCGAGTCGATCGCGCGCTCGTACCCCTCGAAATCGTAGCCGAGGACCTTCTCCACGAGCTCCATGCGCGAGTAGACGCGGCCCGGATAGCGCGAAAGCGTGGTGAGGAGCTTGTACTCGCTTGCAGTAAGATCGACCTCCGTGCCATCCACGAACACCTTGTGGCCGGCGAGATCGATCTCGAGCGGTCCGTACTCGACACGCGAGCGCTGCGGCTCGGTCTCCGACTTCGCGCGCCGCAGAAGCGCGCGCAGCCGTGCCACCAGTTCGCGCGGGGAGAAGGGCTTCACCAGGTAGTCGTCCGCGCCAAGGTCGAGACCAGCGATCCGCTCCTCTTCGGCGCCTTTAGCCGTGAGCATGATGATCGGCACGTCGGACACATCGCGGATGCGGCGACAGACCTCCTCACCCGGCAGGCCAGGGAGATTGAGATCGAGGACGACGCCGTCGTACCGATGCGACTCGAACGCCTGGAGCGCCCGCTCCCCGTCGCCCACCGCCGTGACCCAGTAACCCTCACGCTCGAGGTAAGCCTCGACCACAGACCGAGTCTGCGCTTCGTCCTCGACGATGAGTATCCTGCGGGTCTCGACGGTCATCATGCCTCCTTCGGGGTCGTACGCCAGGATAGTACCCCCCTGCGCGCACCACGCGCAGCACTTGTGGAGGTCGTGTGGAGGCGACTACCCCGGCAGGACAAGCGGGATGACCTCGTCGCCCGCTTCGGTGCGCCCCATCGACTCAGGCTCGAGCTCCCTCAGGCGGCGCGCAAGATCCTCCGGCAACGGGTCGAGGAGGTCGATCGGTTCACCCGTGGCGGGGTGCTCGAAGGCGATCCGGTACGCATGCAGGAACTGCCGCTCCAGACCGAGATCGGCCTTCGGCCGGTTGCGACCGTACATCGGGTCCCCCACAACGGGATGCTTGATGTAGAGCATGTGCACACGAATCTGGTGTGTCCGGCCCGTGTACAGCTTGCACTCGACGAGCGTGTACCCGTCGTCGTGCGTGCCCGCCATGAACCGCTCGAGCACACGGAAGGTGGTGACCGACTGCTTGGCGTCCGGGTGGTCGCTCACCGCCATGCGCATGCGGTCCTTGGGGTGACGCGCCAGCGGCGCGTCGATGATGCCACTGTCGGGCGCTATGTAACCGTGGACGAGCGTGATGTACCGGCGCTCCACCGAGCGGATCTTCAGCGCCTCGGAGAGCGCGATCTGTGTCTCATCGGTCTTCGCGACCATCATGAGCCCCGAAGTGTCCTTGTCGAGGCGATGCACGATGCCGGGACGTTCGTCGCCAGCCTGCGTGCCGAGGTCGTCGGTGTGCGCGAGCAATGCGTGCACGAGCGTGCCCGAGGAGTGCCCGCGTGCGGGGTGCACCACGAGTCCCGCGGGCTTCGAGAGCACGATGAGATGCCCGTCCTCATAGCGGATGTCGAGCGGGATGTCCTCGCCCTCAAGCGTGAGCTCGTCCTCCAGCGACGCGAAGACCTCGATGCGCTCGCCTGCGCGGACCAGATGCCGCTTTGCGGCGATCTCGCCGTTCACGCGCACGCAGCCCTCAGCGATAAGCTTCTGTGCAGCCGAACGCGAAGGTGCGAGTTCGGCCTGCGCGAGCAAGACATCCAGCCGCGAGCCGGCTTCGTCACCGCGTACGTTATGCGTGAGACGCTCCGTCATCGACGACCGTCACCTCCTCTCGGTGCGACTCTTCGTCCACGTCGAGGGGCAGCGGGCGGCCCTCCTCGGCACTGTGGTCGCGGTGCGTGAGGATGTGCTCACCGCCGACCAGCAGAACGAACACGAGAATGGCCACGCCCACGTCCAGCGCGATATCGGCGACGTTGAACACGGGGAACCAGCCGAGGTCGAAGAAGTCGGTGACCCCGCCGAGGACGACACGGTCGATCAGGTTGCCAATGGCGCCACCGGTCACCAGCGCGAGCGCCGTCCGCGCCCACGGACTGACCGGTCGGACACGGAGCATCACGTACCCGACCACCGCGAGCATCAGGACCGCGGTCGTGATGAGCAGCCACTGCTGGCCACGCAGTATGCCGAAGGCGGCTCCGGTGTTGTGCACCCGGGTGAACCAGAGAAC
>CAZSUO010000053.1:3815-7729 GCA_964610065.1 uncultured Coriobacteriaceae bacterium | reverse complement strand
CGCTCGGCTACGAGCACATCCTCAAGCGCAGCGATCCTGGTCGCGTTCATCGTCCGTCCTCCCTGCGTACGGGGGTAATGCTACGGCGCCTCCCGCGAGGAGGCGCCGGTGGATTCGTTGTTCCTGACCATCATGCTGAGTATATACCACTCGGCACTGACAAGCCGTTGTGCCCCGGCTACGTGAGCGCGCTCACGACCGCCGAGCAGCGCTCGCACAGACCGTCGGCACCGAGCTCGCGCCAGTTCCAGCACCGTGGGCACTTCTCGCCCGAGGCGCGCTCAACACTCACCGCGACCTCGGCGGCCTCGTCGCCCACAGCCACCTCCGAGACGATGAACATCTCGGCGAGTGCGGCCGGCTCGCGCGCCGACAGCAGCTCGCGCACCTCCGGAGGACCAGCGACGACCAGCCGCGCTTCCTGGCTCTTGCCCACCGCGCCGGCGTTGCGCGCATCCTCCAGGGCCTTCGTGGCCACGTCACGCACCTGCAGCAGCACCTCGTACGCGCTCCGCAAGACCCCGGCCTCCTCGGCTGGGACTTCGACCGTCGGCCATCCCGCCAACTGCACGCTCTCCGTAGCACCTCGAAGCGCGGCGGGCATGAACTGCCAGACCTCCTCCGTGGTGAAGGTGAGCACCGGGGCGATCAGCCGTACCAGCGTGGTGAGGATCGCCGCAACGACCGTCTGCGCGCTCCGGCGGCCGGCAGAGTCCGCGGCATCGGCGTACAGCCGGTCCTTGAGCACGTCGAGGTAGAACGACGAGAGCTCGGTCACGCAGTAGCCGTGCACCGCGTGGAAGACCTGATGGAAGCGCCAGTCGTCGTAGGAGCCGGTCACGCGCCCGACGAGATCGGCCAGCTGCACGAGCGCGAACCGGTCGAGCTCGGGCATGTCGTCCCATGCCACCGCCATGGACGGATCGTAGTCGTCCAGGTTCGAGAGCAGGAACCGGAACGTGTTGCGGATGCGCCGGTACGCCTCACCGGTACGGTCGAGGATCTCCGAGGACACGTTGATGTCCTGGCCGTAGTCCGCCGAGGCGACCCACAACCGGATGATGTCGGCACCCGACTTCTCGATCACGTCGAGCGGCGAGATGGTGTTGCCGAGCGACTTGGACATCTTGCGCCCGTCGCCGTCCACGATGAACCCGTGGGTCAGCACACCCTTGTAGGGTGCGATGCCGTAGGCGCCAACGCTCGTGAGCAGTGCCGATTGGAACCATCCGCGGTGCTGGTCAGAACCCTCAAGATACAGTTCAGCCGGACGGTGTAGCTCCGCGCGCGCGTCCAGCACCGCCGTGTGCGACACGCCCGACTCCCACCACACGTCAACGATGTCGTCTTCGGGCATGAGGTCGGCCACGCCAGCGCCGCAGCGCGGGCATGTCGTGTCGGATGACAGGTACTCCGCAGGCGCCTTGGTGAACCACGCGTCGGCCCCCTCCGTGCTGAAGAGGTCGATCACCGCGTCGAACGTCGCTTCGGTCGCCACGGTCTCACCGCACTTGGCGCAGGTGAACACCGGGATCGGCACGCCCCACGCGCGCTGGCGGCTGATGCACCAGTCGGGGCGGTCGGACACCATCGACGACATGCGGTTGACGCTCCACCCCGGGATCCACTCCACAGAGTCGATCGCCTTCATCGCGTTGTCGCGCAGGCCGGTCTTATCCATGCTCACGAACCACTGCTCGGTGGCGCGGAAAATGACCGGCTGCTTGCAGCGCCAGCAGTGCGGGTAGCTGTGCGCGATCTTCGACGATGCGACCAGCGTGCCGCGCTCGCCGAGCCACTCGATGATGCGCGGGTTGGCGTCCCACACTCCGAGACCCTTGAACGGACCGCCGCCCGCGTCGAACGTGCCGTCGTCGAGGACCGGCATCACCATCGGCAGGTCGAACTTCACGCCCACGAGGTAGTCATCGTCGCCGTGGCCGGGGGCCGTGTGCACGGCGCCGGTGCCGGTGGAGAGCTCCACGTGCTCGCCGGTGATGATCACTCCCTGGACGCCCTCGTGGATCGGCTGCGCATAGTGGAGCCCAGCCAGTTCCCGCCCACGCACGCGGGTATCGAGCACGGTGTAGTCGCCATCCTCCCACTCCGCGGCGGCCGCCACAGGCTCAACGAGCTCGTTGGCCATCACCAGCACGCGCCCGTCCGCGAGCTTCACGCCCACGTAGTCGGCGTCATCGGCAAGCGTGACCGCCACGTTGGCGGGAAGCGTCCACGGCGTGGTGGTCCAGATGAGCACGGAGACCGGTCCCTCGGCATCCCACGGAGTCGCGTCGGTGAACCTGAAGGCCACGTAGATGGACTCCGAGGTCTCGTCGGCGTACTCGATCTCGGCCTCCGCAAGCGCGGTGTGGCAGCGGATGCACCAGTGGATGGGCTTGGCACCCTTTTGGATCGCCCCGTCGAGGTACATCGTCTTGAAGATCTCGACGTTGCCGGCCTCGTAGGCGGGCTTGAGGGTCAGATAGGGGTCGTCCCAATCGCCGCGCACGCCAAGGCGCTTGAACTCCTCGCGCTGCACGTCCACGAACTTCAGCGCGTACTCACGGCACAGCTCACGCACCTTGGCCTGGCCGATGGCCGCCATCTTCTCCGGGCCGAGGTTCTTCTCCACCTGATGCTCGATCGGCTGTCCGTGACAGTCCCAACCGGGCACGTACGGGGCATAGTAGCCGCGCATGGACTTGTACTTGACGATGAGGTCCTTGAGCACCTTGTTGTACGCGGTGCCCATGTGGATATGGCCGTTGGCGTACGGCGGGCCGTCGTGCAGGATGAAGCGCTCACCGTCGGCGTTCGCCTCCAGTGACTTCCGGTAGACGTCCATCTCGCTCCAGAACCGAAGCCACTCCGGTTCCCGGGTGCTCAGGTTCGCGCGCATCGGGAAATCCGTCCGCGGAAGGTTCATCGTGCTCTTGTAGTCCTGCTTCTCGGCCATCGTTTCTCCGGTCCTCTCACCGCGCGTACATCGGCCCAACGCAAAAAGCGCGCCCGTCCTCATCTGGGACGAAGCGCGCCTCATCAGAGGTCTCACTCCGCGGTACCACCCAGCTTGCGCACCCCGTCCGCGGGGTCGCGCCACTCGGTCGCCCGGTAACGGGGGCCTACCGTCGACGTCTACTTGACCCTGCTGGGTCGTTCGGGCCGAAGCTCTGGGGTGATCTTCGTCTCCACCGTGCCACGCGGGCTCTCACTGTCCCCGCTCGCTTCTCGTGGCCGTTGTCGGAGCTACTCGTCCCCGTCATCGCCGTGTCCGTGCACGCGGGCTCGTCGGTCCGCGTAGGTGCGATGGTATCCCCCACACGATCCGTGGTCAACGCGTGGCGCACGTACTCCTCGCGCTCGAAGAACGCGTTCAGCACGTACAGGCACTCCTCAGCCTCACCGTCGGTGAGACCAGCGCCAAAGCGGATGGCCGAGCGCCACGCCTTCACCTCGATGCGCGGGTGCGGGCGTCCATCGGCCCGCGGAGGAAGCGGTGTCGCCCCCTCGACGATGTTCCGGAGTATGTGCAGCTCGATCGGGAAGCGACCGGCCTGACGGCGCAGCGTGATGCGTGCGGGGTCGATGATGAGCGTCTCGGTGCCGATACGGGCGTACGCCATTCCCCACAGGGTGAGCGCGGCGATCGCGTGCAGCGCGGCGGTCAGCAGCATGAGCACCACCCAGAGCATCAGGCGCACGAAGAAGCCGTCCGGCATGCCCCAGACCAGATACCACAAGCTGGCGAATACCATCACCGCGAGCCAGGGGATGCCGTACGCGTACGCGGCTACCCGCCACGAAGGGGAGTCAGCCGAGCGTGCGTGGATCGTGAGCCCATTCCCGGTCACCGTTACCTCGGGCACTGCCGGTCGAGCGGGTGCCGCGTCTTCGTGTGCGACGCGCACCGGCGG
>CAZSUO010000053.1:0-3715 GCA_964610065.1 uncultured Coriobacteriaceae bacterium | reverse complement strand
CCTAGTCGATCTCCTCGATGTCGGTGTCGTCCTCCCGCTCACCGAAACCGAACTCGGCGACGTTGAACTCCACCGTGGCGTCGGGCTCGAGCACATCCTCCTCGAGATCGCCCAGGTGCAGCGCGGCGACGAAGCCACTCGACGGCGGCTCCGCGGCGACCGGCGCCGGCGCGGACTCAGGCGCTCTAACCGGCGCCCTCACAGGCTCGGGGCGCTCCTCTTCGATCGCGGGCGCGAACGGCTGCACTGGCCGGGCCGGAGCGGCCGGGCGCTCGACATCGGCGTCGAGCAGGGTCTCCTCGCCCGCCTTGCCGACCAGAAGCTTCACATCCTCGGGGACGGCCACCTCACCGATACCGCGCAGATGGCGCTCGAGAAGCGCCTTGAACGTAGCGCGGAACTCCTCTTCGGCCTGCTTGATCCGGCCGAGGTCGGCGGTCGCGCGCTGCTTGCTGGCGAGCGCGTCGTGGATGATCTCCTTGGCCTTCACCTCGGCCTCCTTGAGCACTGAGTCCGCCTCGCGCTGTGCCTTCTGCGCGATCTCATCTGCCGACTTCTGCGCCGAGACGAGCGTGTTGTGGAGCGTGCGCTCCATGTCCTGGTACTCGCGCACCTTGAGCTCGAGCCCATCGATCTTCTCGGAGAGATCGATGTTCTCCTTGAAGAGACGCTCCAGCTCATCGGCGACCTGGTCGAGGAACTCGTCGACCTCGACCTCGTTGTAACCACGGAGCGCGTGGTTGAACTCTTTATGGTGGATATCGAGCGGCGTGAGTCTCATGAAACGGTCCTTCCTCGAGACCCGTCTGGTCTACTCCGGCATTCTAACTCATAGAGAAACGAACAGGCGGATGAGCGCGCTCGCGAGGATCCTCAGCGCGATGAGCGCAACGATCGGCGAGACGTCGATCATACCGATGGGTGGGATGAACCGGCGGAAGATGCCGAGCCATGGCTCGGTGATGGTACCCAGCACCCGGTAGATGTCGCCGATCAGGCCGTCGACCGGCCGGATCCACGACATGATGATGTACGCGATGATGAGGATCTCGTAGAACGAGACGAGCTGCGAGAGCAGATCCGCGACGCTCACGAACCCAGCTCCTTCGCGCGGTGCATCGCGGCTGCGACCGCCTCGCTGACGGCGGTGCGCAGCCCTCCAGCCTCGAGCGCCTCCACCGCGGCGATGGTCGTGCCACCGGGGCTCGTCACGCCATCGACGAGCTCCTCGGGATGCATCCCCGTACGCGACAGCAGCTCCATCGTGCCCCTGAGCGTCTGGACCGCGAGCATCTGTGCGATCTCCCGGGTCAGACCCTGCCGAACGCCCGCACGGGCGAGCGCGTCGACGAACATGGCCGCATAGGCGGGGCCGGAGCCCGAGATGGCAGCCGCTGCGTCTTGCGCCTGCTCGGCGATGACCACGGCCTGCCCCACCGCCTCGAACAGCGACCTGACCCGCTCCACATCATCGGCCGACGCGGCCGTCCCGCCGCTCACCACAGCCATCCCCTCGCCCACCATCGTGGGCGTGTTGGGCATCACGCGCACCACCGGCGTACCGGCCCGCACGAGCGACTCCAGCCGCGATGTCGTCACGCCCACGGCGATCGAGACCACGACGGCACCCGGCGCGATCTCATCGGCCATGTGCGCGAGAACGGCGTCGATGACCTGCGGCTTCACCGCAAGCAATACGATCTGCGCATCTCCCGCGACCTCATGGCCATCGGCCACAGCGTTGATACCCTGCCGTGAGAACACCTCGCGGCGCTGTTCGGAAGGCTCGGCCACCACGATGCGGTCGGCGCCAAGGGCGCCTGATGACACCAGCCCTGCTGCGATCGCCTCACCCATGCGACCGCCACCGATGATCGCGAGTGTGTACCTGCCGCTCATACCACGATCACCGCTCGGTGCCGAAGAGGCCCCGGTCGCGGAGCGCCGCTCGCTGGGCGTCGGACACGTCGACGTTGGCCGGAGTCAGCATGAAGACCTTCTCCGAGACCTTCTGAAGGCCGCCGTTCAATCCGTAGGTCAGGCCGGAAGCGAAGTCGATAATGCGCTTGGCCAGATCGGCGTCGGTCATCGTGAGGTTCATGATCACCGGTACGCCCATCTTGAACTTGTCCGCGATGGCCTGCGCCTCCGCATACGCGCGCGGCTCCACGATCTGCATCTTCACCTGAGGCACAGCCTGCACGCCGGGCCCGGGCACGACCATCCCGGGGCGTGCCGCCTCACGGGCGCGGTCCAGATCGGGCTCGCGCGTCACACGCCTGATCGTAGAAGGCTCGCTGTCGTACGGGTTACGGTACTGACCACGGGGATCGACATCCGGCTCGTCGTCTACCTCATCGTAGTCGTCATCGTAATCGTCATAGTCGTCATCGCCGAAACCGAGCCTCGCTTTGATGTCATGCCACACGCCCACGGTCCGCTCCTTGTGTCGCGTCGATCGGTCTACCTGCCGAAAATCGCCCGCCCGATCCGTACGATCGTGGCGCCTTCCTCGATGGCGACCTCGAAGTCGTTCGTCATACCCATTGAGAGCTCGGTCAACTCTACGCCATTGAACCGCATAGCGCCGATCGATTCAAACAACCGGTGCATATCGTGGAACACCCACCTCACGCTCTCGGGCCGCTGGAACGGCGCGATGGTCATCAGACCGTCCACGCGCACATTCGGGAGCTCGAGCGACGCGGCGACCATCTCCTCCACCTCGGCGCGGTCCACACCGTGCTTGGTGGACTCGTGCGAGACGTTCACCTGGAGCAAGACGGGCTGCACGACACCCCGGGTGTTCGCAATCCTGTCTATGCGCTCGAGCAGGCCGAGCGAGTCCACCGAGTGGATCAGCGCCGCATGGCCGACAACGTGCTGCGCTTTGTTCGACTGAAGCGTCCCGATGAAGTGCCAGCGCGCTTCCGGGAACAACCCGTGCTTGGCTACGAACTCCTGCACCCGGTTCTCGCCGAAGTCGGTCACGCCCGCGGCGATGGCCGACTTGACCTCGGGTGGTCCGACCGTCTTAGCGACGGCAACGATGGTAATCTCGTCCGGCTCCCGGCCGACACAGTCAGCGGCGTCGCGTACACGGCGCCTGACCGACTCGTATCGTTCGGCTATCTGGCTCACGGAGCGCTTGAGTCCCCTTCATCGCCGAAGCTCTCGTCGAACGCCTCAAACTCGCCGGTGACCATGTAGACAAGACGCTCACCGATGTCCACTGCGTGGTCGGCGATGCGCTCGAGATACCGCGAAGCAAGGACCATGCTGCTCGCCCACTCGATCTCCTCCTCTTCCTGAAGCCTGCTGAGCTCGCGGAAGAACTGCTTGAAGAGATGATCGATGGGCTCGTCCATCTCCTTCAGCTTGTACGCCAGCTCGAGGTCGTTGGTCTCGAATGCCTCAAGCATCGCCTCCAGGACACGGTGCACGAGGTTCCCCTGCGCACGGATGAGGTCGTACATCGTGCGGGGGCCTGTCCGGGCGGCCGTGCGACGGGTGGCCTTGGCTATGTTGACCGCCAGGTCGCCCATACGCTCCATGTGGATGTTGATGTGTGCGAGCGAGTAGAGCAGCCGCAGATCCCTGGCCACCGGGAACTGAGTGGCGATCGTCTCGAGCGTACGCTCCTCCAGGGCGAGCGTCCGTGTGTCGAGCTCGTCGTCGGCGGCGATCACACGCTCGGCGAGATCGATGTCGCCCT
>CAZSUO010000052.1:0-12360 GCA_964610065.1 uncultured Coriobacteriaceae bacterium | reverse complement strand
GTGCTCGTCCAGACCCGGGAGCACACCCGACCCGACGGCGCGGTGGTGCGCCAGTTCAGCGAGGCCGACGGCCCGCGCCGCTGGGTGCTCGTCGACCACGGTAACGCCGTCGACTGGTTCCGCGTCGAGGCCGACGGCGACGAGTACGAGCGTCTCGAACGCGAGGCGATTGAAGGAGAGGGGTCATGAACGGCAACAACGGCCAGGGGGGCCGCGTCCCCTTCACGAAGCTCTGCGGGCTCTGGGAGCACGAGAGCGCGAAGGGCTCGACCTATTACGTGGGTCGCATCGGCGACGCGAAGATCTTCGTGATGGCGAACCGCGACTGGACGGAGGGCTCGAACGAGCCGACGCACTACCTCCTCTCGAAGCACGAGCCGAAGGAGCGACGCGACGGTCAAGACCGCAGGCCGCCGCACCAGCAGGACCGACGGCAGCGTGATCTGGGCGAGCGCGACGGGGGACCGCCGCCGTGCGACGCGGACGCGAGGTGGTGATCATGACGACCAACGACAGACCCCTCCCCGAGCCCTCCGGCCTGGCCCGGTGCGGCTGGTACGCGCTCGCGAAGGACTCCGGCGCGGGCATGGCGCTACTGCCCCGTGGGCAGGCCTGGCAGATCGGCGGCAGCGAGGCGCTCTTCGCCACGCTCCCCGAGGCCGCGGCCGAGGCGAAGCGCAGGCTGGGCAGGGGCGCGCGGCTCGTGTGCAGGGGCGTCCCGTTCGAGGACGCGACATGACGTTGAACGCCGGGCATGTTGGGCGCGCTTCTGCCGCGCGCCGAGCTCCGCGATGCGGGCTCCCCGGCTGGCCGGCGGCGCTCAGACGCCGGCACCCGGGCCCTGGGGCGGCGCGACGGTCTCGTCCCCGTCGACGCCGCCCCGGGCCCACCTTCTACTGCGAGAACCGCGGCCGAGGGGCCGCTGGAGGTGTGAAGTGAGTGCAGAAACGGGAGCGCGGCATCGGAGATACGTGCCGCGCGGAGCATTGCAGGCCGTGGGGCCCGGGGCGTTCACCGGGCTTTTCGGCGCCGCCGACGAGCTCACGAACGAGCCGGGCGACGACGTGACGATCGTCACGATCCGCGGGCCGCTCGTGCAGGTCGGCGATTGGTGGTTCGACTCCTTCGAGTCGATCCGCCGTCGCGTGGCCGAGGCCTGCGCGCAGGCCGCCCCCGTCGTGGTCCTGCGCGTCGACTCGCCCGGCGGCGAAGTGGCGGGCCTGTTCGACTGTGCGCGCGCCATCCGGGCCGAGGTGGACCGGGCCGGCAAGCGGCTCGTCGCCCACGTCGAGGGGCAGTGCTCGTCAGCGGCCTACGCGCTCGCGTGCATGGCCGACAAGATCATCGCCTCGGCCACGGCCGAGGTGGGCAGCGTCGGCGTGATCGCGGCGCGGCTCGACAGCACGGCCGCCGACGCGCTCAGCGGGCATCGGGTCGCGATGATCACCTCGGGCGAGCGCAAGGGCGACTACAACCCGCACGTGGCCCTCAGCGACGAGGAGCGCCACGTCATCGAGGCGGACGTCGCCCGCCTGGCCGCCGAGTTCTTCGACCTGGTGGCCGATCGGCGCGGGCTGTCGCCGAAGGCCGTGGCGGCGCAGCAGGCCGCGTCGTTCCGCGGCGAGGATGCAGTCAAGGCCGGGCTCGTCGACGAGCTCGGGTCGTTCGATGACCTGCTCGTGTCGATGGGCACGAGCCAAACCGCGGGGCGAGCCCCCGCAACGGCCACGCGCACAGCGGCGCGGGCCGAGAAGAAGGGACCGAAGATGGAGAAGCACAGCAAGACGAGCGCGGGCACGTCCCGCGGCAACGACCTCGAGTCGCGCATCAAGCGGCTCGAGGCCCTCGAGCGCCGCGCCGAGAAGCGCGCGCTGATCGAGGGCGCGGGCCTGGGACCGGCGCTGACGGCGACGCTCATGCGTGCGCCGCTCTCCGAGGTGAGGGCGATCCTCGACGCGATGCCCCGGCGGCCGACCCCCAACCGGGGCGTCCAGGCCGAGGCGCCCGCCCGGGCGGTCGGAGACGTCGCCGTCGCCCACGTCGACGCCCAGGCGCGTCGCTCGCGGCTCCCGTTCGAGCAGGCCGCCGAGATGCGGCGCTTGATGGGGCTCGAGGGCCCGCGTACCTACGTCGCCAGCACCGAGACCCGCCAGGTCTTCGGCCTGACCCGCGACGACGCCGAGGCCATCCACCGCGCCGAGGCCGCCCGCCTGGCAGCGCCGCCGCCGCCCGCACCACCGCCGCCCCGTGGGCTCCCGCCCGCCGAGGCGAACGCCATGCGGCTGGCCATGGGCCTGGAGCCGGCCGGCGAGGGAGGCTGCTGCTTGGGCTCCGCAGTGGTCCAGTACCTCGGCGTGGACTCGCGCGACGCCCCCCGGCTCCAGGCCGAGGCCGACGCGCGGGCCGCCGCTGCGACCAGGGCCCATTTCGAGCGGCGCTCGGGCGAGCGCGACCCGGCCGAAGGCGAGATCGAGTGGTGAACGCGGCGAGAGCCGCGAGAAAGGTGAGTGAAATCAATGTTTCTGGTACACAATGATCATACCCTGCACGCCCCGGGCGTCGATGCCCCCGACGACACGACCTACAACGTCGTCAAGGCGTGGGCCGTGTCCGACCTCGGCGCTAGCGCAACGCCGGTCTTCTCCGCCGCCGGCGCGCTCGCCAGCGTCGAGGTGCTCGCGGTGACCTCGTTGCCCGCCACGATAGCGGCCGAGGTCAGGTTCATCGTGCTGATCACCGTCACGGGCGGCACGAGCTGGCCGATCCTGGCCAGCGGTATCGGCGAGGCGGTCGAGATCGTGGCCAAGGCGGCGCCGCTGCTGGTCATGCCCGACCCGACCGCGGAGGCCTCGTTCAAGGCCGACTTGCTCGCAGTGCTGGGCGACCTCGCCGCGGCGCTGACGCCGGAGGCGTGACGATGCCCCGAATTTCAGCCAACGCGGTGTTCGAGACCCGCCGCGCGATGGGGGCGCTCGCGGCGATCGGCGACCTGCCTCCCGAGGCCCAGGCCGTTCGGGCGCGTGCGGCCACGGTGCTCGCCGAGCTCCTGGCCGCGATCCAGGCGGCCGCCTTGGCCGGCTCCGAGCCAGGCCGCAACGGGGTGCCCAAGACCGACTGCAACATCGGCGAGAACCTGGCCGCGAAGCACGCGGCCGAGCGCGAGGCACACCGCGCGCGGTGGATGCGGTCGCACAAGGTGTTCGGTCCGGGCGAGAAGCCCTCGCTGCGTCGGCAGCCGGAGGACTGAGCCATGGTGATCACCCAGGTTCGAGCCGCGACGTGGGAGACGGTTGCGGTGGCCGACCTCCCCGGGCCCGCGGGCACGAGCGAAGCCGAGGTCAAGGCCTGGCTCTCTGACCTCGGCTGCGACGTCGACGCGCCGGTGATGTCCCTCGTTGGAGGGCTCGCCAGCGTCGTGGTCTATGACGCTCGGCCCATCGTGGGCGCAACCCACGTCGTGGTCGTTCGCGTCGTCGCCTCGGCCACGCCCATCTTCGTGACCGCCATGGCCGAGGCCCTCGCCGTGCTCGCCCGGTTCGGGCCGGTCGTCTCGGTGCACTGACCCGGTCCGCCCACGGGGGGGGTTAACAGTAGGGGCGATCCCAAGGCCGGGGGGATACCAGAGACCGCCGAGATCACTTTGAAAAAACGAAGTCTGTAGCCAAGTAGGTAAACGGTAGGTGGCCATGAGCGAAGCGAAACGCGGGCGTCCGAGGCGACCTGTAGAGATCTCGACGGAGGGGCAGCGCTTGCTCCTCGATGTGGACGACACCGAGGCCGCCATCGCGGGGCGTCTCGGTGTCGGCCTGGCCATCGTCGGGCACTGGAAACGCGGCCGGCGTCTACCCGACGATGGGTCGCGTCACCGGCTCGAGCTGCTCCTCGGCATTCCGCGCGCCTCCTGGAACATCCTGCCCGGCGCCGCCCAGGCCGCTACCACGACAACGACTGCGACGCCGACGCTGCCGCCCGGGCAGATGACAACGACGCAGCTCGCGACCACGCTCGACATCGCGAACGCGCGGATCGACTCCATCACGGCGGCGCTCCGAGAGAAGGGCCTGGCCGACACGTCCAGGAGCCGGTACGAGGGCACGCTGGCGAAGCTCCTCGGCCTCCGAGCCCGGCTCGAGCGCGACCAGGAGATGCTGGAAGACCGGATCGTCCGCGAGCATCCGGCGTGGGCGAGGACGAAGGCCGCGGTGCTCGCCGCGCTCAAGCCGTTCCCCGAGGCCGCAAAGGCCGTAGCCGACGCGCTGGTTGCGGCCGGCGACATGTAGCCCCTCGCGCGCGCGGAGCGGCCCTTGACTCGCCCGGGCGGGTTGTGGTGGAGTGGGGGGTGCTTGCTCGGACCATGAGACGTCACGGAGGCACCTCCACAGGAAACAGCATCCACCGCTGAGACCGCAGATCGGCCTCCCCCCTCGGGTTCGGGCAAGCCACGTCGCCATGTTGGCGCCGTGCCGTCTCAGAGGGGGGAGGCCCCTACCTGCGGCTCGGCCTGTTCTGGGAGGAGACCATGCCGGAGACCACCACCGAGTTCTGGACCGTGAACCGCCTGTTCGACGTCCACGGCGATCGCGTCGTCGTAGTACAACCGCAGCGCACCGCCAGCCCGTGGGGGGAGGTGGCGCTGCTGCTCGATGACGGCACGTGGCGCGAGCTCGCCGGCATCACGATGGCTCGCGGCCAGCCCGGCACCTTCCTGGCGAAGCATCGGCGGTTCGTGTGGCAGCCGCAGAGCGGCAACAACCGGGCGTGCGTGATCTGCGACACCGACCTCGAGAAGCTCGTCGCCGACCTGGTCAGGCTCGACGACCGCTGGTCGGCGCTCGAGTACGGGTGCTCCAGGCGCCGCGTCGAGAAGCTCGTACGCAAGCTCGAGCCCGTCATCGGGCGCGACGTGGCGGTCAGGCTCGCCCTGGAGGTCGAGAACCGCTGAGGTCACGGGCTCGCCGACCTGGCCCCCGTGCTGGTCGAGGCCCACGCGTAGGGCGGAACCGCCGCCAGCTGTTACCCCGGCGTTACCCCTGCTCCAGATAGCCGAAAGCCGCCGACCCGTAAGTCAGCGGCTTTCTTGGTGGAGCTAGGGAGGATCGAACTCCCGACCTCTTGACTGCCAGTCTAAATCCGAACGCCAGCCAAGATCGCGACTTCGCACGGGTCGCGCTCACGATGCCCAGCTTTTTTCCTGGCGAAGTGCCACTATGTTACCCGCCGCTTGACCGCGCTTATTCGCGCTTGTACGCTGTCGAGTGTTACCCCGATGTTACCCCGAGCAGGGCGGAGGGTCCATGGACGAGGAGAAGAAGGGGCCGCTGAAGATGCAGTTCACGGAGCGGAGGGTGGAGAAGCTCCGGTGCCCGCCCGACGCCGACGAGCTCGTCGTGTGGGACGAGGAGCAACGCGGGTTGTGCGTCCGCATCCGGGCGACCGGCGGCGCGTCGTACTACGTGTTCTACCGCGTGGCCGGGCGGCTGCGCCGCTACCACATCGGCGCCTGCGCGGAGACGGCCCTCGTCGACGCCAGGGAGACCGCCAACCGGGCCCGGCGGCTGGCCAAGGAGGGGCGCGACATCGCGCTCGAGTACAAGGAGGCCGGCCTGGCGACGGTGCCCTCGGCCGACTCCACGGTCGAGGGCGTGGCGGCCGAGTGGCTCGCCTCGACCAAGGGAGTGAAGAAGGAGTCGTCGCGCACCCTGGACGAGCTCTTCATCCGGCGCTTCATCGTGCCGGCGCTGGGCGACCGGCCGGTCGCGAACGTGACGTTCACAGAGGTCGAGCGGCTGCACCGCGGGATCTCCGACGGCACCTTCAAGCCCAGGCGGAAGGAGAAGGGCAAAGGCTCCCGCGGCGCGAAGGAGGGGGGCTCGCCGGTGATGGCGAACCGCATCCGGAGCGCGCTCTCGTCCATCATGAGCTACGCGGAGCTAAAGG
Source organism: uncultured Coriobacteriaceae bacterium (assembly GCA_964610065.1). Lineage (GTDB taxonomy): Bacteria > Actinomycetota > Coriobacteriia > Anaerosomatales > Anaerosomataceae > Anaerosoma. Next base: position 6,423 of record CAZSUO010000052.1, on the reverse strand, counting down.
GACACCGCGCGCCCGGCACGAACCCCTGCAAGGGGCTGCGGAAGAACCGCGAGGAGCCGCGCCACCGCGCGCTGACCGAGCTCGAGCTGAAGCGGCTGGCCAAAGTGCTCCGGGAGTGGCCCACCGCGCCCCGCGACCTCTGCGTCGACGAGGAGACCGGGCGGCGGCGGCGCTACACCAGGACCCCGGAAAGGTTGGTACTCAGCGACGACGAGCTCGCCGCACGCCGCCGCGCCGCCGACTGCATCAAGACGATCCTCCTCACCGGCTGCCGGCGCGGCGAGATAGCCCACCTGCGATGGGCCGAGGTCAACGAGGCCGCGAGCCGGCTCGACCTCCAGGACAGCAAGGTCGGGGCTCGCTCGGTCCCCATCTGCTCCTCGGCCCTCGCCATCATCCGGCGCCAGCCTCGAACCGACCTCAACCCGTTCGTGTTCGCGTCGGCGGTGAAGGACGGCGCGCCCGTCTCAGACCTGAAACGGAGCTGGGCCGCGATCAAGCTCCGGGCCGGCCTCGGGACGTTCCGGGCCCACGACCTCCGCCACCACGTGGGCGAGACGCTGGCCAGCATGGGCTACAGCGAGATCATCATCAGCAAGGTTCTGGGGCACTCGAGAGGCACCACGACGTGGGGCTACGTCGCCGTCAAGGACGAGGTCCTCCGCCGCGCGGTCGAAGAGTACGGCCAGGCCGTGGGCAAGGCCCTGGGCGAGTGGCCGGTGAAGGTGTCGTCGAAGACGGAGGTGCAGCCGTGAAGGCCTCGATGCAGATCATCCCGCGCCCGCCCCTCGGCGTCGGCGTCGAGCTCGTGACCGCGCCCCGCGCCCTGGAGCTGCTCGCGGCTCGCCGCGACATCGGGCCCGACCGGGCGCCCATGGCCCTGTGGACGCTGCTCTCGCTGAACCTGCTGCGCTCCGTACTTGTCGCGCCCGACCTCGACGGCGGCATCTCCATCCGGCGCTGGCGAGAACTCGACGGCACTGCCTGGGAACGGTGGTTCGCCCACCCGATGGCGGCCTGGCCCGTGGTGCCGCCGGGCGGCGAAATGAGCCTCGCAGACTACACGCACACGATGGAGGCGCACCGCCTCGCACGCGAGGAGGCGGAACGCGATCAGGCGGTGCTCTGGACCCTCGGCAGGTTCGTGATCCGCGCCGCCGACGGGCCCGTCGACCACGGCGTGGTCTATGTCGTGGCCGAGGACGTCGAGGCGCTCACGCCGGCGCAGATCAGGAAGGCCGTGCGGCGGGGGCCGCCGCGCCCGCCGTGGAGGCTCGCGCTCGACGCCTGGGCCGAGGAGCAGTTCCGCGAGGGGCTCCCGCCCATCGACGCCGACTCCTTCATCGACTGGGCCGTCGAGAACAAGGTGCTCGCGAGGATCGAGCGCGACCCGAACAGCTTCATAGACCCCGGAATCGCCAATCCGGACCACAACACCATACCCCGCGGGTCCATCGGGAAACGCGTCTCCGAGCTCGCTAAGAAGTACTGGCCAAACGTCCAAGTTTCCCAGAAATGAATTTGGGATTCTGGGAAGTTCTCTGCGATTTCGCTGTGCTATGCCTGACTCAGCATGGCGAACCACACCGAGCCGAACGCAAGGGCAATCAAGGCTGAGACGGTCGCAGCGGAGGTCGCAGAGGCCGCCGTGAAGACCCACGGCCCGCGTGTCGGGCGGCGGGTCGCTGCCGATTACGACGAGGTGATGAACCGGCAGGAGGCCGCGCGCTACCTCCACGTCCAGCCCGGGACGCTCCTCCAGTGGGCGGCGGCTGGCATCGGCCCCCGTAGCGGAAAAATGGGGTCCGGCCGCACCGCACGAAGGTTCTACAGGAGGTCGTGGCTCGACGAGTTCCTCGAGGCCTGCGTCGACGTCGGGCGCGGGGGCACGCCGGTGGGCCACGGGCCGATGGCGATCTGATGGATACCCAATCGGCAGGCGAACTCCCGACCGCGCCGGCGCCGGCGACCTTCCAGATCACGACCTGGCCGAGCATGACGAAGTCGTGGTCCGGCGAGGAGAAGGGGACGACGCTCGGCGCGCTCGCGACACGCCTGCGCACCTACGGCGCGATGGTCAAGCCCAAGCTCCCCGCGATCGGGTTCCTCACCGTCTCGGCGGAGCCGGCCCTCGACTGCGAGAAGCGCGGCGAGGCGGAGGGTCGCGGGCGCCACCGCTGCGACCGCTGCACCACCTCGGTCTCGATGCTCTGGCTGGACCACGACGGCCCCGGTGACGGCATCCCGGCCGGCGTCGACTGCGGCGTCGAGTTCCTCACTGCCCACGGGCTGGCCGGCGCGGCCTACGAGACGAGGAGCAGCACACCGGCCGCTCCGCGCTGGCGGCTCGGGATCGTACTCGCCTCGCCGTGGACCGACGTGTCGCGCTGGTCCGACGTCTACGACGAGTTCCGCAAAGTGGTCTCGGCGGAGATGGGGCTCCCGTTTGACTCCACGTGCCGCAACGTCAGCAGGTTCTACTTCCCAGGATGCCGCCAGACCGACGACGAGGATCCCCGTCGCGTTGAGCAGGTCGACGGCTTGGCGCTCGACCTCGACGCCTGGGCGGCCGCGCACGTCGCGACGCGTGAGGAGCGGACCCCGCAGCCCCAGCGGACCCCGCCGCCGCTGGGTGACGACGTCGGGACGCCCTACGGGCGCCAGACCCTCGAGCGCCTGGAGGCGGAGCTGGCGTCGACGGTGCACCCCGGCCGGCACACCAAGGCCTTCCACGTGCTGTGCCGCGGGTACGAGCTCGAGCTCGGCGGGGAGTTGCGCGCGGGCGAGACCGACCTCGCGGTCCGTCGGGCCCTCGTCGCCGACGGGTTCTTCGACGACCGGGGCGAGGTGCAGGCGGAGCGGGAGCTGGAGGCCCTCCAGCGCGACGCAGCCGCGAGGGCCACGCCCGAGACCGCACCCGACCGGCCGTCGACGCGACAGCGCGACCCGGGCCCCGGCGACGAGGACGTCGACGACTGCGACGACGCCCGGAGCGAACCTCCGCCCTCCCCGCCTCCGACGTCGATCCTTCACCGGCTCCGCCCGACGCTCGACGCGCTCCGCGCACTGGACGACGAGATCGACGTCGAAGATCTCTACCCCATCCTCCAGAATGCCCTCCCCCACCTCGCCGGTCTGTCGAGGCTCGATCGCGGGCTCGCGAGGGAGGCGCTGATCAAGGCGATCGGCAAGCGCGTCTCGGGGCCCGCGAAGCTCGTCGACTCGATGCTCGGCGAGGCCTCGGCCGAGGCGATGGCGACGGGCCAAGGCCGCACGATGGAGTTCTCGTCACCGGAGCCCTGGCCCGAGCCGGTCGATGGCGCGGCGCTCCTCGCCGAGCTCGTCGCCGTGTTTGAACACCACCTCGTGCTCCCAGCCGGCGCCGCTGTCGCGCTCGCGCTCTGGGTCCTGCACACCTTCTCCTATCAGGAGGCGGCGGAGGTGGCCGTGCGCGTCGCCCTGACCAGCCCGGAGCGCCGCTGCGGCAAGACCTCCGTGCTCACGCTCCTCGACGCCCTCGTGTGCCGCCCGCTCTCGACGGCCAGCGTGAGCGCGTCGGTCCTGTTCCGCGTCGTGGAGCTGGCCCACCCGACCCTGCTGATCGACGAGGCGGACGCGACGTTCGCGAACGGCAACGAGGATCTCCGCGGGCTCCTGAACGCCGGGTTCAACCGGGGCGGCACGGTGCTCCGCTGCGTCGGCGACGAGCACGAGCCCCGAGCCTTCGACGTCTTCGCGCCGGTCGCCATCGCTGCGATCGGGACGCTGCCCGACACGATCCTGGACCGCGCGGTGAAGCTCCGGATGGAGAGGAAGCTCCCCTCCCAGCGGGTCGCCAGGTTCCGCCGGGCCGAGCGGATCACGACCTCCTATCTCCAGCGGATGTGCGCGCGGTGGGTTGCCGACCACGTCGAAGATCTGCGCGACGCCCACGTCGAGGCCTACGCCGGCGCCAACGACCGGGAGGCAGACGTCTGGGAGCCTCTCCAGGTGATCGCGTCCGTCGCCGGCGCGGACTGGCCGGCGCGGTGTGCAGCCTCGTTCAAGTCGATCACCGGTGCTCTCGCCGAAGAGCCCCAGCGACTCCAGGAGCTGGTGCTCCGAGATCTGCAAGAGGCCTTCGGTAGCCGGTCGCGGATGTCCGTCACAGACATCGTCGACGCGCTCAACGCGATGGACGAGTCGCCCTGGCGGACATGCCGCAAGGGCAGCAAGCCCCTCGACGCGAACAAGCTGGCCCGGCTCCTTCGACCCTTCGGGCTGATCTCGAACCGCAAGCAGGAGGCCGGCGTGGAGACGAAGGGCTTCGACCGGACGCAGCTCGCGCCGGTTTGGGAGCGGTACTTGACGCGCGACTCGAGAGTGGGGGGGTCTCAACCCTGCGACCCTGCGACCGGCAAACAAAAACAAGAGGATAGGCCGAAAAACAACCCTGCGACGGGGGGCAACGGTCGCAGGGTCGAAAACAAGGATAAGTCCACGAATTCTAACGAGAGTCGCAGGGTCGCAGGGTCAGAGGGGGGGGATCATGCAACCGAGGGTATGTCGCAGGCCCGAGAGGAGGTGTGGTGATGACGCCGACGATCACCGCTCTGATCTGGAAAGCGACCGAGGCGGGGGTCGCACTCGAGGTGACCGGCGACGGACGCCTCAAGGTGACCTGGCCGGCCGGCGCCGGCAACCCGGCGCTCCGCGAGGACCTCCGCGCCGCTCGCGACGAGATCGTCGACGCGCTCTCCGCGCTCGACGCCGACGGCGTAGCGGGCCCGGCGCTCACGCTCGTGCACGAGACGCAGCGCCACGGCGTCACCGTCCGCACCTACCGCGACACGGCCGGCGACGAGTGGACGCACATCTCCTGGGAGACCGGCTCGGAGTGGAGGCGGGCGGCGGCGCTCGACCTCGGCCCGAAGGAGAAGGTGGCATGAGCGGCAACGGACCGCACAGCCCGCTCGGCAAGGTGCTGGGCCTGTGGGAGAACGAGTCGCGCAACGGCGGTACCTACTTCTCGGGCCGCTGGGGCGACTTCAAGGTGCTGATCCTCCCGAATCGGGATCACGTCGAGGGCGACAGCCTCCCGACGCACAACCTGCTGCTCAGCTACTCGCCGAAGGAGAAGCGCGACGGCCAGGACCGCAGGCCGCCGCCCCGGCGAGAGCAGCAGACCAGGCAGCGGGAGCTGGTCGAGCGCGCCGACTCGCCGCCGCCGTACAGCGACGCGGACAACCCGTTCTGAAGGGAGATGACGAGATGACGATCAATGACTGCACCAAGTGCCGCGCCTACTCGAAGTGCTACGGCCCTCGGCCGCCTGATGCGCACGCGGGCTCCCCGCTCGCCGTCCGGCACCCGTTGCTGGAGGAGTACCGGATCAACTCCGTGGTCGTGGAGGACGTCACGGCGCCGGTCGAGGACGACCGCGGCGTCTGGAACGTCGAGATCAAGCTCATCCAATACCAGGAGCCGGTGCGCGTGCTCGCCGGCATCGGCGGGGCGGCCCAGGACGAGGATCATCCGCGGAGCCGACTGGACCGGGATATCGCGAACGACACCTTGACGCTCAACCAGCTTGCGAACCGCGGCAACCACGATCCGCTTGCCCCCTGGAGGCGCTGAATGAAGACGCGCAACATCCCCGAGCCCGCCGAGCCCGCCGACCCCCACGGCTGGTATGCGCTCGCCGCGGACTCCAGCGCGGGCACGGCGATCCTGCCCGCGCCCGGGGGCTGGAAGATCGCTGGCGACGGGATCGTGTTCCGGACGCTGAGCGAGGCCGCCCGCGCGGCTGGCTCGCGCATGCAGGGGGCGTGGAGGCTCATGCACCGGGGCGTCGAAGTCTTCGAGGCGGCGACATGAACCCCGACGACGTGATGGGCGCGCCGCTCTACTTCGCAGGCGAGGTGGTGATCGGCGACGTCACCGTTCAGCGCTTCGTCGGCGCCGACGAGATCGCTGCGGTCGTCGAGTACGAGGGCGCGATCGAGTGGCTTTCGGACGCGCCCGACCTGGTCGCGCTGGAGGTGTCGTGAGAAGGCCGGCCGCTGCGGTTCCTCGTTCCCGCGGCGGCCGGTACGCGCCGGAAGGGGTGCCCTGCCTCGCCCCGACCGGCCGCCCGCGGCGGGCGATGGCGGATCCCCGGGTCGCTCCTTCCCGGCGAGTCCCCGCCCGCTCGCGGGCACCTTTGCGAGAACCGCGACCCGCGAGGGCCGCTTTGAACGCGGCGAGAGCCGCACGGAGGTGTGAGATGGGATCAGAAACGGAAGCGCGACACCGACGGTACGTGCCGCGCGGAGCACTGCAGGCCGCGTCGTACCGCGGCGAGGACGCAGTCAGGGCCAGGCTCGTGGACGAGCTCGGCAGTTTCGATCACCTGCTCGTGTCGATGGGCACGAGCCAAACCGCGGGGCGAGCCCCCGCAACGGC
>CAZSUO010000051.1:0-12474 GCA_964610065.1 uncultured Coriobacteriaceae bacterium | reverse complement strand
AGCTGATCTACGACCTCATCGACATCCAGTACGATCGCAACGACTACGATCTCTCCCGTGGGACGTTCCGCGTGAGAGGCGATGTGCTGGACATCTTCCCGCCGTACGCCGACCTTCCCATCCGGGTGGAGTTCTTTGGCGATGAGATCGAGTCGATCTCCGAGGTGGATCACGTGACCGGCGAAGTGGTGAACCGGTTCGGCTCCACGCCGATCTGGCCTGCGACACACTACGTGACCCCCAAGGACAAGCTCACCGACGCGATCGGGGCGATCCGCGAGGAGCTCCACGACCGGCTGGTGCAGCTCAACGCCGACGGCAAGCTGCTCGAGGCCCAGCGTCTCGAGATGCGCACCTCGTACGACCTCGAGATGCTCGAGGAGATGGGGTACTGCAACGGCATCGAGAACTACTCACGTCACCTGGACGGTCGACAGGCGGGCGAGCCCCCGCACACGCTGATCGACTACTTCGGCGAGGACTTCCTCTGCATCATCGACGAGAGCCATGTGACCGTCCCCCAGCTGCATGGCATGTACGAGGGCGACCGCTCGCGGAAGCTCACGCTCGTCGAGCATGGGTTCCGTCTGCCGAGCGCGCTCGACAACCGGCCGCTCAAGTTCGACGAGTTCCGCGCGCGCGTGCCGCAGACCGTGTTCGTCTCGGCCACGCCGGGCGACTACGAACTCCGCGTATCCAAGCGCGTGGTCGAGCAGATCATCCGGCCCACGGGCCTTGTCGACCCGCAGATCGAGGTCCGCCCCACGCACGGCCAGATCGACGATCTGATGGCCGAGGTGCGCGAACGTGCGGACCGCAACGAACGCACGCTGGTCACCACGCTCACAAAGAAGATGGCCGAGGACCTCGCCGACTACCTCTTCGAGCACGGCATCAAGGTGCGCTACATGCACTCCGACATCGGTACGCTCGAGCGCGTGGAGATCCTGCGCGACCTGCGCGCGGGCGTGATCGATTGCCTCGTGGGTATCAACCTGCTCCGCGAGGGGCTCGACCTTCCCGAGGTGTCGCTCGTGACCATCCTCGACGCCGACAAGGAGGGCTTCCTGCGCAACCACCGATCGCTCATCCAGACGATCGGTCGCGCGGCGCGCAACGTGTCCGGTGAGGTCATCCTGTACGCCGACAAGGTCACCGACTCGATGCGCACCGCCATGGAGGAGACCGAACGGCGCCGGGTCATCCAGCTTGCGTTCAACGAGGAGCACGGCATCGAGCCGCAGACCATCCGCAAGGCCATCCACGATATCGCGCAGTACGTGCGCGAACAGGAGGTCGGGCTCGAGCCGAGTGTGGACGTGGCCGCCGAACTCGGCCAGCTGCCGCGAGAGGAGCTCGCGCGCGTGCTCGCCGCGATGGAGGAGGACATGCATTCGGCCGCCGAGGCGCTCGACTTCGAGAACGCGGCGCGGTTGCGCGACCAGGTCGTGAAGCTTAAGGCCGAGGTGGAGTCGAGCACCGCCGACGAGGTGCTGAGCAATCTGCGGCGCGGCGCCCGCAAGGGCTCCACCCACGCCGCGCGCCGCCGCAAGCGGTAACGGGCGTCAGCCGGTCTCCACGCGGTTTTTGCCGGCCTGCTTCGCCCGGTACATCGCCTCGTCGGCACGGGCGACGAGCGCATCGACCGTCTCGTTGGAGGCGAGCGCCGTCAACGCCGTGCCCGCGCTGATCGTGATGGTTCCCTGGCATGACGCGGTGGCAGACGTGCGCTCAACAGACGATCTCACCCGCTCAGCGAGTTCGCCAAGCGACGCGGGGTCGACGCCGGGAGCCACAACAAGGAACTCCTCGCCACCGATGCGGCCGACCAGGTCGTAGCTGCGGACGGCACGTTTCATGGATTCGGCCACCATCCGCAGCACCTCGTCACCAGCAGCGTGGCCGCACGTGTCGTTCACTCGCTTGAAATCGTCGATGTCCGCGAGGATCACGCCGACCGCCTTGCCGTCGCGGAGCGCACGGGTCATCTCAGACATGAGCCGGCCGAAGACATATCCGCGGTTCGGCAGCTTCGTGAGCGGATCGATCGTGGCGGCAGCCTCAAGCGCCCGCTCGGTGGCCGCGATCTGGCGCTCCTGCAGACGCGTGATGGTGATCACGCTCACCCATGCCACCAGCAAGACGGCGACAGCGATAGAGACCAACTCGAATCGCGCACTGGCGAGATCCGCGCCGGTCTCGGCGTAGGGCAGCGAGACGCTCAGCGCTCCCCGAACGTCGCCCACCCGGTACCCGACGCTTGCGTGGCACTCAAGGCACGACTCGTCCACCATCAGCGCACGCATGTACCGGAAGCGCACGGGGTCACCCTCGCGCTCCGGTGAGGTCGTCCACGCCTCCGTGACCGCACCGGGAGACTGGTCGAAGGCGGTGAGATTCTCGAGCTCCCACGGGTCCGGGGCGTTGTCCGGGTTCACGGGAGCCAGGCTCGTGAGCTTCAACCCCGATGACATGCCCGCGCGGTCCATCTCATCGCCGATCTCTCTGGTCATCAGCGATGGGTTCCGGAGTGTGAGTTCCGAGCCGTCGGGGAGTGTGATGTCGGCGGCAATGCCGATCTCGGCCAGGTACGGGTTCGTCTCCACCGCTGGCCCCTTGCGCACGTACACGCCACCGTGCACTGCGTTCCACGACCGGGCCGAGATCACCAGGTCGGCATACGCTCGGGCTTGTGTAAGGGCGTGCTCTTCGACCAAGCGGATGATGTGCATCCCGTGAAGAGCGGTGATGCCGATGGTCATCACGGTCACCAGGGCGAGGATGATGACACGCATCGCCCGTAGCCGACCCCTGCGCAGCGGGACGGCAGACGCATCGATCACGTCAGGGGTGTGCTGGTGGGTGTCGCCCGTGGACATGTGCCATCTTCCGTGTTTGCAGTGGCAGTCGCACCAGCATACACGGGCATGTGCCGAAGATGGTAGCGGCCGTCCCGGGCGGAGCCGGTTCCGCGCTTACGGCAGGTACTGCTGCTCGATGGTGGTGATGGTCTCGCCACTGATCGTGAGCCAGTAGAAGCTCGCCATGAAGGCCCCCGCGTTGGGTCCTTCGAGCCGGGTGGTCCAATCCAGCAGCGGCATCGTGCGGCCGCCAGGGTCCGACGTCCCGTCGTCTCGCACCACCACGTTGACCGAGATGCCGTCTTGCACGGCGAACCGCCGGAGGCGGGTGTTGTCGTTCACTATGTAGTAGTCGTTCGGAGGCGGGGACTCGTCCCCGCGCTCAGCCGCCGCGGCCGCGGCTTCGTCACCGGTCAGGAACTGGATGTAGTCGACCTCGAGATACACGACATCGCCCTCGGTCTCTGTCGAGACCACGAGGGCGGGGACTCGTTCCGTCGGGCCCGCTGTCGTGGTCGCCGTCGGAACCTCACCAGCGTCCGGTGTCGTGTCCTCGGCTGGCTGTGCGGAATCATCCTCACGCACGGAAGCGGATGGAGACACCGTGCTTTCGGGAGGCACATCGGCTGGCACGGGTATCGGGTCAGGTCCGGAGAGTAGGAGCGCGGACACACCGGCAACGACAGCAACGCCGCACAACACGGCGATGACCGTCATGCGTCCTTTCGGGTGTGTGTCCGGCACGTGATTCCGTCCTCTTGGGTGACAGGGTCGAATAGTATGTGCCCAACCCGATGCGCGACACACACCTGCTGAGCCCACCGCGCGTGTTGAGGCTCCCAGGATTTCGGGTAGTCTTGAACGGTGCGCCACGATCATGCAGGGTGCGGCAATCCTGAGAGGGCCGACGATGGATGTCATCAGCACGCGTTCGCTCACCAAGTACTACGGCAAGACGAAGGGCGTGGCGGACCTCACCATGAGCGTCCCCACGGGGGCGGTTTACGGGTTCCTCGGTCCGAACGGGGCGGGTAAGACCACCACGATCCGCTGCCTGCTCGGCATGCTCAAGCCCACGTCGGGCGCCGCCGAGGTTCTTGGCGAGACTGTGACGCTCGATGGAGCTTCGCTTCGCCGCAGGATCGGGTACGTGGCGGGCGAGGTCCATCTGTACGAGCGGGAGACGGGCCGATGGCATCTGGACTACGTCGCGGGATTCCGTGGTGGCAGGGGTGCGCTGACCGATGAGCTGCTGGAGCGGTTCGAGTTCGATCCCACACGACGCGTCAAGGAGCTCTCCAAGGGCAACAAGCAGAAGCTTGCTCTCATCCTCGGTATGGCGCACGATCCTGAGCTTCTCATACTCGATGAGCCGACCAGCGGTCTCGACCCGCTCAATCAGGAGGCCGTGTACGACGTCATCAAGGAGCGTGTCGTGGCTGGCCGTACGGTGTTCCTCTCGAGCCACGTGCTCTCCGAGGTGGAGCGCGTCTGCGACACTGTCGGCGTCATCCGCGGGGGGCATCTGGTGGCCGAGGAGGGCGTGAAGGCCCTGCTGGGCAAGCGGTTGCGCGAGGTGGAGATCTTGTTCGGCGATCCCACCGGGCCGGAGTTGTTGAGCGGCCTCGAAGGGGTGGATAACATCTCCGCGGTCAGTGAGACGACGCTCGTTGCGCGCGCGAAGGGCGACGCGCTGGACGCGCTCGTCAAGCGCATCGCAACCGCGCGTGTCGTCGACGTAAGGATCCAGCAGGCGAGTCTCGAGGATGTGTTCCTTGAGTTCTACAGGGGCGACACTGCTCCGGTTACCGGGAATGGAGGGGAGGAGCGATGAGTTGGACGTTGTTCCGGGCCACGCTCCATCAGCACCGCACCTCTATCTTCTGGTTCGTTGTCGGACTGGTGTTCTACGCCTGGGTGATGACATGGTTCTATCCGACCATCGGCGAAGAGTATGCGAGCATGATCGAGACATTCCCGCCCGAGCTGCTCGCGATCTTCGGCGGGTCTGAAGTGCCGTTCTCGTCGCTTGGCGGCTACTTCCAAACGGAGTATCTGGGAATCATGTGGATTCTCATCGTGTCTTCGGCGGTCATCATCTACGCCTCACGATCGTTCGCCGGGGAGATCGCGGCGGGAACGATGGAGCTCGTGCTGTCGCAGCCGGTCTCGCGGGTGAAGGTCGCGCTCACACGGGTGGCGGTCCTCATCGTCTACGCGGTGGTGCTTGCTGCGGCGAGCTTCATGCCGCTTGAGGTGTTCGGTCCCGCCTACGACATCAACCTCGGGTGGGATGTGGCCCTGACGTTGATGGCGTTCGGCACGCTGTTCATCCTGGCGGTCGGCGGTTTTGCGATGTTGCTCTCGGCGATGTTCCGTGGAGGCGGCAGACCCGGGGCGATCGCGGCCGGGGTGCTCGGCACGCTCTGGATCGCGGATCTGCTCTCCGGGGCGTCGGAACTTGCCGACGCGCTGGACCCTGTGAACATCGTCGCATACTGGCAGCCGGGACTTCTGATCAACGGGGATCCCGTGGCGCCTGAGGCCTGGTGGCTGTACGGGGCGATCGCGGTCATCACCCTGGTCGCGTCGGTTGCGGTGTTCGCCCGGCGGGACGTTGCGTAGTGAGTAGAGGATCGGGCCCCGCCGAGGAGCGGTTCGACCTCAGGGATGCGCTTCCGGGTGAGCGCTACTGCGCCGCCTGCGCGAACCGCGTGTGCGACGCCGTACGCGAGGTCGCCGGCATCGTGGATGCCAGCTGCGACGTTGAGGCCGCCGAGCTCACTGTCTCCTACGACCCGCGGGTCCTCCCGGCGGCCGAGCTTCGCCGCGTCGTTTACCGCATCGCGCTTGAGGCGGCCGACGCGGTGGGCCATGCGGTGTACCGAGTAGAAGGACTCGATTGACCCGACTGCGCTCGGACCGTGGCCGTGTCCGTACGCCAGATCCCCGGGGTGCTCTCCGCCGACCTCAACTTCGCGACCGGGCTGCTGCTCATCGAGTACGACCGTCAGCGCGATCCCCGGGGCAAGGCGGTGGCCGCCGTGGTGGGCGCCGGGCACGGGATCGAGGCGCTCGACGCGGGAGATGGTCCGGGGCTGCCGCGGGTCACGCAATGGATGCGCATCCGCACTGAAGTCATCGTGGCGGCCTCCTCCGTGCTGTTGCTCATCGGCTGGCTCCTGTCGACCGCTCACGGGTCGGGAGCCGTGGCGTCCGAGGTGCCGGCCACTGTCGCGTATGCGCTGGCCATCATCGTCGGCGGCTCACTCGTGTGGCGTCGCGCGGTGGTCTCGCTGATGGCGCGGACGCTCGACATGAACGTGCTCATGACCCTCGCCGTCTCGGGCGCCGCCGCCCTGGGCGAATGGGGTGAAGGCGCCACGGTCATCGTGCTCTTCGCGCTCGGCGGCATGCTCGAGGCGCGATCGGTCGCCCGGACGCGCCGCTCGATCCGCGGACTGCTCGACCTGACCCCGCCGCGCGCACGCGTCCGTCGCGAAGGCACGGAGCTGCAGGTGCCTCCGGCCGAGGTCGCGGTGGGAGAGGCCGTGGTCGTCCGGCCCGGCGAGCGGGTCCCGCTCGACGGTGTCATCGCCGAGGGGAGCTCCGCCTTCGACGAGTCGGCGATCACCGGCGAGTCCGTGCCCGCGGACCGCGGACCCGGCGAGCAGGTCTTCGCCGGCTCGCTCAATACGTCGGGGCTCGTGGCGATCACCACCACAGCCCCCGCCGAAGACACGACCCTCGCCCGTATCGTGCATCTTGTCGAGGAGGCGCAGGCAAGCAGGGCGCCGGTTCAGCGGTTCGTCGATCGCTTCAGCAGGGTGTACACACCGTTGGTGGTTGCGGGAGCGGCGCTCGTGGCGGTGGCCGGTCCGATCCTCGGCGAGTCCGGTTTCCTGCAGCCAGGGCTCGAGGGGTGGCGCGAGTGGATGTATCGCTCACTCACGCTGCTCGTCATCTCGTGTCCGTGCGCACTCGTGGTCTCCACGCCGGTGGCGATCGTCTCCGGCATCACCCGGGCCACGCGCGACGGCATCCTCGTGAAGGGAGGCGCGTTCCTTGAGCGTGCGGCCGGGGTGCGGGTCGTGGCGTTCGACAAGACGGGCACCCTCACCGAAGGGCGTCCGGTGGTTGCCGAGGTCGTGGGCATCGACGGGGAGGACCCGGTGCATCTGATCGCCAGCGCGGCCGCCGTTGAGGCGCACTCGAACCACCCGCTTGCGGGAGCGGTCGTTGCGGCTGTGGACACGATCCCTGGCGCGACCGACGTGCGTGAGGAGCCCGGGCGCGGAGCGCGTGGCATCGTGGATGGGCGCGTGGTCAGTGTGGGCAGCGTGCGGTATGCCACCGAGCTGGGTGTGGACACCGGGCGCGCGGCTGACACGATCGCCGCATTCGAGGCGCAGGGTCTCGCAGTGCTGGTGGTGGTCGCTGGCGAGGGGGCCGATGCGAGGCTGCTCGGCGTGATCGGAGTCGCCGATGCTGTGCGTCCCGAGGCCCGCGCCACTGTTGGGCGTCTCACCGATGACGGTGTCGATCACGTGGTCATGCTCACCGGTGACAGCCCCGAAGCGGCGGCGCGCGTGGCCGCCTCGGTGGGGATCAGTGAGTATCGGGCGCGGCTGCTACCGCAGGACAAGTCGACCGCGGTGACCGGGTTGCGCGAGGAGTATGGTGCGGTCGCGGTCGTGGGCGACGGCGTCAACGACGCGCCCGCGCTTGCCGCCGCGGACATCGGCATCGCGATGGGGGTGGCCGGGAGCCACACCGCGATCGAGACGGCTGATGTCGCCCTCATGGGCGACGATCTCGGTGGCGTTGCACGATTCCTCTCCCTCGGCCGTCGCACGATGCGCATCGTGCGGCAGAACGTCGTGGCGTCGATCGCGGTGAAGCTCGTGTTCATCGCACTCGCGTTGGCGGGAAAGGCCACGCTCTGGATGGCGGTCTTTGCCGATACGGGTATCGCTCTGCTGGTGATCGCGAACGGCCTTCGGCTCCTCGACCCCCGCACGCCCGCTCGCGCGGAGTAGGCGCCGCTCACCGAAAGCGCGGACCCCGTGTTGTATTACCTTGTAATGCGAGGTACTATCCATTACACAGTATCCGAGAGGATGGGGGCGCGAGATGACCGACGACGTGATGCGGTTCTTCGCGACGTGGCTCTTCACGCATGAAGCGGCGGACGAAGAGATGAAAGCCGCCATCAGGCGGGGCATGGCCGAGGGGCCGGAGGGCATGAGTGGGGGCCCTGACGCGTTCGTGGATGGTCTTGCCGCGATGGTCGAGGAGGAAAAGGAGAAGCTGAAGCGCGATCTCGAGGCTCGTGCGCGCGGCGAAGAAGTCGCCCCCTCGCAGCAGTCCGATCCCGCGCTTGATGAGGTGCGATTCGAGGTGGCCGAGTTGCGCGGGCGTCTCGACAACATCGAGGCGCTCCTCGAGGCCATGCTGCGCAAACTCGGCGAGTAGGAGGTGCACCATGGCCTCGCGCAGTGGTGTCATCCTCACGGTCACGCTCGGTGAGCTCCTTCGCGCGTTGCCCTCGGCGAGGTTCGGACTGGCGCCGGGTCCCGTGCGGCGTGGGGCCTGGGCACGTGCGCTCAGGCGCTCGTTCGAGCGGCTCGGCCCGGCGTTCGTGAAGCTCGGGCAGCTCATCTCCGTTCGACCGGACGAGTTCTCCAGTGAGCTGGTCGCCGAGATGCAGGGTATGCAGGACGCGGTGCCGGCACTGCCCGCTGCCGCGATCCGGTCGGTGATCACCACCGAGTTCGGCACTGACCCCGAGGCGCTGTTCGCCACGTTCGAGAACGAGCCGCTGGCAGCCGCTTCGATCGCGCAGGTCCACCGGGCGACACTCGCCGAGGAGTGCCGGCCGGTCTGGGGCGACACGCTGCCCGCAGGCGCCGAGGTGGTCGTGAAGGTGGTACGCCCGGGGGCCGCGGCATCCATCCGCGGTGACGTGGAGGTCGTGCGCCGCATGGCGCTCCGGCTCGCGGGTACCCGCTTCGCCCGCCGGTTCGACCCGGTCGCCCTGGTGGACGAGTTCGCCGCGACAGTGGACCGCGAGCTGGACCTCCGGCAGGAGGGCCGCTTCGCCGATCGCTTCAGCTTCGATTTCCGCGACGATCCGAAGGTGCAGGCGCCGCGGATCGTGTGGACACGTTCCACCTCACAGGTGCTTACCATGGAGTTCATCACCGGATGGCGATTGAGCGACCTCGAGCTTGCCCGCGAGGCCGGAGTGGACTGCAGGGGCCTGGCCATCCATGGCGCAACGGCGTTCATGCGACAGGTGTTCGTCTACGGGCGCTATCACGCTGACCTGCACCCCGCGAACATCTTCGTGACGCCACAGAACACTATCGCGTACCTTGATTTCGGCATCGTCGGCTATCTCACCCCCGAGGAGCGCATGAACATCACCCAGGTGATGGCCGCGCTCGTGTACCGGGATCCCGACCGCGCGCTGCGGTACTCGGAGAAGCTCGGCGTGCGTGTTCCGCCGGAGCACGTCGAGCCGGTGCGCGCGGGGCTCGGCCGGTTGCTCGATGGCGACGTCAGACCCGACGGCACCCGCGACTTCGCGCACTTCGGCCTCGGCTTCCTGAAGCTGCTGGGGGAGCACGGTGTCGCGATACCGAGCGGCTACGGGCTCCTGATCAAGTCGCTCGCGACCGTCGAAGGAGTGGCACGCGCGCTCTATCCCGAGATCGACATCGTTTCGACGGCGCAGCCGTTCACAACGCGGATCCTCGGGCGTGCGATGGGGGACCCGGTGCGTGTACGCGAGCGCATGCCCGCGGCCGTGAGGGCAGCGCTGCGGGTGCTCGCGGAGTAGGGGTGCAGGGAGTCCGCGACAGTGGCAACCGTGCCGGCGCCCGGGATCAGGAGGGGTCGGACTCGCTCACCACGTCGTCGAGCGATCCCGAGCGGTATCCCTCGAGGTCCTGTGTCACGTAGGTGAAGCCCGCGGTGCGCACCACCGATGCGAGCTGCTCTCGCAGTGCGAACGCCCGCTCCATCTCCGAAGGGTCGACCTCGATCCGTGCGATGTCGCCGTGCGAGCGGATGCGCACCTGCTTGAGGCCGAGTGCGCGCGCGGCCGACTCGGCGGTGGCCACGCGCTCAAGACCCTCATCGGTAATGGGCGTGCCGTACGGGAAGCGTGTCGCCAGGCATGCACCCGAGGGCTTGTCCCAGGTGGGTAGTCCGAGTTGCTCGGAGAGTGCCCTGATCTCGTCCTTGTGGAGGCCGACCTCGAGGAGCGGGCTGACCACGCCGAACTCCTCGATGGCCCGGAGCCCGGGGCGGCGCTCGGACGGGTCGTCGGCGTTGGTTCCGTCGAGCACCCAGGAGATCCCGCGGGTCGTCGCGATCGTGCGGAACAGCGAGAACATCTCCGCCTTGCAGTAGTAGCAGCGGTCGGCGGGGTTCGCCTGGAAGCGCGGATCGGTCAGCTCGTACGTTTCCACCTCGTACACGTTCAGGCCGAGCGAGCGGGCCGTCGCGCGCGCCTCGTCGATCTCTGCGGGTGGGTGCACGTCGGAGACGGCGATGACCGCGAGGCATCGCTCCCCGAGCACGACGTGGCCGGTGAACGCGAGGAGTGTGGAGTCGACGCCTCCCGAATACGCGACGAGCGCGCTGCCCAGATTGGACAGGCGGTTGCGGAGGTCATCGTACTTTCTGGTCAGCAGTGTCACGGGGTCCCTTACCACAGGTATGCGTATCGTACACGACACGAGCGCGCCGCAAAGGGGAATGACCTGACCATACGACCGGAAGGAGTGCCGTATGGCGGGCGAAGATCGTGCGAGCATCGAGCATCTGGGGTCGGCGGAGCATACGTATGCTCCGCCACCTGCGTTCATGGAGCGTGCAGTGGTCGCGGGGCCGGACGCGTATACCGAGGCGTACGCACGTTCCATCGAGGACCCGGACGGGTTCTGGGGCGACGCCGCGCGTGAAGAGCTTTCCTGGATGACGCCGTTCTCAGAGGTGAGTTCCGGCGGTTTCGAGGACCTCGACTATCGCTGGTTCGCCGATGGCTGTCTCAATGTCTCGGCCAACTGTCTCGATCGCCACCTCGATACCTGGCGCCGCAACAAGGCGGCCATCATCTGGGAGGGCGATGACGGCAGCACCGCCACGTACACGTACCAGCAGCTCCACCACATCGTCAGCCGTTTCGCCAACGTGCTCAAGAAGAAGGGCATCGAGAAGGGCGACCGCGTCGCCATCTACCTGCCGATGATCCCCGAGCTGCCGATGGCGATGCTCGCGTGCACCCGCATCGGCGCCATCCACTCGGTCGTCTTCGGCGGCTTCTCGGCGAGCGCGCTCAGGGAGCGCATCCAGGACTGCGGCGCCAAGCTGCTCATCACAGCCGACGAGGGTATCCGTGGCGGACGCAAGGTGGCACTCAAGGTCGCGGCCGACGAGGCGCTCTTCGAGTGTCCGAGCGTCGAGGCGTGCATCGTGGTCAAGCGCGGCAGCGGCGATGTGGACATGGAGCCGGGGCGAGACACCTGGTGGCATCAGGAGGTCACCGCTCCCGAGGTCCGCAAGCCCTGCAAGCCCGAGCCTATGGGTGGCGAGGACCCGATGTTCATCCTGTACACCTCGGGCTCCACGGGCAAGCCGAAGGGCATCCTGCACACAACGGCCGGCTACCTGCTCTATACGCTTATGAGCTTCCTGACCGTGATGGACTACCGCGACGAGGACGTGTACTGGTGCACCGCCGACATCGGCTGGGTCACCGGACACAGCTACATCGTTTACGGGCCGTTGGCGGCAGGGGCTACCACGCTCATGTTCGAGGGGGTGCCCACGTACCCGGATCCAGGGCGGTTCTGGGCGGTCGTCGAGAAGTACCGG
Source organism: uncultured Coriobacteriaceae bacterium (assembly GCA_964610065.1). GTDB lineage: Bacteria > Actinomycetota > Coriobacteriia > Anaerosomatales > Anaerosomataceae > Anaerosoma. Next base: position 727 of record CAZSUO010000051.1, on the reverse strand, counting down.
GTGAACACCATCTACACCGCACCCACGGTCATCAGGGCGCTCATGCGGCATGGGGCAGGCTGGCCGCAGCGGTACGATCTGACCTCGCTCCGGCTGCTGGGCACCGTGGGCGAGCCCATAAACCCCGAGGTGTGGGAGTGGTATCGCGACACCATCGGCAGGGGAGAGCTGCCGATCGTGGACACCTACTGGCAGACCGAGACCGGCGGCTTCCTGATCACGCCGTTCCCGGGCGCGACAGACCTCAAGCCGGGGTCGGCGTCGTGGCCGTTCTTCGGCGTGGTGCCCGAGGTCGTGCGTGAGGACGGCTCGCGAGCCGATCCCGGTGATGGCGGGTATCTCACCGTCAAGCAGCCCTGGCCGGGCATGCTGCGGGGGACGTGGAACGACCCGGACAAGAAGCGTCTGCGCGAGGTGTACTTCGAGCGCTTCCCCGGCAGGTATTTCACCGGCGACGGCGCCCGGGTCGACACCGATGGAGACTACTGGCTGCTCGGCCGTGTGGACGACGTCATCAACGTGAGCGGGCACCGTCTGGGCACCGCCGAGATCGAGAGCGCGCTCGTGAGTCACGAGAGCGTGAGCGAGGCGGCTGTGGTGGGCTTCCCGCACCCGGTCAAGGGCGAGGGCGTACATGCGTACGTGGTCCTCAGGGACGGGCACGTGGCCTCGGACGACCTCGCGACGATCCTCAAGGGCCACGTCCGCAAGATCATCGGCCCGATCG
>CAZSUO010000050.1:0-12545 GCA_964610065.1 uncultured Coriobacteriaceae bacterium | reverse complement strand
GCGGTGGCCACGAACCAGAACTGGTAGTGGCGGCGCAGGATGACCATCACCATGTCGCCGCGGCCGATGCCGAGTGACGCGAGGTAGTTCGCGGTCTTGTCGCTCCACATCTTCATCTCGCCGAAGGTGAAGGTGTGCTCCTCGCCCTCGGGGTTGCACCACACCATCGCGCGGCGGTCGGGCTCGGCATCAGCGATGTCGTCCACGATGTCGTAGCCGAAGTTGAAGTCTTCGGGATAGTGCAGGCCGAAGCGCGAGAGGATGCCGTTCTCATCGAACGTCTCCTCGACGTAGCGGAGGTTGATGTCTCGCATGGCGGGCCCTTCTCGGTGGGTGCCGGTACAGGCGGGGGCGGGACTAGCGCTCGGCGTCGTGGAGCACGACGGCGAGGAACGTGCAGGGCTCGCCACCGATGGCGACCATGCCGTGGCCGCGGCCGGAGTCGTAGTAGACGGTGTCGCCGGGGCCGAGGTCCTCGGTGTGGTCCTCGAAGGCGAAGCGGAGGCGTCCGCTGATCACGTGGTCGATCTCCTGGCCCGCGTGACGCGAGAGGTGGATGGGGTCATCCTCGGCGCCGTTGATGTACGGCGCGGTCACCATGAACGGCTCGGCCTTCTTGCCCTTGAAGGTGGGGGCGACGTGGCGGTACTCGAAGCCTTCGCGACGCTTGATCGCCAGGCCCTCGCCCGAGCGCACCACCGAGTATCCGGTGAGGTGCGGGTTCTCGCCGGTGAGGAGCTCGATCATGTCCACGCCGAACCGCTCGGCGGCTCGGTAGAGGAAGGTGAAGGAGAGGTCGGCCTCTCCAGACTCCATCGCCGCATACTCGGCCACGCTGCGGCCTGTGGCGTCGGCCATCTCCTGCATGGTGAGGTCCATGTCCTCGCGCAGTGCACGGATCCTGCCCGCGACCTCGGCGATCCTCGGCTCCATACGGCTCCTCCTCGCGTTCGGCGTTCCGCGCTCACGGTCGTCGCGGTGAAGTGAGGCCATTGTAGCCGTAGGAGGGTCGGCTACGTGAGCCGGTCTCAGGCGTCCCGCCTAGTGCTCGCAGGCGCGCGAGGTCATCGATGGTCCGGCGCAGTTTCCGTGCGCGAGCGGCTTGCATCGCAGCAGGGGTTGCAGCGGGGCAGCCGCACGGTGAAGGTCGACCCCACGCCCACCCGGCTGGTGGCCGAGATGTCGCCGCCGAGCAGCTTCGCGAGATCCTGCGAGATCGTAAGGCCGAGGCCCGTGCCCCGGGGCTTGCTGCCGTCCGGGCTGTGCACCTGGACGAACGGTTCGAACACGCGGCCCAGATCGTCCTCGCGGATGCCCGGTCCGGTGTCCGCAACGGTCATGGTGACGCGGTCGGCGCCCTGGATGCCCACACTGATCGTGACCCCGCCATTGTCGGTGAACTTGATGGCGTTGCCCACGAGGTTGGTGAGTATCTGCTTCAATCGCAGCGGGTCTGAGTCGATGACCATGCTTTCGGCGGGCGTCAGTGCCTCGAGTGTGATGCGCTTGCTATCGGTCTCCGAGGAGAAGTCCTCTACTATCTGCCGGATCAGGGGCACGACATCGACTGACTCGATGGTCACCGTGGTATCGCCGGAGGCTATGCGTTCGACGTCGAGGATGTCGTTGATCAGTGAGAGCAGGTGTTCGCCAGCGCCCCGCACTGTCGCGAGTTGTCGCTGCTGCTCGGCGTTGATGGGTCCGGGTATCCCCGCGAGGAGCACGTCGGAGAATCCGAGGATCGAATTGAGCGGTGTGCGGAGCTCGTGGCTCACGTTCATGAGGAACCGGTTGGTCGTCTCGTTGGCCACCCTGAGCTCCCGGACGGTCTCCCCCAGGCGCGCTGTGCGGAGTTCGACCAGCTCCTCGAGGTGGTCGCGGTACGACTCGAGTTCAGACTCCGAGCGCTTGCGCGCTGTGATATCGCGGATGAAGCACACGATCCCGGCATCATCGGGGAGCGCTGCGGCTGAGACCTCGACGTCGAACACCGTTCCGTCACGACGCTGCTGGGCCGATTCGAACAGCACGGCCCGGTTCCCCGAAATGGACCGTAGAGCCTCGTCGGCAACGCCAAGGCTGGATGGCGCACAGAGGGTCGTGAAGTGCATGGACAGGAGGCCCTCTTTGTCGAACCCTGACATCTCCGCGTACGCCTTGTTCACCATCTTGATGTTGCCGTCAGTGTCGAGCAGACAGAAGCCGTCCCGTGTTGTCTCGAATACCGTGCGCATGAGCCACTCACGCTCGAGCAGCTCTTGTTCGGCCTCGCGGCGGAGCGTCGAATCAATGATGAACGAATACAGCAGCTCCTTCTCGTCGACGTTGACCGTTCCCGAGTACACGTCCACGAACCGCACCGAGCCGTCAGCGCGTCTGTGCTGGAACTCGAAGTGGTTCTTGCGGCCCTCCACCGTCTTGCGCATCTCGGCCTGGATCTGCTCGGCGGTCAAGGTGTTGATCTGGTCGATGGTCATCGCGCGGAGTGTATCGGCGGTCCAGCCGTAGTAATCGACCGCCGCCGGGTTCGCGTCCATGACCCGGCCACTCTCGGGGTCGATGAGCAGCATCGGTGCGCGCACGCCCTCGAACAGTGTGCGGAACCGGCTTTCCCGCCCGGATAGAAGGCGCTGGGCCTCGTCCTGCTCCTCATAATCGAGCATGAACCAGGCGACAAGAACCATGCCTGCAGGGACGAGTACGAGCATCGGAAGCGCGATGTCGGCCGCGAGCCCGAGATCGGGCCGTCCGGATGCGAAGACGGTGCTCGTGAGGATCAAGGCATGAGTGCCAACGCCGAACAGCGCGAGGGCGGGCAGCGTGAAGAGCCGGGGGTGGCGGGCACGTTGCGCGTGATAGACGCTGGCCATCAGCGCTACACCGATAACGTTGAGCACTCCCGCAACGGCACCGGCTCCGCCGAGTGCGATCCGAGCCGCCGCCGCGATCCCCGCAGCCACAGCCGCTGCGATCGGACCCCCGAAGAGACCGGCGATGGCCACGGCCACCGACCGGCTGTCCACGAGCACACCTGAGGCGGCAAGCGCGGGACGGAGAATGGCGACCACAGCCAGCAGGCCGAAGAGCAGGCCGAAGACGAGCTGGGTCTGGCGGGGGGAGAGCCGGAGACGGCGCATCAGCGCGCGGACAGCCACGCTACCGGCGATCATCAATGCCACACTCTGTACGAAGTCGAGCGCCATGGTTCTCCTACTACCGCTTATCGGTGAGTAAAGCCGTTCATCGGCTTCTTGAACCACTCTCAGTGTCGATACGACTGTACGAGTCCGAACGCACCAGGTCTACGGGGCCAAGGTGCGCGACACTGAGGAGTCATGCATCAATAACGGTACCATGTGGATACGTGTCCAACGTTCGTCAGGAGAACGTCATGTTCGACCCACGCGACATCGCCCGATTCACGGTCGTCACCGGCCACTACGGCTCCGGTAAGACGAACCTCTCCATCAACCTCGCGCTCGACCTGGCGCGCACCTACGACGAGGTCATGCTCGTGGACCTCGATATCGTGAACCCGTACTTCCGGTCGTCGGACTACACCGCGATGCTCGTCGAGCACGGCGTGCGCGTGATCTCGCCCACGTTCGCCGGTACCACGCTCGACACGCCATCGCTCCCGGGAGCGGTGGGCGCGGCGTTCGACACCACCGGCGCCGTGGTCTTCGATGTTGGCGGCGACGACGTGGGCGCCACCGCGCTCGGCCGGTACGCCAAGGAGATCTCGGCCATCGACCACGAGATGCTCTACGTGGTCAACCGCTACCGGAACCTCACCGGCGGGCCGGAAGAGGCAGCCGCCCTGCTTGCCGAGATAGAGTCCGCATGCCACCTGAAGGCCACGGGGGTGGTGAACAACTCCCACCTCAAGGACGAGACCACCGCCGCCACGGTGCTCGATTCGGTCGAGTTCGGGTGCCAGACGGCTGCGCTCCTCGGCCTGCCGTTGCGGTTCACGACGATTCCGGAGCGCCTGCTCGGCGAGTTCACCGACGACCCCGGTGCTGCGGGATTCGTGGAAAACGCCTATCCTATTACGATTCACGTCCGCACACCCTGGGAGGACGCCTCGTAGGGTGTCGGGCATGTCAACGCCCCGGGAGCCTGCTCCCGTCTCAGTAAGGAGGTCGTCCGCATGCCACGGATCATCGTCGACGGACGCTACTGCAAGGGCTGCGGCCTGTGCGTGGACGTCTGTCCGAGTAAGTGCATCGTGCTCGATCCGGACACGATCACCGACAAGGGGTATCACCCCGCGATGCTGACCGACGAGTCGCTGTGCACCGGCTGCACCAACTGCGCGGTCATGTGTCCCGACGTCGCCATCACGGTGGAAAGGTAGGCGCCGCATGACCGAGAAAGTCCTGATGAAGGGTAACGAGGCGCTTGCCGAGGCAGCCATCCGCGCCGGCTGCCGGTTCTTCTTCGGCTACCCGATCACCCCGCAGACCGAGCTTGCCGCATACATGTCTAAGCGCATGGGCAAGGCCGGCGGTGTGTATCTGCAGGCCGAGAGTGAGATCGCCGCGATCAACATGGTGTACGGCGCCTCGGCAGCCGGAAAGCGCGCCATGACGTCTTCCAGCTCACCGGGCATCTCGCTCAAGGGCGAGGGCATCAGCTACATGGCGGGCGCCGACCTGCCGGGCGTGATCATCAACGTGCAGCGCGGCGGCCCCGGCCTCGGCGGCATCCAGCCGAGCCAGTCGGACTACTTCCAGGCCACCCGCGCCACCGGTCACGGCGACTTCCACCTCATCGTGCTCGCACCCTCCACGGTGCAGGAGATGACCGACTACGTCTTCCGGGCGTTCGACCTTGCCGACGAGTACCGCATGCCGGTGATGATCCTCGCCGATGGCATGCTCGGCCAGATGATGGAGCCCGTGGTGCTGCCGGAGCCTAAGACGGAGTTCCCCGCCAAGCCGTGGGCGGTGACCGGCCACAAGGGCGAGCGCACGCACAACATCGTGAACTCGCTCTATCTGGCGCCCGAGCGCCTCGAGGAGACCAACATCGAGCGGTTCGAGCGCTACGCGAAGATCAAGGCGACCGAGCAGCTTGCCGAGGAGTACCTGGTCGACGACGCTGACATCGTGGTGGTGGCCTTCGGCGCGAGCTCGCGTATCGCGCGGAGCGCCATCAACAAGGCGCGGGAGCAGGGCATCAAGGCCGGCCTCATCCGCCCGATCACCCTGTGGCCGTTCCCGGCCGACGCCATCAGCGCCGCGGCTGATCGTGCCAGGGCGATCCTCACCGTCGAGATGAACATGGGCCAGATGGTCGACGACGTGCGCCTCGTGGTGCAGGGTCGCATCCCGGTCGAGTTCTTCGGCCGTGCGGGCGGCATCATCCCTACCCCCGCTGAGACGCTGGCCGCCATCGAGCGCCTGTCCGCGTCGCTGGAAGGAGGTGCGAGATGAGCAAGGTCGTCTTCGAGCGCCCCGATGCGCTGACCGATATGCAGTTCTCGTACTGCCCGGGCTGCACGCACGGTATCGTGCACCGCCTTGTGGCCGAAACGCTCGACGAACTCGGCATCGAGGGCACCACGGTGGGCATCGCGCCGGTGGGCTGCTCGGTGCTCGCGTACGAGTTCTTCGGCTGTGACATGGTGCAGGCCGCTCACGGGCGCGCACCGGCGGTGGCCACCGGTCTCAAGCGTGCGTTGCCGGATAACGTCGTCTTCGCCTACCAGGGCGACGGCGACCTCGCGTCGATCGGCATGGCCGAGACGGTGCACGCGGCCACCCGTGGCGAGAAGATCACCATCATCTTCATCAACAACGCCATCTACGGCATGACCGGCGGGCAGCTCGCCCCCACGTCGCTGCCGAAGCAGGTGACACAGACCAGTCCCTTCGGGCGCGACGTGGACAACGACGGCTTCCCGATCCGCGTGGTGGAGATGCTCTCCACGCTCGACGGCGTGGCGCTCGCGCAGCGCGTCACGGTGGACACCCCCAAGAACGTGCGCGCGGCCAAGCGCGCGATCAAGAAGGCGTTCGAGTACCAGGTCGACGGCGTGGGCTACACCATCATCGAGGTCGTTTCCACGTGCCCCACCAACTGGGGTCTCTCGCCGGTGGACGCGCTCCAGTGGATGCGCGACAACATGCTCCCGTACTACCCCCTCGGCGTGTACAAGGACGTCAAGGCCGACGGGTTCGCCAACGTGGCCGAGGCGGCCACCGCCCGGGCGGCGGCGCTCGCGGCGGGGAACGCGCCCGCATCCGAGGGAGGCGAGGCCTGATGGCGGCCCCTCTGAACATGCTGCTCGCCGGCTTCGGTGGCCAGGGCATCCTCTTCGCGGGCAAGCTCATCGCGTACGCCGGCCTCATCGAGAACCGCGAGCTTTCATGGCTGCCGAGCTACGGCCCCGAAATGCGCGGCGGTACGGCCAACTGCAGCGTCGTGCTGGCCGATGAGCCGATCGGCTCACCGCTGGTGCTCGAGCCCGATGTACTCGTGGCGATGAACCAGCCCTCGCTCGACAAGTTCGCTGCCAGCGTGGTCCCCGGTGGCAAGATCATCGTGGACTCCACGATGTGCCAGCGCCTACCTGTGCGCGATGACGTCGACGTCTTCCCGGTGCCCGCAACGCAGCTTGCCGAGGAGAACGGTCTCAAGGGGCTCGCGAGCGTCATCCTCGTGGGCAAGCTCCTGCGCGAGATCGGGTTCTGCGACCCGATGGCGCTCGACGAGGCCATCGTGAAGAGCGTACCGCCCAAAAAGGCGCACCTTCTGCCGAAGAACCGCAAAGCGTTCGAGATCGGCATGCTGAACCAGGATGGGGAATCGGTCCCGGTGTGTTCGCTGCCGGATGACTGGGCCGTCGAGTAGAGAGGCGCAGCGCATGACCACGCAGTTCAAGGACATCGGCCTCAGGATCAAGGGGCTCCGTGAGTCGTGTGACATCCCGCGTGAGGAGATGGCGGCCGACCTCGGCGTGGATCTCGACACCTACATCGCCTACGAGGAGACCGGGGCCGACGTGCCCATCTCGGCCATCTTCCACATGGCGAACAAGTTCGGCGTTGACCTCACCGAGATCCTCACCGGCATCCCCGGACGGCTCGACACGTTCCAGGTGGTGAAGGCGGGTACCGGTCGCACCGTTGACCGCTATCCCGGCTACAACTACCAGGACCTTGCCTGGGGTTTTGGGCACAAGATCATGCAGCCGCTGCTGGTGACGCTCGATCCTTCGGATGAGCCCGCCGAGCTCGTCACCCACCGCGGCCAGGAGTTCAACCTGGTGGTGAAGGGCACGGTGGTCATCACCTACGACGACCATGAGCTGGTGCTCGAGGAGGGCGACAGCATCTACTTCAACCCGACGCACCCGCACGGCCAGAAGTGCGGCGGGAGCGAGCCCGCGCAGTTCGTGACCGTCATCGTCGAGTAGGCCTCCCGGCCCGCATCTGTCCGCCCACCGCCTCGCGAGCGCCCACCAGGAGGCCTCATGGACCACATCCTCAAGCAGTACTGTCCGCGCCTCGAGTTCGATTCGTACGAGGACTTCCGCGACAACTTCCGCATCGAGCCCACGGACGACTTCAACTTCGGCTACGACGTCGTGGACGAATGGGCGCGCGTGGAGCCGGAGAAGCGTGCGCTGGTGTGGTGTGACGACGACGGCGCCGAGCGTACGTTCACGTTCGCCGACGTCTCACGGCTCTCGAACCGGATGGCCAACGCGTTCTCCGACCTCGGCATCGTCAAGGGCGACGTGGTCATGCTCGTGCTGCGCCGCCGGTGGGAGTACTGGATCACCGCAGTGGCGCTCCACAAGATCGGCGCGATCCTGATCCCGGGCTCGGTGCAGCTCACCACCAAGGACCTTGTCTACCGTGCCGAAAGCGCTGGCGTGAAGATGATGGTATGCGTGGATGACGCGTACGTGCTCTCGCAGGTGGATGGCGCGCGTCCGAACGCTCCCACCATCGAGTCGTGCGTGGTGGCGGGCCCTGCGCGGGACGGTTGGCTCTCCTTTGATGATCTCCTCGAGTCACACTCCGATGAGTGGGCACGCCCCACAGGGGATGCATTCCCGGGCGGCCACGACACCATGCTGATCTACTTCACCTCGGGCACGACCGGTCTGGCGAAGATGGTCATGCACAACTTCCTGCACCCGCTCGGCCACATCATCACCGCCCGGTACTGGCAGCAGGTGCGCGAGAACGAGCTCCACTTCACCGTCTCGGACTCGGGCTGGGCCAAGTTCGGCTGGGGCAAGATCTACGGCCAGTGGATCTGCGGCGCCACCATCCTTGGCTACGACATGAAGAAGTTCGTGCCGGCCACGCTCATGCGGAAGGTGCAGGACTACCGGGTCCACACGTTCTGCGTGCCGCCCACGATGTACCGGTTCATGCTGCAGGAGGACGTCTCCGCGTACGACTTCGGCAGCGTGGAGACCTTCGCCACCGCGGGAGAGCCGCTCAACCCCGAGGTCACCAAGCAGTGGGAGGCGTTCACCGGGAAGAAGATCCGTGAGGGCTTCGGCCAGACCGAAGGCCCCGTGCTGGTGGCCACGTTCCCGTGGGTGGAGCCGCGCCCGGGCTCGATGGGCAAGCCATCACCGCTCCTCAACATGAAACTCATGACCGAGGAGGGCGTGGAGGCCGAGGATGGCGAGGAGGGCACCATCTGTGTGACCGGCCTCAAGGACGCGTATCCTCCGGGCCTCTTCGTGGGCTACTACCACGATGCCACGATGACCGAGGCCGCCGTGGGAGGGGAGTACTACGACACCAAGGACGTGGCGTGGCGCGACCCCGATGGCTACTTCTACTTCGTGGGCCGCAATGACGACGTCATCAAGTGCTCGGGGTACCGCATCGGCCCCTTTGAGGTGGAGAGCGCGCTTATCGAGCACCCGGCTGTGGTGGAGTGTGCGGTCACCGCGGCCCCCGACCCCGTGCGCGGGCTCGTTGTGAAGGCGACGATCGTGCTCGCAAAGGGGTGGACCGGCTCACCGGAGCTTGCCAAGGAACTCCAGGACCACGTGAAGAAGACGACGGCGCCGTACAAGTATCCGCGCATCGTCGAGTTCGTGGACGAGCTTCCCAAGACCCTCGGCGGCAAGATCAAGCGCAAGCAGATCCGTAACGAGGACGGTGTGGAGGGCTAAGCAGTCGCTTACCTTCGGCCTGAGTCCGCATACGTATGCTGCGTCACGATGCCCTGGTCGATCAGCGCGATAAGCGCGTCGACCATCGACGGGTCGAACTGCTTGCCCCGCTCCATGAGCAGGATGGTCCGCGCACGCTCTACCGTCATGCTGTCGCGGTACGGGCGGTCCGTCGTCATCGCGTCGTAGGCATCCGCCACCGCGAGGATCCGCGCCTCGAGCGGGATCCCCTCTCCAGCAAGCCCGTCGGGATACCCGTGGCCGTCCCAGCGTTCGTGATGATGCCTGATGCCCGCGGTGAGGTCCGACAGCACGGACCCGCCGCCGATGATCTCCGCGCTGACTTCCGGGTGGCGTCGGATCTCCGCGTACTCCGACTCCGTCAGCGGACCGGGCTTCAGCAGGATAGCGTCGGCTATCGCGATCTTGCCGATGTCGTGGAGGAGCCCTGCCTGCTCGAGTGTGCCAAGGCGATCGTGCAAGCCGAGAGACGCGCCGATCGCCACAGAGTAGTCCGCAACGCCGAGTGAGTGCACGGCGGTGTAGTGGTCACGTGCGTCCACGGCGGCGCTCAGCGACTGGAGGATAGTCAGGCGCGAATCGCTGAGCTCCTCAAGCGATGCGGCAAGGCGGCCGCTCAGCGCGTCGACCGAGGCGCGCGCACGCTCGGCACGCTCGGTCTCACTACGCGCGTAGAGTGCTCCCATCGCATAGAGCATGAGCGGAAGGAAGAGTATCTGGGCGTAGTCTTCGGTCAGGTCCTCGGCGCCATGCGAGGGGAACCAGCTCATGGAATGGTAGAGACTCACCACGGTCATGATGCCCATGGCCGTCACCACAAGCAGTGCGAGGCGGCGGGTGCTTGGCTTTCGCGCAGCGATGGCGAGCGCAACAGCGGCGACGAGCGCGACACCGAACCCAACGGTGGCGATGATGTCGAAGACCCGGATCATCGGCCGTCCTCTTCATCGGTCGCGAGCCGACGCAACAGCACGGTGATCCCCAGCACGGCGAAGCATACGCCCGCCAGCGCGAAGAGACCGTGTTCGAGCAGGTTGCAGAGCACGGGGGCTACGAAGCTCTCAGCCACCGTTGCCGCGTACGCACCGAGCATGGCAAGCAGGCCCACCGCGAGAAGCGGCTTCCGGGGAAGGTCGATTCCGCTGTACGTCCAGATGACCATCGGCGTGAGCGCGACGGCGAGCACCAGTGCGATGATCTCGCTCTGCTGGACCATGAGGCCTTTCGTGGAAACGGGTTGCGGGCGCGTGTGGCTCGGGGTGCGCCAGTATGCAGCATATCGGATGCCATGAGGACGCCCAAGGTGGCTCGGTGTGCGGTGGGACTGCCGGGCGGCGTGCGTTTTGCTGCAACGCACCGTAGAATGTGGCCGTTCCGGCACCGCCGGACCTGCTTCGGGTGAAGGGTTCTCACATGCGGGCACTGCGAGCTGCAGCTGCACTGACCATCGTCGCGCTCGTGACCGCGGGCATCACGCTCGCCGGTCTCGTCTGGCTCCCGGGTGTGCTGGCTCCCGATGCGGCCAACGCCACCACCGCGGCTATCGTCTGGCCGGACGCCGTCTTGGAGCGCACGTTCTCCGAGCCTCCCGCAGCGGTCGAACGCTTCACCATCCTGGCCGTTGGCGATCTGATGGCGCACACGCCGCAACTCTCCTCGGCCAAGACCGGTGACGGCTACGACTTCGAGCCGTGCTTCGCGCCGGTAGCGCCGCGGATCACCGCAGCCGATCTCGCGATCGGCAACCTGGAGACCACACTCTCTGGCCCCGATCGCGGCTACACCGGCTATCCGATGTTCAACACCCCCGACGCTTTCGCCGAGGCCCTCGTGCAGGCGGGATTCGACGTGCTCACGACCGCCAACAACCACACGCTCGACCGGGGCCCAACCGGTGTCGCCCGCACACTCGATGTGCTCGACACGCTCGGCGCGCAGCACACCGGGTCGGCTCGCACGGCCGAGGAGGCCGAACGGGTCCTGGTGGCCGATGTGAACGGTGCGAAGGTCGCTGTGCTTGCGTACACGTACGGGATGAACGGCTTCACGGCGCCATCGGACAAGAAGTGGATGGTCAACGTCATCGATACCGCGCGCATGGCCGCCGACGTGAAGCGGGCGCGCGAGCTCGAACCCGACCTCGTGATCGTGAGCATCCACAACGGCTTGGAGTACCAGCGCCAGCCCTCGGAGTCGCAGAAGGCCGTTGAGATGGCGATGATCGAGGCGGGGGCCGACGTGGTGCTCGGCAGCCATCCGCATGTGATACAGCCGATGCGGACTGTGGAGGCCACGCGCGAGGACGGCACCCCGCGCACCGGGTTCATCATCCACTCGCTCGGCAACTTCGTGTCCAACCAGCGCGAACGGTATCGCAACACGGGATTGCTGCTGGAGCTGGGCTTTGAGAAGGACATGCGCAGTGGCGTCACGTCGCTCGTGAGCGTGGAGTACGTGCCGGTGTGGGTGGATGACACCGATGAGTACGGCAAGGAGCACCGCGTGCTGCCGATCGGCGACGTGCTGGCCGACGCGGCGTACCCCGGCGTGGACACCGCCGACCGCACGCGAATCCAGCAGGCGTGGGACGACACCACCTCCCACCTGGGCGGGAGCGCGACTGACGCGCGCGACCCGGCTGGCGTGCGGTTCTACGAGGCGGAGTAGCGAGGCACCCCCTACCGCTCGCCACCCCGGTCCGGCTCCGGCCCAAACCGCTCGCCCCGGTCGACCGCATCGATCGCGGCCATGTCCGCATCGGTGAGCGCGAAGTCGAACACGCTCGCGTTCTCAGCGATGCGATCGCGATGCACCGACTTGGGGATCGTGACTACGCCGTGTTGCAGCAGCCAGCGGATCGCTACCTGCGCCGGGCTCTTGCCGCGTCGCGCGGCGATCTCCACAAGCGCGGGTTCTTCCGCCACGCGGCCCTTCATCAGCGGCGCCCACGCCTCCACCACGATGCCGTGCGCCTCGCAGTACCGCCGCAGTGACGGCTGCTGCAACCAGGGGTGCATCTCGTACTGATCCACCATCGGGGCGACCTCGGCTACGCTGAGCAACGCTTCCAGATGATGCTCGAGGTGGTTGCACACGCCGATCGCCCGCACGGCCCCCTCGGCGTAGAGCCGCTCGATCGCGCGCCATGTCTCGGGTGTCTCGGTGCGCGGCCAGTGCACGAGGTAGAGATCGAGGTAGTCCGTCTCGAGCCGCTCGAGGCTGCGCGAGAACGCAGTGAGCGTGTTGTCGTAGCCCTGCTCGTCGTTCCAGACCTTGCTCGTGAGGAAGATCTCGCTCCGCGGTACGCCGCTTGCGGCAATCGCCCGGCCGATGCCGGCCTCGTTGCCATAGAGCGACGCCGTGTCGA